>JAQBWV010000223.1 GCA_027624335.1 Planctomycetota bacterium
GGCGGGGCGTGAGCAGAAGCCGGCCATCGTGATGCACGACCGGGACACGAAGTTCACGAAGGAATACACGGCCGCCCTGGCCGGTCGTGGAGTCCGGACGAATCCTCTGCCCGTCGCCAGCCCGAATCTGAACGGCCGCTGCGAGCGTTTCATTCAGACGATCAAACTGGAATGCCTGGGTAAGTTCATCGTCTTCGGCAAGCGGCATCTGGATCACCTGGTGACCGAGTTCACCGAGTACTACAACACGGCGAGGTCCAGCATGGTGAGGGGGCACCTGCCTCCAGTGAGCGAACAACCTGAGGAAGTCGGCACGCTGGCATTCGACGAGATCGAGATTCGATCGTACGTCGGCGGACTGGTAAAGGGTTTTGGACGCAGGGCGGCTTAACGTTCGACGCAACTGCGGTGGGCGAATCCGCGAAAGGAGGCCCCAGCACATGCCAAATCGGGATCCACCTCCAAACTCTCTGGAAGACATTCCTGAGAGTTATCCTCTGTGGCTGCTTCTGAACAAGTTGTTTCGATGATGCCTAGGATCCCAAGCGGCATCTGCGCCGGATCTGCGCGTTCGGTCCAGCAGAGCTGGTTGCACCAGGTCAAGAGCCCGATTCGACGGAGAATCGTTAGCACCCGTTGACCGAACTGACGTCCGCCATTGGAATTCAGGGTCGGTGGATTTTTGCGACCCTTCGCCCGCAATCAGCTTCACGCTTCGTGCTTCTTCGAGGATCAGTTGATTCCTGGTCAATGTGGCTCCTCTGAGAGGCCCAGGAGTTTGCGGATGACTTCGACGACAGGCTTGTGCAGGGGGGACTTGTTCTGCAGGGCCTTGAGGTACTGCAGATTGTCGGGGTGCTTGTCCACTTCCTTGAACTGCGCCATCACGTAGGCGTGAATATCGTTGACCGGCACTTCGTGACGGACCATCACCTTTTCCGCGACCTTGTTGTACTCGGCTGCAGAGCCCGCTTCAAACAGGCCGCTCGAGTCGGCGTTGGCGATTGGCGTGGTGTGAGCCCAGACGAGCATGGCATCCGTCTGCTTGAGGCGTTCGACGATCGCGTCGAGATTCTTCTGGTAGTCGTCGGGTGACGTCACGCGGACGCCACCGACTTCTTTACTCATCGCGCGGATCTCTTTGGTCCGCGGGTCCTTGTGGAGCAGGTCGCCGAGGCCAAAGTTGAAGTAGATCAAGTCCCACTCGCCATTGCCGAGTAACTCGTCGATCTGCTTGAGTGCTGCACCGCTGTTACTCGGCGAGACGCCTCTGGGGAATTCGATTCGGACGCTGTCGTTGAGCTCGTTTGCCGCGGCGCTGATCATCTGCCTGTGAACGGAGTCGCCCAGGAATAGAACGCGCGGCTTCTCGATCTGGGCGGATGCCGTCGCGGGCAGTACGACAAGCAGCAAACCGATCAGGTGGTGGCGGTTGAACGGCATGACTTACACCAATACCTCGATCATGCGGCCAGTGCTGTCTGCGAAACGTTCGACGGGCACGTCCACTGCGTTGAGCATCGACACAAAGAGGTTGGCCAGAGGCACATCTTCCGTCCGGTCGCGGAAGTCGTGCAGGTAACCATGCTTCATCCCGAGCCTGTTTCCGCCGGCGATCTGGATCGGGTACAGCCTGGTGTTGTGCGAGCCGTGCGGGTGGGCCGAGCCCCAGAGCACGACGCTGTGGTCGAGCATGTTGCCCTCGCCCTCGGGCGTGTCTCGGAGGCGATTAAGGAAATAGGCATGCTGCTGGGCGCGCCAGTTGTCCCACAGGCCGGACTCCTCGGGTCGCTTGTGGGCGATGTCGTGCGTCGCGCCCTTGTAGCCCAGGACGCGAGTGGCGAACGCGCCGACCTCGTTGCCCGTCGAGTGTTCGCTCTCGGTCATGAAACTGGCAAAGCGTGTCGTGTCGGTGCGCAGCGCGACGAACAGCAGGTCGTACATGCAGCGGATGTACTCCGCCGGGTCGGTGTAGCTGGCGTCAAGGTTCAACCCCTTAGTATCGACCCTGGGGAGTGGCTGGTGCGTCCAGGCACTGGTGCGTTCGACTCGCTGCTCAAGGGCGCGGACGGTCTCGAGGTACTCGTCCAACTTTTGCTGGTCGACAACGCCGAGCTTGCCGTGAAGCTGTTTGTAGTTCTCCAGCATCGCATCGAGAACGCTTGCCTCGCGTTTCAGCTCCGCGCGCACATCATTAACGGTTTTCTCAGCGTACGGGCGGAACAGGCGGTTGAAGATCTCCTGGGGACGGTGCATCGCGGGGATGGGCCGGCCGGGACCGTAATGCGACAGCGTCTTAGCCATGCCGTAGGACCCGGTGCCGCCCTCGCTGCCCAGGACCAGCGAGCCGTAGCGCGTCTTGTGGCCGTAGTGCCTGGCCGCGAGCTGGTCGATCGAGATGTTGTTCTTCGTCTCCTTGCCGGACATGTCCGCGCCGGTCCCGAAGACGTCGCCGCTGCTGTGCCCGCCCATGGCGTAGCCGCCAGCGTGATCAAGCCCGCGCAGGTACGTGATGTCGTCTTTAAGCGGCTCGAACGGCGCGGTCGATTTGTTGAACGTCAGCTCGCCGGGCTCGGAGCACGGCCACCAGTTCCAGTCGTGATGTTTGCCGTCCTTGCCCTCCGGCTCGTAAACGCCGTAGGAGATGTAAGTCACCACCAGACGCTTTGGCGGTTGTCTGGGCGTCAGCGAGTCAGCCCAGCTCATGCTATCCAGCATCGGAAGCGCCAGGGCAATGCCTGCTCCCCGGATCACGTCCCGCCGGCTGAGTTGCCATGATTTACGTGCCATACTCATTCACCCTTCGCCGGTAAGTTCCTAAACGTCTCGCACCTGCACACCGCAACAATGATATCACGGAATCGATTGTCGCTGCCTTTCGACTGATCGACCAACTGTTTGATAGCGAAGCGGTCAAGGTAGGTCAGGTCCCGGCCGATCCCGTACGTCAGCAGCCGGCGGATGACATTGTCAATGATATCATCCTCTCGGCTGTCGAGCAGGAACTCTTTGAGTTCACGCATGCCATTTATATTCGGGCCGTGCGGAACACTCGCGTCGGCCTGGACCTTGACGGTGTCAATCGAGTCGAGGTAATCGCGGTAACCCTCGTAGTCGCCGTGCCTGCTCTTACTGAAGCCACTGACACGTGTGCCTTCTCTGGGGACAGAGGGCTGGTACTTACCGATGGCGTTGTAGCGCTCGAACGGGATGCCCCACGGGTCGAGGCGGACGTGGCAATCGTTGCAGCTTTCAACCGAGCGGTGTCTGGCCAGCAGGTCTTTGATCGTGACCGCCTGTTCCGCAGCGTCGCCTGCCGAGTCGGACAGGGCCGGGACCTCGGCCGGCGGTTCCTTGACGTCGTCGCCGAGGATCGCCTCGCGCAGCCAGACTGCTCGATAAATCGGATGCGGCGCTGAGCCCGTGCCGTTGCCGATCAACACGGACCCATGCGTCAGTAACCCGCCAAGGTGGTGCTCGGGCTTGATCGCGACCGGGCGGAGCCAGAGCCCCTGCACGCCCTCAACGCCGTAGTGCGCGGCCAGGGGTTCATTGAGGTACGCAAAGTCGGAGTCGATGATGTTCAGCACGGTCGCGTTGCGGCGGATCAGCTCACCGATAAACCCGACTGTCTCCTGGTGCATGTAGTCGCGGATGGTCGGGCGAAACATCTGCTCCTGGCCCCTGCGCTCACCGACGTGCACGTGGTAAAGGAAACGCGGGAACAGGTCCTGGTTGATATTGACCGCGTGCATCTTCTCGATGCTGAGCCACTGAGTCGTGAAGTTCTCGACGAACCGGGCCGAGCGAGGGTCGTCCAGCATTCGCAGGACCTGTCGTTCGATTTGTGCGGAGTCGTTGAGCTTCCGTTGTGCGGCCAGCGCCATCAATTCAACGTCTGGCATCGAGCCCCAGAGGAAGTACGAAAGCCTCGAAGCCAACTCATACTGCCTGTTCGCCTGCGGGTCGGTCGAGGCGGAGTGGTAGAGGAATTGCGGGGAAATCAGCACCGTCACAAGTGTCTCGCGAACGGCGCCCTCAAAGGTGTCGAACTCATCCTCGACGAGGTGGAAGATACGGACAAAACGCTCAACCTCTGCGTCGATTGCGGGCCGGCGGAACGCGCGGGTGATGAACCGCCGCAGCACGTCGCGCAGATACGCTTCCGGGTCGGACGTACGCAGCGGCGAGTCGAACAGGATGCGCGTGTGGTGCTCGGGAGGCCAGACGTCGTTTACCGGCGCCTCGAACTCGAACGAACGCAGCACGACGCGTGGGGCCGAGAAGCTCCAGGAACTATCGAACGCGCTGGCGCGGTGATCGTTGAGCTGGCCGTTGTCGTAGAGGTTTCGCGCAGTGACGTAAATCGCCGGTGGCTTCGCACCCTTCGCCGACACATTAAACACGTGGCGTGGGTGGTTCTCGATGCGTCCGCGGAACTCGAATTCCTGGATATTGTCGACGCTGTTGCTCAGATGGACTGTAGCGACGGTCTTGTAGTTGCCGGTGCCCGCGTCGCTACGCAGCTGCGACCCCATCACCAGCGACATCGGGACCTGCTCGACGCCCGCCGGCAAAATCCCGGCAGCCTTGATCCGGATGCGATACTCCCCGGTCTCGGGGAAGCCGTTGAGCGCGAACGACCTGCTGCCATCGCCCGGGCCGTGGTACACGCCGATTTCGTCCGGCTGTAACCTGCCCGTGAGATCTGAACCTGGCTGCCATGTCTGCGTGGTGCGGTAAACCGTCGGCTCGCCGAGGTCCACGATCGCGCTGACCATCGCCTGCCGCGCGTTCTCCCTGTACCGGTCCATCTGCTCCGGTCCGATCATCATGAAGTGCGCGGTGTTGTTGAAGTGGTACGGCTTGAGCGGGTCTTCGGGCAGATTCCTGATGACGTCCAGCTCGAACCCGAGCAGGTCGTTGATCGTGTTCTGGTACTCGAAGTTTGTCAGTCGACGGACCGTCGGAACTGTTTCGACCTCGCTGGCCCGCTCGACGTAGTCACGCAGCCCGGACTCGATCCACCTGACAATCGCCTGCCGCTCGGCCTTGTCTGGCTGGGGCTCGCCCTCCGGCGGCATCTCGCCGAACTCGAGCATGTCGAGGATGAGTTCCCATCGCTCCAGCTCCTGTCCGGCCGACAGGTCGCCGTCAATTGAATGCAGCGTGATCTTGCCCTTGCTCATCTCGGGGCCGTGGCAGCGAATGCAATGAGCCGCGAAGAAGGGCTTCACGGCTGACGTATATCCCTTCATGCCAGCGGCTATGTCGACAGCTGCTGCCGACTGAAGGCGAGACGTCAGCGCCATCGCCAGCAGACTAGCCATCCATCCCGTTCGGCGAAGAAAGGGCATCGAATGCATGGATTGACCGCAAGCCTCACACAAGGAACTGATTGAGAGTCGCGTGTGTCCAGTCTGTTGGACACAGAAGCACGAAGCGTAAGCCCCCCGCTCACACGAGCGGAAAGTACACGATACTGAGCGTGCCGACTCGCGTCACTGTCGGCTCGCTACTGAGGAGCGAACAGCCAACTTCCGAAGGAATTCACCACGGCACTGACTGGTCGCGGAGTCCGGACCAACCCGCTACCGGTGACGAGCCCGAATTCAAATGGCATGAGACGCTTGACTGCACCTTGACCCGAAAGCAGCATGATCGAAAGTGTGCCGTGTTTCATAAGCTGGCTTCCGTGACCACTGATCGAACCGAATATGCCCGATGAATCAGGCTTCAGCCAGTTCTCGATGTCGGACCGCATCGACATCGAGTGTGGCCGGCTGAAAAAGGCATTGTGCAAGGGCAGGCAGCCCCGCATCGCGGACTTTCTCGTGGAAGTGATCGAGCCGGAACGCTCCGCTCTACTTAAAGAACTGCTGGTGGTGGATTTGGCGTACCGGCGGCAGAATGGCGAAACGCCGGAGATTGCCGATTACTCGACGATGTTTCCGGACGACATGGACATTGTGTCTAAGGTATTCGGCCAGCAGCCTGATCCCGAAACGAGCAATCAGTCTCTTACGCCAATCGTTGATACGATTTCGGAGGCGCCACAGAGCGGCGATGTGACGTTGATCCAACTGCCAGGAGTTGCGGCAGATTCTTTGCACCCTTCCCGTCAGAGGTTTGGTGATTACGAGCTGTTGGAGGAGATCGCTCGAGGTGGCATGGGCGTTGTATTCCGCGCGCGGCAATCGAAACTGAATCGTATCGTTGCGTTGAAGATGATCCTCTCGGGCCAGTTGGCAGGTTCATCGGAAGTGCAGCGGTTCTATGCGGAGGCGGAAGCTGCAGCCAGGCTGGACCACCCAGGCATCGTGCCAATCTATGAAGTGGGACAGGAAGGTAGCCAACACTTCTTTTCGATGGGCTTCGTCGAGGGGCAAAGCTTGGCACAACTGGTCAAGGATGGGGGTCCGTTGCTGCCGCGAAAGGCGGCTGAACTTGTCTGTGAGATCACCGAGTCTGTGGCATTCGCGCACAAACGGGGAGTGATCCACCGTGACTTGAAACCGGCCAACATTCTTCTGGACAACGACGGTCGCTCACACGTGACAGACTTCGGACTTGCCAAGCAGATCGAGGCAGACAGCGGTCTCACGGCGACCGGGCAGATCCTGGGCACGCCGAGCTACATGCCACCCGAGCAAGCCGCTGGAAAAAGCGACGACGACGTGGGGACTGCTGCAGACATCTATGCGCTGGGCGCGATTTTGTATTGCCTGCTGACTGGTCGACCACCCTTTCAGGCGGTCAGTGTGATGCAGACACTCAACCTGGTCATCAATCAAGAGCCGGTTGCGCCTCGGCAATTGAATCCGGCGATTGATCGTGACACCGAAACAATCTGCTTGAAATGCCTCGAAAAGAATCCCGAGAAACGATACTCGTCAGCGACCGAATTAGCAGCGGAACTTCAGCGGTTTCTCAACGGCGAGCCGATTCACTCGCGTCGCATCGGTCTGTTGCGTCGGTCCTGGCGGTGGTGTCGACGCAACCCGCTTCCCTCGGCACTGATCGCAGCTTCTGTGGCAGCGATACTGTTCCTGGTCGCAGGGTTGAGCTACCGGCAGCAGCTGACAACGACCAGGCAGGTTGCGGAAGCTGCGCAGGAAATTGCCGACACGCAACAGTATTACTCGCTCGTCAACAAGGTCCGTGAGAGAAGCCTCGACTCACAACCCGGATGGACGTGGAAAGCACAAGAAGAGCTTGACCAAGCCTCTGTCTTAAAAACACGTGTGGTTGACCCGGTAGAATTACGCAGCCTGACCGCTCACTCTTTGGACAGCGTTGACGTTCGTCGGGTGGGAGTCGTCGGCAAAGGGCACCACGCGGCCGCCGTGGAGTTCATGCCGGCTGGAAAACGCCTGGCAATCGCGAAAACAAAAGGAGGTCTGAATTGTTCGGTCGATGTTTATGATGCAGCTACGCGAGAATTGGTTGCCACGCACTCGATCGCAACTTTGTTGGACAATATCGGGCGATTGTTCACTGGGGACGAGAAATTTCAAATCGTCTTTCAATCAATGGCGCTCAGTCCGGACGAGAAGTGGATTGCCATAGGAACGCGGCACGGCGCAATTCTGTGCTGGGAGACAGAGAATGCCCTTCTCCAACCCAGCGTCTGGACGGCTCATGAGGAGACGGTCGCCGATCTCTCGTTTTCTCCCGACAGCAAGATCCTCTTGTCGATCGGCATTGGCAGCAAACGTCTCAAACGGTGGAGCGTGACTGACGACTGGAACGAGCTGCCGGCAATCGAGGTCGAGGCAGGAGATATTGCTCTCAGCCCGGACGGTAAATGGATCGCCGCGTCAGCAGACGAACTGAAGCTGTTTGATTCGACAACATTGCAGCAGCGCGACGGTTTTTCAAAATGCAAGAGCGGCTATCTCGCATTCAGCCGCGATGGGCGGTTTCTCGCCAGCGGTGACTATGAGATTCAAGTGATCGACATCGCGAGTGGCGAGGTCTGTCAGCAATTTGATGATCCAAACTACGTCGGTATGATCGGACTCTCTCCGCTTTTCTCTCTCGATGGGAACTATCTCGTCACAACCGGCGACGACGAGACGGTTCGGCTTTGGGATGTCGCCGCCGGACGACTCGTTCAGACGGTGGTTGGCAGTGGTCGAGATATGCCCCTTACGGCGATCAGCCCCGATGGGCGATTGCTGGCCGTCGCCGCAGATGACGAAATCGTCCTCTACGAGCTCCGCCTGCCCGAGCATCAACGTGTTATTGCCCATCACACCGAGGCTGTGCGTGCAATTGACGTTTCAGCCGATGGGAAGTCGCTTGCCTGCATATCAGAGCATGCCGCTGCCGAATCCATCGACAGAGGAAGTTTCAGTGTCTGGGACATTGAATCGGGTTTTCAAAAGCGTGACTTCCGGATGTTTGGTCATCGACTCAAGGCAATCTGGTTAAATGAGAATCCCTGCGATGTCGCCTGGCATCCGGACTCTACATCGATTGTCGCCGCCGGCTCGATGATCGGACCAGTCCTGATGCAGCTCAGCAGCGACGGAAAGCAACGCCCATTCCACATCGGTTCGCTCGACGAAAAAACAGTTGTCGTCGAAGAAGATCAATTCCTGCTTCCGGAAGGTGACGAGCATGTGGATTTGCGGGACGACCCGCGCGCGTCGAATGGCAGAGCCGCACGAATTTCGCCCACTTCACCAACTGGCGAGATACGGGTCCGCATCGAGCAGGTTGATGCCCAAAACTTCTTACACGGCTTTGCCATATTTGCGGCCGTTCGTGTCGAAGTTCGCGCAAATGTCGGGTCGGCATTCGTGCACGGGCTCTACATGCCGAAGAAAGCCGTGCCGAGAACGGTTGACGTCGCAATGATTCCAAACGACGACTACCACCTCTACCAGATTGACGTATTTGACAAGAACTTTCCGTTTAAGACATCGTCTTTCGATGCATTCATTAAAAGTGTTGAAAACTCCGGGAATGTCGAAGCTATCTGGATCGACCGAGTGATGATCCTGCCACTGCAGACATTTGATGCTGCTGGACCTGCGCGAATTTCAAGCTATGCCCCCCTCTCGATTACTCCCGATGCGAGTCGGTTATGGGGAGTCGTCGAGGATGACTCGATCGTCTCCTGGAGTGTGCCGCAATTAAGCTTCAAGTCGCGCTGGAGCAATGGGATGGCGAAGGTCACGTCCGGGATGACAAGCATATATTCACTGGTTGCGGGCGACGACTGGTTGATTGCCGGTACACGGGTCGGCGAGGTGTTTCTCGTTTCGTCGCAGACCGGTCAACGTGATCAGGTCCTGGCGGGCCCCGGCGGATCGGTTCATTCGGCTGCTCTCAATAAAGATCAAACGCTGGCTGCCGTCGGAACCGACCAGGGGCACATTCGCATTTTCGCACTTCCCACTGGCCGAACGGTTGGTGATTTTCCGGGCCACCGCCGCACCGTAAATGCTCTAGCGTTCAGTGCACGCGGTCGATTGCTCGCTAGCGGCTCAGCCGATGGGGAAGTTCGTATCTGGCATCGTGGCAAGACCGTATTCGAGCCGGTCATGACGTTGAGATCTATTAGTGCGCCTGTCGTTTCGCTCCGATTCGATGCGGACGGTTCGAGACTAGCCATACTGTTGAAAGACCAGCGAGCCGTCCGCATTTGGGAACTGGGCGAGCTTCGGAAGCAGCTCGCGGAAACAGGATTGGACTGGTAAGCGGCGTTGTTTCTGACAGCTGATCTGGGGCCACTGGGTCCGTGAAGAGACCTTCGATTCCGTAGGCCAAAGCACGGAATGAGGGGCCGTTGGTCGAATGTCGTTGGGGGGCACTCACTTACAGCGTCACAGTGAGTCTCTCGGCAATTCCATATTTTCCAGATTCTACAGTGAGTCTCAGCGATTCCCACTGGTTCTGTGACAGAATCTGTGACATCACCGCTCTGAAGAACTGGTTTTCAGCCCCCGATTCCCGAGCCATGCCGGCGCCGATTGGTCCCAGCCGTGGTGCCGGTAATGTCGTCAACTGCGTTTGACGAGGCTGCGGTCGCGAGCGGAATCAGGCAATCTGCCGAAGCTCTGTGGGCCGTTGCAAACGGCTTGGACAATGCACCAATTCTGAGGCGTGTTTGAGCCTTTCATCGGGAACATAGCGGGGTACAACGAATGTGTAAGCCGTTTCCACATTAGACATTCCGAAAATACCGCCATGCCGCAGATTTTCCACCCACTGTTGGCTTTAATTGCTTCTGCAACCGACAAGGAGCTGGCGAAGTATGTGCAGTTCCACAAGTGCACACGGCGGCCAGAAAACACAGCGCTGGGTGGAGAGTGGCGGACGGCGAGATTGTGAAGCGCCCAGATGATCTCGGAGCCAACTGGAAGCACTTGGCGGCTCAACGTCGCGGCGGAGAACTTCGACTCTATGTCTGTGGCCGACTGGTGGCGAAGTCCGCACCGTTCCGCTCCGACGATTTCGATCTTCCGACCAACCAGTCACTCCGGATTGGCTCCGGCGAGCAAGACTTTTTCACCGGCAAGATTCGTGAAGTGCGGCTCTATCGTCGCGCATTGCCGGAACCGCAAATCCAATCGCTGTCACAAACTTTGCCCTGAAGGACTTCAAGGCAACAGAAACACGGGATCCGCTGA
>JAQBWV010000224.1 GCA_027624335.1 Planctomycetota bacterium
CCTCAATGCGGGAGCGGCCTTCTCCGTCTCGGCAACAGGCCGCGCCGAATCAACTGGTGGCTCCGTTGATGTCGATGCCGTTGGAGCGGCGACGGTCACGAGTCTCGGCCATGTGGTGGGCGGCGATGATGGAACGTCGGTGACGATCGACGCTGCGGGAATCTCACTGGGTAACAGTGGCGGTGCGGGGTTCGCCACTGTTTACAACACCGGTACAGGAACGGTGTCGATCACGGCAACCGGCAGCAACAACATCACGCTCGATAATAACGCACTGAGAACCGACGAAGGTCTGCTGACGATCGACGCCACCGGTGGGAACGTTGTCGTGCTGAGCGACGCGGGGACAGAACTGCGGGTGGCCGGTGATGTGACGGTGACTGCTCAGGCCATTGGAGTCGATGGCGCCGGTACTGCACTCAAAGGCGGGCTGGACATTCGCGGTGGAGGCGACCCTGGTGACGGTACGCTGACGATCAGCGGAACGGGGACAGGACCGATCGGCGTTGATGTGATCGATGACCTGTTCAGCAGCATTTCCGTCACGCTGGCGAATACCGAGAGCAGCGTCGATATCGCTCAGAACAATACAGGTGATACAGCTACCGACTCGATCGACATCAACGGAGCCGCGACGTCCAGCACCATCAACGCCGTGGTTCTGACGAATACCGATCCGGCTTTCAGCTTCACGCTGAACGAAGCCGATGCGGACGTCATCGTCAACGATGTTGATCTGGCGGCAGCATCGTTCAGCGTTACGGCCACTGACGGAGCGATCACGGTGGCCGCTGCCGGAGGCGGTATTACTGCGACGGGAACGTCCAACATCACGCTCGACGCCAGTACTGATGGAAGTGCTGCGGACGACGGAAACGTGAACATCAACGACGCCATCTCGACAACGGGCGGCACTGTCACAATCGTAGCCGACCGAGCCTTGGTTGATGGCAACGCCACGGGAGACGACATCACAGCGGCTTCGCTGAGTATCTCGACGCAAACTGGCGTTGCGGCGTTCGGCAACCCGCTCGAAACCAATGTCGGGTCCATCGCAGCCGAAGCGACAATCAGCGGCGGCATCTTCATCACGGAAGCTGACGGGCTGATCGTGACGACTGTCGGTTCGGTTTCGGGTCTGCACGCGAACGCCGGCGCGATCGCGGTGACGACCGGAGCGGGGGGCGGCGCGAGCACCGGGCTGCAGATCAGTCAGAACGTCACGGCTGACAGCGGTGGCTCGGGGACGAGCACGGTGACGCTTACCGGCACCGACGAGAACGAGCGTTTCACGCTCGACGATAGCCGTACGGTCAGCTCGAACAACGGGAAGATCACCCTGACGTTCGACGACTTCACAATTGGCACGACCGGCACGTCGATTCACACCACGACGGCAGAGACGGTCGAGGTCGGCACGATCAGCGCCAACACACGAATCAGTCTGGGCGATACCGGCGCCAGTGCGGAGGACAACGTGACGCGACTGAGCGATGCGGAGCTGAACCGCTTTGGTGTCACGACGGCGATCGCTGAACTGGAGATCGTCACGGCGAACACGTCGACCGGAGCCACGGCGGCGATCGACCTGGCGGCCAGTGTCACTTTGCTGAATGCCCGGGTGCCGGAACTGCTGCTCAACGCGACGGCTGGAGGAATCAGCAACAGCGGCGCGGGCAGTTCCGCGACGCTGACGGTCACGACACTCGGTCTGCGGGCGGCGGGAATGGGCGGCAATATTGGCACGTCCTCGAATCGGCTGCTGGTCGATACGGGCAACGACACGCTGGCGGCCATCGCGGACAGCGACATCTTTATCACGGAATCCGACGGCGCGACGGTCGGCTCGGTGACGGTCGACGGTGTCACGGTGACCGGCATTACGACGACGGGTACGGGCAGTGCCAGCATCGATCTGCGGCTGACCAACGGCACGCTGACCGTCAACGAACAGATCGCGGCAGCGGTCACCACAACGACGAACGACGTGCGCATCGATGTGAACGGCGCCGGCAATGACGACGATATTGTGCTGGCGTCGAATGGCAACGTGTTGGCTCCGGACCAGGTGGAACTGCGAGCCAGCCGGGACATAACACAGGCGCTCGGCACGCTGCTGGTCACGGCGGACGATCTGGCGCTGATCGCGGGCCGGAACATCGGCACCGCGTCGGGCGCTGCGGCGATCGATACGAATGTCACCACGCTGGCCGCGTCGGCAGGCAACGCTGCGGCGGGCAGCATCTTCATCAGGGAAGCGGTTGCGGGCGGCGGGCTGACGGTCGGTCAGGTCGTGACCGGGCTGTCGGGCACGCCGACCGCGACCGGTGCGGTGGCGAACACGTCCGATGGCACGGTCGACATCCGCACGCTCGACGGTGCAATCACGGTCACGCAGGTCGTGACGGCGGCGGGTACGGGCAACGTGATCCTTGACGCGGCCGACGACGGCAGCAACTCGACGCACGATATAGATATCCGCGCGAACATCACGGCGGCGGCAGCCAGCGGCGGCGACGTGCATCTGCTCGCGGACAACGGAATCACACGGACGACTGGTGCGGGAACGGTCGGCGGCGACACCCTCTTCCTTGAAGCGACGGCCGGCGTCGGCACGTCAGGCAATGTGATTGTCACGTCGGCAGCGACGCTGGGTGTGAGTGCTGGCGGTGACGTGTTCATCGACGAAGCGGCGGCGGGCACGGACCTGACGGTCGGTCGCGTCAACGATCTGATCGGCGCGACCACGTTCGACGGTATCGCGACCAGCACCGACAGCGTAACGCTGCGACTGCTGGCCGACGGCGGGACCCTGACGGTCGCCGATACACTGAGTGCCGACACCATTCGCACTTCGGGAGCCAATATCACGCTGGTCGCCGACGAAATGACATTCGCCACGGGTGGCGGCCAACTTGCCGTCAACGCTGGAGCCGCCATTGTCGTCCTGAAGTCATTCAATAACGAAGGCGTCGACCTCGGAGCTGCTGATACAGCCGCCAACAATATCCTGGAGCTGTCCGCGGCCGAACTCGCTGAAATCTCAGCCACTGGTGGCAGCATCGTGATTGGCTCCGACGCCGACGCGACAAACGTAACCGCGACATCGATCAGCCTGAGCACCGACGTCGACATAACAACGTCCAGCGTGTTACTCGCCTCAACGGGAAACATCACCAGCACAGCCGCCGCCAACGAAGTTGACGTCAATATCGGGACCAGTGGTGCCGGTTCGTTGACGTTCCAGGCGGGTGGATCAATTGGTGCAATGGGAACTGCGTTCGGACTCGAAGTCGCGACGGTCAGTGCGTCGGCCGGTACGACCGATGATCTGATCGAGATTGAAGACATCGCCGGCAATCTGTCCATTGATCGAGTGACAATCGGTTTGACAAACTTCGACGACGTGACCGCCTCGGACACGATCACGATTGTGGCGTCCAGTGGTAACCTCATGACCGTGGCGACGAATGGTCAGATTTCGACAACCGGCGATAACGATAAGATCACCCTCACGTCGAGCGACGGTTCGGTCACGCTCAGCGGCAGCGTGACGTCGGACGGCGGCGAGATTGAAATCAACGCGGACACCGGCATCGCGCTCGACAATGCCGATTCCGACGTCGTCAGCTTCATGGTCGCGGGGCAGAACACGTCCGGGCTGATTGACATTAACGCGGATGTTGACGGCGACCGTAGCGGCACGTTCACGGTGTCGAATGCCGGCGCAAGCCTCGACACGGACTCAGGCACCGACGCGGACATCGACATTACCGGCGGCGACTTTGACGTTTCGGCCAATGCGACGATCACCGCCGGCAGCGCCGTACTGCGGATCGCTCCGAGCGCGGCGAAAGCCGTCACGATCGGCGCAGGCGGCGCCAACTTCGGCGTCTCGAACACGGAGATCAACTTCGTCGACGAAGCGGCCACGATCGTTATCGGGCGGGCGGGTGGAGCGACCAACGCCACCACGATCACGCTCGACGGCGACTTTGATGTCTCGGGCATCGGCGGGATACCGAACCTCACGCTTGTCGCGTCGCAGTCGATCAGCAACGTGGCCGGCGGCGGTGCGGAGACGTTGACGGTCGGCGAGACGAAGACGCTGACGCTCGATTCCCAGACAGGCATCACCGGCGATCTGGGCACAACGACGAATCTGTTCCAGGTTGATGCCGGATTCATCGCCGCGCGAGCGGAAACATCAGGCAACGTGCAGCTTGTTGAAGTCGACGGGTTCACGGTCGGCACGGCGGTCGAAGCCAGTTCGGCGTTCGTTGGTGCGACGGATGCGGATGCCAGCACTCCGGCCGCAGGCATTGCGACCGCAACCACCACCGGTGGCCAGGACATTATTCTCGAAACGACCGCCGGCAACGTGGTTGTCGATCAACGCATCGCCGCGGCGAAGTCGGGCGATAGCGTCGTCACGGTGCGCGCGGCCGGTGCGATTCTTGATGGCGGCGGAGCCAACGACAACGCGGAGGACATCTTCGCTGAAACCGTCTTACTCACGGCCGCAACCGGCGTGGGTACGGGTACTGCCGGCAGTCTGGACGTGGCGACCGGATCGCTCAGCGTCATGAATGCGACCAGCGGCAACGTCGAAATCAATCTGCTCGACCCGAACGGCGGCAGCGTGACGGTCACCAGCGTCGACAATCAGACGGCCGGCGACATCGTGCTGACATCGACGTCAAGTACGGCGGCATCTGCGTTCACGCTGCAGTCGCTGGACACGAATGCGGGTTCGATCAGTGTGACGCTCAACGACACGACGGCGGCGAGCCTGCTCGTCAATACAACGGGCATCGTCGCTGACTCGGCTGCGGGCACGACGGGCACGGGCACGGTGACAATCGATACGACGGCGGCCGGAGCTCCGATTCAGATTTCGGCCAGCATCACGAGCGATCAGGGCGCGATCGATATCAACTCGGGCGCGGGTTTCACGCTGGACAGCAGCGTGACGATCGGCTCCACCGGCGGCACGATCACAGTCGATACGACGGGAGCGACGACGCTCATGGTCGGCGGTGCGATTCAGACCGGTGATTCCGGAGCGATCATGTTGACGGCTCCGCAGAACATTTCCCTGACCAGCGGAGCGAGCGTCACCGCAGTCGATGGCGGAATCATGCTGAGTGCCAATCAGGGAGGTTTACCGCTGGGTGGCGAGTTCTCCGGCATCGCGGTCAATGCGGCAACCATCACGACCGACGGTACGGGAGCGATCAGTCTGATCGGTCGCGGTGGCGATACGAAGGACGACAACAACGGCGTGTTCATTTCAAACGGCGGTGTCATTGAGTCAACGGCCAGCGGATCGACGGCCGGGACGATCACGGTGACGGGTACGAATGGAGGAGGAGCACTTCGGAATCGCGGCGTCCTTCTCGACGGTACGAATACAGTGATCACGTCGGTCGACGGTGCGATTCAGATTTCGGGCACCGGCGGTAACGGAACGGACGCCCGTAATCAGGGTGTGGTTATCAGCAATGCGGCGGAGGTTAGTTCGACCGGGACAGACACGAACGCGGCAGCGATTACGATCATGGGAACCGGCGGCGGCCAGGTTGGAACGTCCACCAATGATGGTGTGCTGCTGACATCGACATCGATCGTCCGTGCCATCGACGGGGACATTGCTGTCACCGGGATGCATGGCACCGATGCAGGATTCGGAATCAATGTTGAAAGCGGCAGTGTCGTTGACACCACAGGAGACGGAACGATCTCGCTGACTGGTACAGGCATTGGTGGTTCGGATGGCATTCTTGTCAGCAGTTCCGCCGTGGGCGACGCTGCCGGAACGGGTACGATCAGCCTGCTGACTGACCTGCTGACTCTGACGTCGAGTACGGTGCGGGGGGCCGGCAGTCTGGTTATCGAACCACTCGCCGCGAACGTCAGCATCGGACTCGGCGGCGGTACCGGGACTCTCAACCTGACCGACACGGAGATTGCACAACTTGCCGACGGTTTCTCGTCGATCACGATCGGCCGGGCCGACGGACAGCACGCGATTGAGATCGACTCGGCGACATTCACCGATCCGTTGACCATTCAAACGCCGGTCGGCGGTTCGATTCGTGTGATGGATTCCGGCGCGACGACCGTCGGGCTGCGAGGCAATGACGACGCGACACTGACACTCGACGGTCCCGACGCCACGACAACGCTACAGGCCGACATTATCACTCAGGGCAACGCGATTCTGATCAGTGACAGTGTCATCGTCGGCGCAAATGTGATGCTGGATACGACCGACGGTGGTAACTCGGCGGCGGGAGCGAACATCACTATCACCGGCACAACGCCGTCGGATGCAACGGTCGATGCCGATGCCGCCGCAAGTAATCGCACACTGACATTCACAGCCGGCACGAGCGGCGACATCCTGCTCACTGGCGACGTGGGCAGCACTGATGCCCTCCAGACATTGACCGTGATCAATGCCCGAGTCGTCACGTTCGACGGCGTCATTGTGCGAAGCGGCGGGATCAGCATCACGGCGGACGAAGTTGATTTCACCGGCGGCACGGACTCGGTCGCCACGAACAATGCCGGCGCCATCGTGCTCCAACCACTGACGGTCGCGCAGAACATCAACATCGGGAGGACGGTCGACATTGGCACGAATCTGTTCGACAACTTCGATCTGACCGACACGGACATCGCCGCATTGGCCAACGGCTTTTCCGAGATCACGATCGGTCGCGAAGCCGACGGCACGGGAACTGTCGACGTTGATTCGTCGAGCTTCAATGACGACCTCACTATCGTGGGCGCGTCGGTGTCGGTGACTGAACTGAGCAGCAGCGGCAACCGCATCACGTTGACCGCCCGCACCGGAACCATCACAGACGGCGGCGATGCCGGAACGGACATCTCGTCCAGCAGCCTGCGGTTGAATGCGGTCACAGGCATCGGGGACACCGGCGTTGACGCGTCTGACATTGATATCTCGGTGACCAGTCTGGCCGCTATGACGACGACCGGTGACATCAGCATTTCAGACGACGCGGGTCTGGACGTCACCACGGTTGATGGACTCTCTGGCCTCACGATTACAACCGGTGGAGCGGGCGACGACATTCTCATTCGAGAAGGCAATGCTGTCGGCTCGGACAACCTTGTCATCAGTCAGGCAATCAGCAACGCCGGTGTCGGTAACGTGACGCTGTTTGCGGACGGGGCTGCTTCGCAGGATGACAACCTCAACATCAACGCCAGCGTGACGGCGACCGGTGGCAATGTTTTGATCGTCAGTTTTGAAGACATCGACTTCGGCTCTGCACCGACAGTTTCGACGACCCTCACGGGCACGATTGAGGTTCATGCCGGTCGAGTGTTCAACTTCGGAGCGGCCCTCACCGGCGGCAGCGCAGCCGCGAACATCTTCGAGGGCGGCGCGGCCGGCAGTGAGTACACCATTCAGTCAGCCGGCGGGACAATCACGCTCACGGCGACACGAAACATCGAGTTGGAAACAGTCAACGCCGGTGCGTCGGGTACGGTCATCATTACCGCTGACAGCAACTCAGACGGAACTGGATCCATCTCCGACGCTCTTGCCGCCGAAACCGCGAATATCACGGCCCTGTCGGTGGCGCTGCGAGCCGGCAGCGGCATCGGATCCGGCGAAGCTCCCTTCGATGCAGACATCGATCTGGCGGTCACCAATGTCGCAGCAGTCACCGATGAGGGCGACATTCACTTTCAGAACACTGGTGCCTTGACGATCAACACCATCGATGGACTCTCCGGAGTGGAAATCACCAATTCCGGAGCGACAGCCGAACTCGCCGACATCACCATCCGAGCAACGAGCTCGCTGACAGTCGCGGCGAGCAACTCGATCCTGAACAACGACGGTGGCAACATCACGCTCGCCGCCGAAGGTGTCCTGGCGACCGACGATCTGACTATCAACGCGGCGGTAACTGCGGCCAACGGCTTAGGCAACATCGAACTGCTCGCGGGCGACACGGTCTCGCTGGCGGCGATCACAATCAGCGCCGCCGGTGCGGGAGCCGTCGTCCTGAGTGCTGGCTCGAACTTCAACAATGGAACCCGCCAGGACGGAAACAGCGCCGGCGACATCCTCATGGCCAGCGGTGCGAACGTGCAGTCTGAAGATGGCAACATCACGCTGCAGGCTCCGAACGATGTTCAGCTTTCGATCGTGAATGCAAACAGCGACTCGGACAGCACACTCGGCGATATCATCGTGACCGCAGACTTCGTCGGGCCCGATGAAACCGGAACCAGCACCTACACCAGTAACGGAGTCGGCGCCATTACCGACGTCCTGAGCAGTGAGGCTCCGAATCTGAAAGGAAGCAGGGCGACTCTGTTCGCCGGCAGCGGCGTGGGCTCGACCGATGACATCGACACCGACGTGGCAGAACTGGACGTTACCAATACAACCAGCAACACGATCGACATCGTCGAAATGGACGATGTCAGCGTGCTGCGTCTGCTCTCGACGGTGGCGGACGATACTGATGCGTCGACCGGATCCATCAGCCTGATCGCGTCCGGCACGATCACCGTGGCTTCCGGCCAAAGCGGCGTGTCCGCAATTGACGGCAACGTGACACTCGATGCCGACACGGCCAACAGTGACCTGATCATCGAATCCGCCGTCTCGACCAGCCTGCTCGGCAACGTCCTGCTGCATGCGGACGACGCCGTGTTCTTCGGAATCGCTGGTGACGTGACCGGGTCAGGTGCCGGCAATGTCACGGTCACCGCCAATCACAATGCCACTGCCAGTGACGGCATCATGTCGAGTCAGGTGTCGACGGCCACAATGGTCGAAGCGAACAGCATCACTATGGCTGACAGCGGCTCCGATTCAGCGGTCATTGACGGCGGTTCCGGGCGTCTGATTCTTAGTACGGCGGCCGCTGCCAATACCGACACGTCAGGAGGCGACGTACGTCTCGGACGGCTCGTGACGACACACGACAGCGACACCAGCACTTCCTCTGCCGTCACGATCACCACGAACGGCGGCATCTACGATATCGGCGATTCCAATGGCGTCGACATTGCCGCAGCGACCGGTCAGATCGTACTGCGTTCCGTCGACGGTATCGGAAGCGGTACCAGTGTCGATAACCCGTTGGAAACGTCCGGCGAACGCTTCGACGTCATCAACTTCGGAGAAAGCGTTGGCTTTCTGAACGGCTCCGCCGCGTCCAACGTTCACATTCGCAACTCGAACACCAGCGCGGTCACTATCGAGCAACTGCGTACGACGTTCGACAGTGAAGTCACCGACGCCGCCATGCGAACACGCGACAACAACATCGAGAACGATCTCGATCAGAAGGCCATCAGCTTCCTGCAGGACGGCGGCGGCAGCCTCACCGTCGCGGCTGGAGCGTCGACGGTATCCAGTGGGCAGACAACGCCGACCTCGATCAGCGGCGGCACGATTCACATCAAGTCGACCGACGACCTGACAGTCAGCGGCGGCGTCACGACGCAGGACGGGGCCGATGGCTCGCTGATTATCATCGGCTCGGTGACTTACAACGCCGGCGCTACGCTCGGCAAGGGCAACGTCATTCTCGCCGGGCAGCAAAACGCGACGACCGACGTTGTATTTAACAGTGCCTCAACCACAACTGCGGCGTCAATCGTCGTGACTGCGGCCCGCGACATCATTGTCGTTGACGATACTCTGAGTGCCACAGCCGACGTGCAGCTCATTGCCGACAGCGACGCCAGCGGCGAAGGTGGTGTCTGGCTGCAGGGGGCTGGCAAAATCACTGCCGGCACGACAGTTACGCTGCAGGGTTCAGACGTAGCTCATACGCAGGTCGCCGGAGATGCGGCACTCTCGACTCCCTCCGTAGCGGTCCTCAATGTGACGTCGCTCAGCGTGCTGGACAGTGTTCGCATCGACGTCGACTCGACGGACGCGGCAGCCGATCAGGTGGTTGCTGGCGGAGCGGTCCTGATTCAGGACTCAATCCAGAGTGGCGCGACGATTGGACGTAGCACAATCGAAGACAACACCGTCAGTGGAGCGATGGTCATCAACACCGTCATCGACGGTGTCGTCCGCACCACCTCGACCGCGAGCATCGACGTCCATGCTATCGACCGAGTTCAGGTCTCGACGACACTCGGCACAGCTGGCGGAAGTATCACGATTCACGACGCAACGCTCCTCACTCGTCCGCGACAGAACGACGCCAGCGCCAGCACTGCAACATTGACGACCAATGTCACAACCGAACTGACCACTGACTCCGGTACCCCGAATACCTCGCTGGGCGGAGACATCCTGTTCGAACGCGCAGCCACGATCGACAGCACGGATGGCGAACACAACAACCTGCTCCTCGCCGCCGGAGTGGGCGCCGTCACCTTCAACAACAATCTCGGTGCGCTTGCCACCATTACTGATCCAGCCCTCGGAACATTAACGATCGCAAGTGCCGCGAGCGGCGTCGTCTTCGGCAGTTCTGACACCGTCACCGCGACGACAGGACACGTGACGACAGTCGTGACAAATGGTGCAATCGACATCGGCAGCCAGGCAGTGATCACCGGCGGCATCATCCTCAATGGCGGCGGCGACAATGACAACGACCTGATCGGTGCCGGC
>JAQBWV010000225.1 GCA_027624335.1 Planctomycetota bacterium
GAAACTTTCTGTGCGACGGTGAACTGGTAGCTGACCTGAAGTGAATCCAACTGGCTCTGCGCCCCGCCCGCGCCATTTGTCGAATTGATTTGTTTCTTGAGCTGGGTTGCCTTCGCTTCTATCTGGCTGATGGAGGTATTGAGCGTCGTCAGGTTTTGCTGCGCCGCATCGAAGTCAGCCTTGGCGATCTTGTAGATTCCCTCGGCTTCGATCAGAAGTGGGTCCATTTCGTCGCGTTGAATGATCATCCGCTCTCGCTGCAGGTGTATCTGTCCAATCTTGGGCCAGGCGCAGTTGGGGGAATCTGATATGAGTACTGCATGAAAGGGAATTCTCAGGCAGGGATTGGTCCAGAGGAATTGCTGAGCGTCGGTCAGCTTGCCGAAACAGTACGTGAGTTACGCCAGTCGGTTGCCGCATTGCAGCAGACGGTTACGGAGTTGCAGGTCGAGAATGCGCGGCTGAAGCAGCAGCTCAAAGATCGTGATGGTCAGCATCCGACGCAGCGGCTGCAGGAAGAGTATTCTCTGGCAGCTGAAGACAAACGGGCCGGCGGCAAGCGGCGGAAGAAGCAGAAGTCGACTCGGCGTGGTCGACGTACCACCGAGGAGAAGCTGGCTCAGGCCAATCGCCACGAGGAAGTGTTTCCCGAGGGCGTCTCACCCGACGACTGCACGCTGCATTTGTCGCGTGTCGTACGGCGAATTGAAAACGGCCGGGCCGTACTCGTGGCGTATCATGTCTACCGTGGGCCGGGCGGCGAAGTGTCGACGATTCCCGGAGCGCTCGGTCGGAGTGAATACGGGATCGAGATCCACGTCGCGCTGACCTTCATGGTGTTCATCGTGCGACTGTCGATGGACAAGGTGTGTCAGCAGTTCGAATTCTTCTGGGGACTGAAACTGGCGAAGTCACAGGCCGACGCACTACTCAACCGGCTGTCCCGCCAGTGGGAACCGGAGTTCGACACGCTGTGCACACTGCTGGCCAACTCCGCGGTCGTGCATGCCGACGAGACGGGCTGGAGTATCAATTCGGTGTGGGCTTTTCTCTCAGAGCAGGTTCGAATCATCCTGTTCGGAGTCCACAAAGACGGTGCGACTCTGGCGACGTTATTACCGAAGGACCTCTTCAGTGGCGTGCTGGTCAGCGACGACGCGGCGGTGTATCGAGACTTCACGCTGGCTCAGAAGTGCTGGGCTCATCTGATCCGCAAAGCGATCCGCCTGACGCTGCTGCAGCCGGACAATCGGGAATACCGCACGTTTCTGACGGGCCTGCTGGAGCTGTATCGCAACGCCTGCCAGATCAAGCGTGATCGTCGTCTGAAGCCGGCGACGCGAGAACAGAAAGTTCTCTCACTGGAGAATGACCTGTGGACGCTGTGCGGCGAACGGTACAAGGACCCGGCCCCACCGGCGACGGATGCCGAACACGACTTCGTCAACCTGGTCAACGAACTCCTGCGGCTGATGGAAGTCGAAGAGCTGTTTACTTTCGTGATCCATCCGGCAGTGCCCGGTACGAACAACGAATCCGAACGAACTCTGCGGGACGCCGCCAGCGATCGAAAAACAGGCCGCACGAGCAAAACCATCCGCGGAGCCCGTCGCCGAACCGTGCTGACAAGCGTCCTGGAATCACTGCGGCTGTCCCTGCCGGACTTCACCCTGAACCACGTGCATGAGGAAGTCGCCCACTGGCTGACCACCGGTCGCAGTCGATTCCGCCAACTGCTGGAAGCGATGAATCTGCCGCCGCCAGAGAGCTCACCTCTGGACAATCTCCTGTCCGTGACCGGCGTCTGACCCAAAACCTCGACTGACGGCTCGCCGCCGCCGGTTGCCCTCCATTCCAGCCAGCCTGGATCAACCGTCAGGCGAACACTTCACGCTGCGCACACGCCAAATAATGGACGCCTACGATTTGTTTGAGATTTGAGTTTTGTCATTTGGGATTTCACAACACTACACAATCAACTCCCCAAGCGGTCCGTCGCCGGTCGCCTTGCCCTTCAGCATCGGATCGTGAATGCCGAAGTATTCGCGGTGTTCACCGGCGGCGTGCAGGAAGGTTGTGTAGAGGTTTCCGATTTCGCGGTGGCCGTCGATGCCCCAGTAGGGGTATTCGACGTAGCGGCCCATGTGCATTCGGCCGCCTGCATTGCCGAGCACGACGAACGGCCATTCCCAGCAGCGTGAGTGATGGCCCTCTGCGGCGTCGCTGAGGTACACGATCGTCGTGTTGTCGAGCATCGTGCCGTTGCCTTCCGGCACGGCGTCGAGCTTCTTCATCAGCCGGGCGATCAGCTCGAAATGGAAGGCGCGAATCTTTGTCGACATTTCAAAGGCCGTCATTCCGTTGTAGCTGCCGCCGTGGCCGATGCCGTGCTTGCCGAAGTCGATCCCGAGGCCTGTGAACTTCACGCCGAAGTACGGATTGCCCGCACCGGATGCCAGCGTCACGACATTTGTCAGACCCCCAATCAGTGCCGCCGCGCCGATGTCAAACTGCGCGTCGAGCCGATCCGTCTCGACGGCCGACGTGTACTTGTCGCTGGTCACCGGAGCTTTTTCGCGGAGAGTGTTCTCGATCTCGTTCAGCCGGCTTTGACGATCGCGCATGGCCTCATAGGCTTCGAGATGCGAATCGAGCTTGGCCTGTTCCGGTCCGCCGACCTGCTGACGAAGTCGCTTGATGTCGTCCAGCAGAAAATCGAGGACGTTGCTTTTGGCCTGAAACTCAGCTTTGGCCGAACCACCGGCCACGCTGCCGAACAGGTTGCTGTAAGCCGCCTGCGGGTGGCAGGTCGTCGGCATTGGCTTGCCTTTGGCCCACGCCGAGCAGTTGTAGATGACGTTCTGCTCAGGCCGGCCGGTCATACCGAGTCCGACGTGCGGAAAGATGCCGCCCAGCTTCTTGCCAAGCGCCACGTCGATCGTCTCGCCAGCCGGAGCACCGCTGTTTCCGACTCCGCCGCCGGAGCTGTAACAGCCGAGCGCACCGAAATCGTTCGAGTGTCCGCCGCCGGCGATCTTGCCAGACAGCCCGTTCACAACCGTCAGTCGATCCTGAAACGCTTTGATCGGCTGCAGTGCGGGTGGCAGTTCCTGATCAACGATCGACTCATTGACGACCTGCGTCCGCTCATGTTCTTTTCCCCGCTTGATGCCGACAGGAGTAATCTGCTGCCACGGCAGACCGTTCCCTTCCAGCACAAACACAAACCGCTGCGGCCGAATCGCCGAACCAGCGGCCTGAGCTTCCATCTGCTTCAACAACGGCCCGAACAACATGCTGCTGGTACCGACGGCCATGCCTTTGAGGACGTTGCGACGTGAGAGTGTCATGATTCTATCCCTGTGAATTGAGTGTCGTTGTTTAACGCCCAGCCGCAGGCGCCGGCTACAGAAGTGAGCGGCGACCCATTACCAGCCGGCGCTTGCGGCCGGGCGTTAAACGATTATCTGTCTGCGATGACTGCCCCGTGTCGGTAAAGGAACGAATCGCTCGTCAAAAGCGAAGTAATCAGTGCCTTCATACTGCCACCCGACTTCACGTAGGCGTTGTTGGCCGCGATGAGGGTCGGCGAGTCGCTCAGTGTTTCGTTGCGTCCCATCCAGAAGCGGAAGGCGTGACGGACGAAGACCTGACGCACTCGCGGCGAGTCCGCCAGTTTGTGCAGGACGGGAATGATGTCGCGGTAGTCGCCGTCGATTGTCGGGTCTCCGCTGCGAGTAACCGAACCAGTCGCGTCCACCGGCACACCGGTCATGATCGTGCCGCGTGGGTTGCCTTTGCTGTCGACGTTCTTTTCGGTCGCAGCGAGGTCGACGACGGGCTCGTCCTTGCGGAAGCGGCCGAGGAAGTCGTAGTGCTCCAGCATGAGGCCCAGCGGGTTCATGCGCTGGTGGCACTGCCAGCAGTAGTCCTGTTTTGTGATCTCCATGCGCTGACGCAGCGGCTGATCCGGAGCGTCCGGCAGTTTGGCATCGACGGAGATCGGCAGGTCCGGGACGACTCCGCCGAGCAGTCGTTCGCGAATCCACTTGCCGCGCTGGATGGCGTGGTTCTCGTTATTGGAAGCAAAGGCCGCCAGCCAGCTTGGTTGGGTGAGGATGCCAGCTCGCTCATCGGCGGAGAAGCGGAGTGGTTGTTTCTGCTCCCACTCCCAGTCGAGCGGCAGACTGTAGAAGTCGTGAATCTCGATCTGCTTGAATGGGTCTCGCGGCGGGACGGGGATGATTTCGCCGGTCTTCTTGTCTTTCTTTGGCTCTTTCTTTTTGAAGGCTCGCGCGGCGACAAGTCCTTCTTTCGGATCGAGCCGGCAGTTGACGAAGGACTCGTTCGTCGTGAGCAACTGCTTCAGCACGTCGCGGTCCTGATCGAGGATGTGCTGAATCAGCATCCGCGTATCGTTGATCAGCACGTCGGGCCGCCACTTGCCGCGCGGCAGATCTTTGAAGACCTCTTCGGCGGCGGTGAACTCGAAGTATTCCTCGAAGAACCGCATCACGCGCGACTTCTGCAGCTTCGGATCGTTGAGGATCCGTTCCACCTCGCGGCGGACATCGTCTGCCGACGTCAGCCTGCCTGCCTGCAGCGATTTCGTCAGTTCCCGATCCGGCGCCTCATCGGTCAGCGCGAATGCGATCGCGTAGGCGAGTTCGCGCGGGCTTAGCATCACGCGGCCGGACTCGTCCGTGTCCCCACGTCCCAGCTCGAACCGATAGATGGCGTCGGGCAGCATGAGAATCGCGGCGAGCGTGCTCTTCACTCCAATCGCCGGGCCAGCATCGTTGATATTGGTTTCCATCAAGGCGGCGAAGCGAACCGACTCTTCTTCCGTCGGCTCGCGCAGCAGTGCGATCTGAAACTGCCTGCGGATGGCAAGCGTCATTGCCTCAGCACGTTCGTCAGGCTTGTCGGCAACTGCGAGCAGGTTCTGAAATTCACGCAAAGCCCCGCCGCGTCCCTCACCGCACTGCTGATCGACGAGGCTCTTCGCGTTCCGCATCAACTGATTGATGGTCGGTTCATCGACGACGAACAGTTCGGCGTAGTCCTTGAAGCCGGCTCCCGAGTGCGACGAAAACGGCTGACCGACCTTCGCGTCCCGAGTGATCCGCGGCACGAACGACACATAAATCTGCGGACGCAGCCGCCACAGCCGACTCGGCGAAGCCACCGGTCCGGTCACCTTTCCCGAGAACAGTGCTTCGTGATTCACCCGATTGCCATGTCCGGGCAGGACCAGCTTGCGGCCTATCTCACTGACGTCCTCGCCGCCTTTGACCAGTTCCGCCTTGATCCAGTCGAGCACCTTCGCAGCCAGCAGGGGATCCGGTTGCTTCGCATCTTCCGGCGGCATCTCACCCAGAGCCAGCCGTTCGGCAACCAGCTTCCACGTCTCGATATCCGGCCCGGTCGGGACGTTGCCGTCGATCGCGTGCAGCGAGAGTGTCGCTTCGGGATCGTCCTTGCCGTGACAGTCGGTGCAGTGCTTCGCGAGAAACGGCTGCGCGAGTTCGCGAAACTCGGTGCCCGAATTCTGCGCCGAAAGACTGCCGGTCCACACGGCCATAACCATCAGGGCGGCGATTGTCGTGACTGCTGTTTTCATTCATTAACCACAAGTAAGGACCGTCGTGGATTTAAGGAACCGTAGTGGAGTTCGCCAGAATTCCCGCGACACCGAGTGACATAGGAATTCTGGCGAATTCCACTACAACAACTGGAAATCTCTTGCCAACAACAATCCTTACGTCTTTCAGAAAATTGCCAGCGCAGATCCGTTCGTTGCCGCACATTGTATTGCCGGAGTGCGTCGGATTTTGGAATGGGCGGTCGGGAGTCGTCAGAAGTACGCCCGATCGCGTTCAGGTCGTCGATGTGAACTTTGTCCTCGACGCACTCAATGCCGTCGTCGGCGCGCAGTAATCGACCCCGGACAGCGATCAGGACGCTCACTGCAACGGTCAGCCGGATCAGTCGACGCGAGTTCTTCACGCCAGCACCTCCCTGACGACGTTGCCATCGACGTCGGTCGGTGTGTAGTCGCGGCCGCCGTAACGGAACGACAGTTTCTGATGATCGATTCCGAGCAGGTGCAGAATCGTTGCGTGCAGGTCGCGGGCGTGGACCTTTTTCTCGGCCGCGTACCAGCCGAGTTCGTCGGTGGCTCCGTGACGGATACCGCCTTTGACGCCGCCACCGGCGATCCAGTAGGTGAAGCCGGCTCCGTTGTGGTCGCGGCCGAAGCTCTTGTCTTTCATGTCCTCGATCGCCGGTGTGCGGCCGAAGTCGCCACCCCACACGAGCAGTGTTTCGTTCCACAGGCCTCGCTGTTTGAGGTCCGTGATCAGAGCTGCAATTGGAGCATCGACGTTCCGTGCGGCTCCAGAGAAGTTTCGTTCGAGGTCGTTGTGACTGTCCCAGCCACCTTGACTGATCTCGATGAACCGCACACCCGCTTCGGCCATTCGCCGGGCAAGGAGACACTGCACGGCAAACGGCGGCGTCTTCTTCCCGATGCCGTACAGATCGAGCGTGCTCGTGCTCTCATCCTTGAAGTCGAACAGTTGCGGTACGGCGGTCTGCATGCGGAATGCGCGTTCGTACGATTCGATCACCGCATCCACCAGCGAGTCGTTCTGTATCCGGCGATGCCGTTCATTCATCTGCTGGATCAGATCGAGTTGCAGCCGCTGCCGGCCCGCCGGCATGTAAGGATTCGTCACATTGCGGATCGCGTTCGAAAGATCCGTGTCGAGCCCCACATTCTGCATCACCGTTGCGTGGTGCTTTGCCGGCAGGAACGCGTTCGAGTAGCAACCGGCCGGGATATTGCGGTCACGCGGATTGACGACGACATAGCCGGGCAGTTCTTCGGTTTCCGCTCCCAGTCCGTAGGTGATCCATGATCCCATCGACGGCCGGGAGAACCGGAAATCGCCGGTGTGCATGATGACGCATCCGGGTGTGTGAATGCCGGTCTCGTGCCACATGCTGTTGATCAGACACAGGTCATCGGCGTGCTTCGCGAGTTCCGGAAAGACATCGCTGATCCACAAACCGCTCTCGCCATGCTGCGAAAACCTGAACGGCGACTCCTGCATCACCGAATCTTTGTGTCCCGTACTGCCGGCTTTCGGCTGATCGTACGGCGGAGTTTTTCCCGAATACTTCCCGAGCGTCGGTTTGTAATCGAACGAGTCCACATGCGATGGTCCTCCTTCCATGAACATGAAGATCACGCGTTTAACCTGCGGCTCGAAATGCGGCTCCGGTTTCAACTCGGATGCCGCCTGAGCGTGCTGCATCGCGTTAAACGCGAGATAGCCGAATCCGGTCGCGCTGACCTGCAACGCTTCTCGACGCGAAATGAATGGATGCATGTGTTGTTCAGTCCTGAAGTCCGAGACAGCCGCGGAGCGGCGAATGCATAAAGTGTCAGAGACAGCCGCGGAGCGGCGAAAGCATAAAGCCTCGGGCGCCAGTCCGAGGTAAGCAGAACGCCCCAATCGCAAAGCCGCGGAGCGGCGACAGACGGCGTTCATACGAAGTGTTCCTCTTCAAACAGGTATCTCTCATCAAATTCGATTCCGTGTCGGATCAGCAAGCGACGAAACTCGTCCTTGAATGACAATTTCTCATGATGCTTCTTCTGGTTTCGAATGTAGCCTCGCACGTCGTCCGCATTCGAACCGCTCACCGAGAACGCACCGAATCCGCGTTGCCAGGCAAATGGTGTGTGAGATTTGAACGTCTCGTTGAACCATTTCGACGAATTCGCCTTTGTGACTCGCAGGACGTCTGAAATCGCCAGCGTCGGGCTGAGCTTCGCGAGAATGTGAACGTGGTCAGGCATGCCGCCGATTTCCAGGACGATCCCGTGTTGCTCGCGGATGATCCCGCCGATGTATTCGTAAAGTCGTCCCTGCACGTCCGGCGTGATCAGTTCCTTCCGGTACTTCGTGCTGTAGACGATGTGAAACAGGAGGTTTGTGTATGTGGTCGCCACGGCCCATTGTCTCCTGCTCTGTCGCTGCTCCGCAGCTCAGGGTTTTCTCGCTCAAGTTCCTCGGGCTGGCGCCCGAGGCTTTATGCTTTCGCCGCTCCGCGGCTACCCGTAATCCATTGATTGCTGCTTACTTGCCGCATTACCGCAGAAATCGAAATTCAGAAGACGCGAACAATGCCTGGCACAACGCGGCCCAGGCATCCTGCTCGTCTGCTGTCTCTGATTCCGAGATCTGCAACTGATTGACAAACTCAACCGCCGATGTGCGTTCTTCACTCTCAGGTGACCGGCAAAACACCAGCTGATACGCCAGATTGATTCGCCCCTCAGCATCACCCACTTCGCCAATCAGACGGCGGGCCATGATCTGAGACTGATCGGTGACCATGCGGCTGTTGAGCATGAATAGCGCCTGAGTCGGAACGGACGGAGTCTCGCGCCGGCCGACGACAAGATCGGACGGAGCGAAGTTGAATGCCGCGAGCAGGTCGGTGACGTGACCGCGAGCGACCGGGAGATACACGGCTCGAACCATGCTGCGATCGGCAACGGACGGATTGGTCATCTCAGCCGCAGCGGCCGCGTTGTCAAAGCGGCTGGGCCGTTCGAGGTTGATCGCTCCGCTCGCCGACAGGATGGCGTCGCGAAGTGCCTCGGCATCGAGCCGGCGTGGACTGTGTCGCCACAGCAGGATGTTGTCCGGATCCGATGCGAGCGCCGTGTCATTGTCATCGGCACTCAACTGCCAGGTGCGACTCAACACGACACGACGAATCGTCTGCTTGACTGACCATCCATCCTCGACAAATTTCGCTGCGAGCCATTCCAGCAGTTCCGGATGCGTCGGGGCCTCGCCAAGTGCCCCGAAATTGTCGACCGTCCGCACGATGCCACGACCGAACAGGTGGTGCCAGATGCGATTCACGATCACTCGCGCCGCCAGCGGATGGCGACTGACCACTTCGGCAAGCTGCCGCCGCCCGCTCTGCTGCTCACCAATTCCGGGAGACGATTCGTCCGCGCTGAGCAACACCTGCAGGACACCACGCGGCACTTCCTCACCGAGATTCGAGTCGCTGCCACGGATATGAATCCTCGCGTTCAGCCAGGTGCGACCCTTAGCGGCGCGGTCGATGACGGCGACCGCCAACGGCACGTCGAGCGGACCCGACTGCTTCAGCTTCTCAAGATCGCTTTCAGCCTGACGCAGTTGCTTCAGAGTCTCTTCGGCCTTCGAGACCCGGCCGGCATCGCTGAACTTCGACAGCACATCTTCCCATGACTCACCGGGACGCCGCCGCATGTTCTGCTGCCCGGCGAGTTCCTCAAGCCGATCGTTTCCCTGAGTGACTCCGCGAGTCGCCGCGGCGACGGCCCGCTCGAATTCCTTGACCTTCTGCAGTTCGGGTTTCGGCAGCTTCGGATCGCGCGACGCAAACGGTTTGCCGTCGAGGATGCCGGTGTTCTGCATGATTCCGGCAAGCGAGTAGAAGTCGCGCGTCGGAACAGGGTCGTACTTGTGGTCGTGACATCGGGCACATCCGATCGACAGACCCAGCATCGCTCGACCCATGACATCAAGCTGTTCGCCAATGATCTCCATCCGCGTTGCGTTGTTGGCTTTCGAGCCCATCGCGAGAAACCCGCTCGCGACAAGACGCTCCCATCGCCCGGTGTCCGAATCGGACGGCATCAGATCGCCGGCAATCTGCTCACGCAGGAACTGGTCGAACGGCTTGTCCCGGTTGAACGAGTCGATGACGTAATCGCGGAACCGCCACGCGTCCGGCCAGAGCCTGTCGTTCGTCCCGCCATTCGATTCGGCATAGCGGGCGACATCGAGCCAGTGCCGACCCCAGCGTTCACCGAAGTGCGGCGAGTCGAGCAACTGATCCACCAGCGTCTCGACCGCTGCAGAGCGATTCTTCGCCGCCGACGTGACAAACGAATCCACCTCGGCGGGAGACGGCGGCAGGCCCGTCAGATCAACGTACAGCCGCCGCGCAAGCAGCGACGCTTCCGCATCCGCAACAGGTGTCAGGCCGCTTGCTTTGAGTTTCTCGATGACAAACTGGTCGACTCCGGTCCGCGCCCACTGTCCGCGTTCTTCGGGAATGTCCGGCACGATCAGTGGGCGGATCGACCAGAAACGCCGGCCGGCCTTGATGTCGATCTCTTGAGTCAACGAAGCCACATCGCCCTCGCGCGGGTCGGCGGCACCGGATCGGATCCACGTCTCGAAGTCGGCGATCACCGAGTCCGGCAGTTTGCCCTTCGGCGGCATCTTGACGGTTTCGTGGCGAATCGCGGCCAGCAATTCGCTGGCGTCCAGTTTCAAGGGCACGACCGCGGGGCCGCTCTCGCCGCCTTCCCGGATGCCGGCGCGGGTATCCAGTTGCAGACCGCCCTTCAGCTTTTTCGCAGCAAGTGCCTGCGCCGAATGGCATTCGTAACAGTTCTCGACGAGCACCGGCCGGATCTTCTTCTCAAAGAAGTCGAGCGCCGCTGCGTCCTCAGCAGCCGTTGTCCCAGTCAGTGACAGACTGCAAGTGACAGCACAAGCCAGCAACTTCAGCAATGTCCCGTCAAACTTGTTTTTTGGA
>JAQBWV010000226.1 GCA_027624335.1 Planctomycetota bacterium
GACGCCTGCTTCCCGCTCTGCAGATAGTTGACGCAAATAGCGACAACATCGAGCCGCTTCGCCAGCGCGTCCGGATTCGCCGTTCCCGCACAGTCGGTGCCGCCCCAGTTGTGCAGCGGCAGCATCAGCCCCGTCGACTTTGTGACGCTCGCGAGCGTCCCGTCGGGATAGTGAATCGAAATATCGACAGCCCGCGGCCCCGGCTTGTGAGGCCACTCCTGCGCAGGAATCGAAACAGTCGCATTCTTCGTCGGCAGCTCCGGCCAACTTTCAGCAGCTTTCAGCGGCCCACCGCAGACACTTACGAACACGCAAACAAACACGAGACGCACAAGTCGACACGCACAGAAATCGCAAGACATAATGAACTCCCCGGAGTAGGCCGCGGGTAACGCGGCGAGATCAGGCATTTGCCGCATTTCATACGGCCTACTTTTTACCAGGCACCAACGGAGTCTTTACTCTACTTTGTCGCGATCCGATACAGGTGCGTTCTCGTGCGGATGATCAGCGAGTCTTTGTAAACGCCAGGCGAGGCCATGCAGCCGTCGCTGAGTTTGTTCGTCGCGAGTAGTCTGTACTGAGTCGGGTCGGCGGCGATGACTCGTGAGATACCGTCGTCTTCGTCGAAAAAGTAAATGCGACCATTCGAGTAGATGGGCGAAGCACTGTGGCGGCCTTCCATTCGCTCGGTCCAGACGGGTTCTCCTGTCTTGATGTCCAGACACGAGGCCACGCCTTTGTCGTTGACCATAAACATGTGGTCTCCCACGATCAGCTGCGACGGGCGAGTGGGCGTCGATTTGGCACAGGTCCAGGTCACGTGCGTGTCGGTGACGTCGCCCGTCCCGTCCGGGCGCACGGCGAGCAGTCGCTTGCCACCTTCCAGGTTGATGTAAACGTGCCCGTGGCTGTACAGCGGTCTCGCCGCAGCGTTGTAGCCTCCGTGATAAACAGTCCACAGTTCCTTGCCGTCCAGCGGGTTGTACGAGATCGTCGCCACGGCTGCCGGACTGACCAGTTGCAACCGGCCTTCGTGTTCGAACACTGTCGATGTGCAGTACGCCTTCTTCGCGTCTCCGTTGTCAGTTCCGTAGTTGATGGTGCGGTCGGTCTTCCAGATGGTCGTACCGGTCTGCCTGTCGAGAGCGATGACGTACTGATGATCGGCTCCGTCGAAATTGATGATGACCATGTTGCGGAAAATGATCGGCGACGACCCCGCAGCGCGAAGGTGATCACACGGCAGATCCTGGCGTGCCCACAACGTTTTGCCGGTATCGGTATCCAGGCACGCTGTTCCGGCACTGCCAAAATGAACCCAGACTCGTCCCTCTTCCACGACCGGAGTGGGACTTGCATAGCTGTTGTAAGGAATGCAGAACATCGGCTTGGCGATGTCGAACACCTTGACGTCGTGCTCGATCTTTCCCGTCTTCGCGTTCACGCAAACCGCGAAGAGTTCCTTACCGTCGGGCGTTGCGGTCGTCATCCAGATCTGATCACCCCAAACGACGGGCGATGACCACGCTTTTCCGTGAATCGGAGTCTTCCACGCGACGTTCTTGTCTTCGGTCCATTCCAGCGGAAGGTCGTCTGACGGCGCATACCCGTTCGTCATTGCTCCCCGAAACTGGTTCCAGTAGTCGGCACTCTGCACGTGAGCGGTTGTCAGTGACAAGACGAGCAGAGTGAAAGCGGGAATTCGCATTCTTGAAGATTCCTGGCAGGCTGAGTTTGGAAGGAACGCGGAGGTAATCAAGTCGTTGTGCGGGAGATGAAGACTAAATGTGTGCCACTGGCTCGGCCAGTGCGATCGAAAACTGACGCGAGAGGTTCCGGTAGCAACACTGGCAAAGCCGGTGGCACACTCCGACGACGTTGACGAATTTACCGACACCAGAACGTGGATTCTTTCGCCGGACGATAGTTGACGCTCAGGTGTGGAGTGACCTGCCGTTTCTGACCACCCGCCAACGACTGCAACGCGGCCTCGACCATTCCGCTGGTGAGGAGCGTTCGCTCGACGGGGTAAGGAGCCTTGCCTGTCATGAACATCTTCTCGGCATTTTCCATCAAGGCTGCGGAGTAGGTGACGTTCGGATTTGGCGGCAGATAGAACAAAGTAGACAACGGGTCGGACTGACCTTTCAGCTTCGCTGCGAACGTGAAGTCTGTCACCAGCCCGTTCATCAGAAGCATTGTGGCTCGTGTTCCGTCGATGTACTCGATGCGGTAGGCAATTGGATCTTTGACCCATTCCCGCATTTGTTCCGGCGTCGGGTAACGGTGGCTGAATGATTCTCCCTGAGTCAGCGTCTGACTGCGGGACAGACAGGCTTCGAACAGGCGGGCACTCCAACCGTCCTTTGAGCCTGCCGGCGCATTCATCGCCGCCCAGACGGCCTCACCTTTCAGCGATTGAATGGCGAGCACTCCGGTCTCCCCCCCGCGACGGCGCTCCATCATGCACTGCAATGTCTCTAACGCATGGAAGTCGTAGATGTCGGTGGAGCCGTACGCGACAACGAGAGCTTCTTCAATGTCGGCGTCGTCCGGCATCTCGATGGACGGCATCCGCCAGGTCACCGGCAACGACGATCCGGCCAGTAGCGGGAAACCCATCCGCTTCGAGGTATCGACCATCTCTTTGGCCCATTCGAACTTCCACGACAGATGCTTGTCATTGAACACCGGCGTCGTCCGTCCGTCTTTGCGAAACACGTCAACAATCTGAAAGAACAGCTGGTACCTGGGATACTGCTTCTGGCCGTACTCGTTGAGCGGGTAGTCGCCGTGCTCGCCGATCAGCAACACAGCATCAACATTCAGTTTGTCTCCACCGCAGCGAAGTGCTTCGGCAACAGTCGGATAGACCGTGAATCCGAACTCGTTGGCGCGACCCGGACTGAGATCGCCTTCGGGGCGCTGATCCACATAAGCCGAAACAACTTCGATGTTCGGTCTGTGCCAGCGACCTCGCAGCGGATACCCGGCAAGAAAGCGTTCCGCCATATGCCAGGCGTGCGTTCGGTAACGCCACGACGTCGTGATGACGGCGAGCCGTTTCCGAGGATGCTCGGGCAGTGCAAGAACCGGTGCCGTCAATGCACTCAACGTCAGGCCGCTGGACATGGCCAGAAATTCTCTGCGTTTCATCATGAGCTTAACCCGCTTCCTGTCGATGGGATCCAACTGCCAATCCGTCTGCCTGGCAGGTGTCAGGAAGTGTGAGCAACGCTCGCCCATCATGAAAGCGCAGGACGCTGATTACTCGCACGCCAAGTGAGTTATCGTCAAATTCCTGTCGCAACCAGTGGCACGCTTTTTTGACTGCCGGCTATTATGACGACATCAGACTGATGGCTCCCCGCTTCTCACCAGTCGCCTCCTTAGAGACGACGCTTTTGAGCGAGTTTCTCATGTCGAACCGACTATCTGTCGCGATCCTGCTGACCGCCGTTGCCCTGCTCGTGTCAGTCCTGCCTGTCAATGCTCAGTCGGACATTGCAACTTCGGCTGCACAACTTCAGGTCGAGAAAGGCATTGTTGCAGTTCTGGGATTCTCCGAGGCGGACGCAATTGCCGTCGTGAAGCTGGCTGCAAACGGTGGGCCGCGAATCTATTTTCAATCGGACAACGCCGACGCCGTGACAGCGGTGCGGACGGTCGCGGACGAAGCGAGAGTTCTCACCGTGCAGGTTTCTGCGGACGTTGGACCGCTGACGTCGATTCATCTCAGTGAGAATCTGGCGGACGGAGTTCTCGTGGCGGTGGCGGCCGCCGACCAGGTATCGGACGCGGAAGTCCTGCGAATACTTCGTCCACGCGGCATCGCGATCATCGGCGCGCGTCGAATCGTGAAACCCGTTCCCGCAGGCGTTGACGACTGGAGCCACCCCTATCACGGACCGGACAACAACCCGCAGTCAAACGATCAGCTGGTTAAAGGAGCATTTCAGACTCAATTCATCGCCGACCCAAAGTTCAGTCCGATGCCTGAGCAGACGGTCATCGCAGGCGGTCGCATCTTTAAAGCGATGGGACATATCGCTCACAAAGCAAACCAGAACGAGATGCTTAACACCTTGCTCTGCATCAACGCTTACAACGGAACGATTCTGTGGCGACGTCCGCTGCCCGAAGGATTCATGATCCATCGCAACACGATGATTGCGACGGAAGACTCGCTGTATCTGGGCGATCACGAATCCTGCAAAGTCATCGACGCCCGCACTGGCAAGACAACGCGAGAGATCAGGATCGGCGACGACATCAGCGATGGCCCTACATGGAAATGGATGGCCATGCAGGACGATGTGATGTTTGCACTGGTCGGCAATCTGGAAATCAAGGTGGAGACGATGCGGTCCGCTCAGCGAGGTCTCGGGCACTGGCCGTGGGGTATGTGGAAGGGTCACGACTATAAGGACCCTCGCACGGCGTTCGGGCACGGTCGTACTTTTGTCGCCATCGATCGAAAGACCGGCCAACAACTCTGGCATTATCGCGACGAGGAGTTTCTCGACGCTCGCGCGGTCTGCATGAAGAACGACCGGATTTACGTCTGCAGCCCGGAGCATTTCCTGGCGTGCCTGGACGCAAAGACTGGCAAACTTCTTTGGCGAAATACTGACAAGGATCTGCTGGCAGCGATCGGCCCCAACGAAAAAGCTCAGCACTACGTCACCGGATACGCGACGACGTGCTACATGAAGTGCTCGGACGACCTGCTGTTCTTTTCCGGGCCACAGCGAAAAGAGATGGTCGTCGCGTCGGCAGTCGATGGAAAACTGAAATGGACGAACGACGTCGGCAACCTTCAGCTCGTCCTGCGTGAAGACGCGGTTTACGCAGCGGGGCCGCAGAACACTAACGGGATGAGACTTGACTATAAAACCGGCAACGTGCTGGCGAGCTTCCCGGCCCGGCGTGCGTGTACTCGCGCGACCGGCTGCTTCGACAGCATCTTCTTCAGAGCCAGCGGCGGGACTGTTCGAGTTCTTACCGAGTCCAACAAAGCAACGCACATCGCTCCCATGAGGCCACCCTGCCAGGACGGCGTTCTGGTTTCCAATGGGCATCTGTACTGGGGACCGTGGATGTGCGGTTGCCAGCTTTCGCTGTATGGAAACATCGGCCTGCGACCGATCGGCGAGTCAGAAGAACACTCCCATCAGACCGGCGACACCAGTTACGAAAATGCGTTGACGGTGTTCGGCGATCCGTCACGTGTTCCGACCCTGGACATTCAAACCGCTGACTGGACAACGTGGCGAGGTGACAACGAACGAACGGACAAAACGTCACTGAATCTTCCTGACGGCATCAAGCTGGCATGGCAGACGAACATCTGCGAGACCGAATTGCCAACGGCTCCGGTCGCCGCAGGAGGACTTGTCTTCATCGCGGACCGAACGGGCGTCGTTCAAGCAATCGACCAGGCCGGCAGGACGGTCTGGAAAGCGTACACGGCAGGCCCGGTTTACTACCCACCGTCCGTTGCAAAGGATCGAGTCTTCGTCGGCTGTGCCGACGGTCGAGTCTATGCCTTTGCGGCTCGAACGGGACGCCCATTGTGGACGTACCGTGTGGCTCCGCAGGATCGCTGGATCAGCGTTTATGATCGTCTGCTCTCACGCTGGCCAGTCGCCGGTGGAGTCGTCGTTGAAAACGGAACAGTCTATGCCGCTGCCGGAATTACTCACTACGACGGAACGTATCTCGTCAGCCTGGACGCGGTGACGGGGAAGCTTCAGTCGCAAAACGACTCATCCGGAAGACTTTCCGAGCAGGTCGACAGCGGAATCAGCATGCAGGGCAACCTGCAGATCGTCGATGGCGAGCTCAGGTTTCTGGGCGGAGGGGTTTACGAGACAGCCCGATACGACCTCGCCACTCTGAAGTGTCTCAACGAGCCACGAGCCGAAGTCAACTCTCAGTACCGGACTGCTTTCTACCCGTACTATCCCGACTACGGAAAGTACGTTTCGCTGGACTACAAATGCGGCAATGGCAACACACTTTGCCACGACGCCAGTTATGAAGGCAGCATGTTCGGCAATCTTTCGCTGCAGTCGCCGTTGCCTCCAGGAACACAGGGCCTCGTGAAAGACGCCGCTCGCGAATTCCTGAGGCGGCGCGGTCGCGATGTCGCGGCTCCAAAGGATCTCTGGCAGGACAAAGCGAATCGCCGCTTCACCAGTTTCGTCGTCTCGGAAGATCGACTGCTGGGAGCAGGTCATCCCGACGAGAAACCGGAAGAAAGTTTCCTGGCAGCCATCAATGTCAAAGACGGAACCGACGTGTGGCTGCAGAAACTGCCCGCTGTTGCCGTTAAAGGCGGAACTGCCGTCGATGCTTCCGGGCGAATTCTCGTGGCCCTCGAAAACGGTCAACTCCTCTGCTTCGTTGGCAACGACTAACGAGGGAAATCAACGAATCTTTGTGGATATCCCTGTGATTGCGCAGGGTCTTCCTTGAGAAGTTCGTGAGGTACGGATCGCCGAGGTTTTCATCTTTTGCCGCTATGCCTGAAGCCCCGGCCAGACTGTGTGCAGTCACCAGACCTCACAGATGACGCCTCGGTCGCTTTTCGCCATTCGATAACTTGCCGGTATTTTGTTCTGGATATTTCATCCAGCAGTTTTAGACTTCAGATAGCATTCAGCAACGTCCGTTGCTGGATGTGCAAGTCGCTTATTTCCTACGTTGGCTCAATCGACCAATCATTACTGGGCTTTATAGAAAGCATCGTCGTGATTGACCAGAAGGCAATTGACAATCTGGTAGCTCGGTGGCAGGAACACTGGGCGAAGGGCCAGGAAGTTTCTGCTCAACAGCTCTGCCAGGATTGTCCCGAGTTGACGGACAGCGTCGATGAGCGAATTCAAAGCCTGAAGGCGCAGGCTCGGCTGACGGAAACCGCACAGGAGACGGCGGACGAATCTGCCGTCGTTCGAGGATCGACTCAGCGGGACGGTAGTGCTCGGCTTTCGACTCAGGACGGTTCCAGTCCTGCGACAACCAGGGAGAAGTTGTCCGGCAGCAGTCGCTATCGGATCCTGAACGCTCACGCCAAGGGTGGCCTCGGTGAGGTCTTCGTCGCTCAGGATGAAGAACTCGATCGTCACGTCGCCCTGAAGGAGATTCAGAGTCAGTACGCCTTTGATAAGGACAAGCAGGCTCGGTTTCTTCGTGAAGCTCAAATCACGGGCAACCTCGAGCATCCCGGCATCGTCCCGGTTTACGGTCTGGGACATTATCAGGACGGTCGCCCGTACTACGCCATGCGATTTATTAAAGGCGACACGCTGCGTGATGCCATTGATCGATTCCATCGAGCCGGTGACTACTCCAATCAGCATTCACGACTGGAACTCCGCAAACTGCTGAATCGATTCATTGATGTGTGCAACGCAATGGAGTACGCACACAGTCGCAAAGTCGTGCACCGCGACATCAAACCCAGCAATGTCATGCTGGGTCAGTACGGCGAGACGCTCGTCGTTGACTGGGGTCTGGCGAGGATCACGTCTCGGAAGGAAGAAACCAACGCGCATCCGGAATCGTCAGTTTATCAGCAACCAACCGACATGCGCGAAACGATGATGGGCAGCACGTTGGGAACTCCAGCCTACATGTCCCCCGAGCAGGCAGCTGGAGACCTGCAGCGTGTCGGCCCTTCCGCGGACATCTACAGTCTTGGAGCGACTCTTTACCACTTGCTGACAGGCAAGCCGCCGGTCACAGACCAGAGCGCGTTTCTGGTACTGGAGAAGGTTCAGCGAGGTGAATTTCCATCACCTCGTTCCGTCAATGATTCTGTCCCGCGGCCTCTTGAAGCCATCTGCCATCAGGCGATGTCGTTGCAGCCCGAAGATCGATACCAATCAGCTCTGGCTCTCGCCGAAGACATCGAACACTGGCTCGGCGATGAGCCGGTGGCGGCCTATGAGGAATCCCTTACCGAGCGCACTGGACGCTGGGTTCGAGCCCATCGCGGCACAACCGTCGCGGGCGGAGGAGCGCTGACCCTGGTCGCTGTCGTGTCGATCGTCGCGGCGGTACTTGTCGGACAGGCTCAGGACGAAGAGTCGATGGCCTGGGAAACCGCTGCCAAAAGCCGACTGTTCGAACTGAAGCTGCTGGAAGGACCCGAATGGACGGTGCCTGGCCTGGCAGAACTGGATCAGATGCTCGACGAAATTTCCGCCATTTCGCCCGAAGATGCCGAGATTCGGCGACGACGACTTTTTGATTCCTTCACGGTCGATATGGAAGGCGACCTGAAGAAACCAAGATTCGGCAACGATGACTCATCAACGTTCGATGCTCAGCTCGACGCCTTCGCCGGAGTGTTTCCTGACTCTGACGGATTGCTGGCCGAACTTCGAAAGGCACGAGACGCAAGACTTGGACAATGGAACGAGCTGATCGAATCCGAAACGTTGTTGACGTCCGACTTCGGCAGCGTATTTGACGGGTCCACCATGGTCGTCACTGATGGAACGATCCGACGGCGGACGTCCGTAAAAAAAATGGATGGCAATGGTCAGGATACCGTGCCAACTCGCCTGTCATGTCCGCCGGGTAGCGTCGAGTTGAAAGCGACCTTCGGTAGAAACTGGACGATGGCTTCGGTGATCGGCCTGGTCCTGAATCTGTCCGATTCGCATCGATATGACTTTCTGCTGACCGTGCCGCAATTCGACTATCGCGACTCGTCGCCGGAAGACCTGGCCAGGCTGCCGCCGTCATCAACCGTGCTGCAGAACATGTTTAATAATCGTCTGCAAATCTTTATCCTGCGAGATGGCCAACCGCTTGCGGGGACTTCCATTTCAGTTCCTGCTGAGAGACTGCGCCTATTGGCGCGTCGAGTTGGCGGAACGTTGAGTTTCACGGTCAACGACAAACACACCATTCAGTTCGAGGATCCGTTTCCACTACCCGCCACGGACTCTGGCGTGTTTGGGGTCTATCTTCCAGAAGACGTGGAACTCGATGACCTGCAGGCCATGCACTTGCGAACGGCAGAAAAACCCAGTCCTGTCGAACATGGTGATGAACTGTTTGCACTCGCTCAGTTCAGCGATGCCGCGACGGAGTATCGTCGGATCGGCAACGCCGAGTGTCAGTACAAGCGAGCGTTATGTCTGCTTCGTGTTCAACAGACTGAAGAGGCAATCGCCATACTCAAGGAGCTGTTTGGCCAGGCCCCCGAGGCGGACGAGACACCCGACGACGCCTGGCGGCTTCGGGCCGGCTGCAGTTTACTTCAGCACTACGTCGAAGACCGGGACTGGTCAGAAGTAGATGACATTCTGGACGAGCTGGCCAATTTCTATTCGCCAGAAAAGATCGCATTGCTGATTCCTAAAACACAGATCGACATGATCCTGCAACACCGTCGGCGCGAGCGATATGGTGCCTTCCTCTGGGCACGCGGTCGGAATCTGGAAGACGACCTGAATTGGACAATCCGGGTCGAGAAACTTTTCAATCTTGATCCCGTGCGCCGTCGACGGACTCGTGCAACGCTGGCCAGCATTCATCAGTGGAATCTGAAGCGCGACGAGGCCTTGGCCATCTGGGAGAAACTGCTTGCTGAGATCGAGCGCGACGACGCCACCTTACCAGCCGAAAGAATCCACGCCCTTACGCTGTGGGCGTACCATCTGAAAGTAAAGGGGCAGTCCCTTGAAGCCATCGAGAAACTCGATTCCTGGTTGTTCGACAAAGCTGGTTCTTTGCAGAAAGACTACTTACCGCTGCTGATGATTCGGGCCATGTGTTTTCAGAGTCTTGGTGATGTAACCAAAGCTGCGGACGATCTGGATCTGTTTCTAGAGACGGCAACCAAAGACTCCGTCGACTACCTGCACTACAGCGGCGTCTGTGTGTTGCGAGGGATGCTTTACGAAGATGTCGGCGACCATGAATCGGCAGCAAAAGTGTTTCGAGACGGGCTGCGGCGGAACTGGCCGACTCGGTTCGGCAATGCGGATAAGTGGAGGAACTCGAATGGATACTCCACCATCCTCGCATTCGCTTTTAACGCCATTCTGATGTCCTGGACCGGTGAAATGACCGAACAGGAAGCCGAACAACTCTGGGACATGTTCATCCCCGGCTCGGGTGTTATCAGCGCGTCGGTCAAGAATGTCGCTCGGACTGCGATGACGCCGGCACTCGTGCGTAAGGCTGTAGTCGACGGATTCCGCACTCCACTCGCACGCCAGGCGGTAAAAGACTGGTTGTCATCCGGCTGGTACGCCAGCACGTCAATGCGAATCGTGCTTCACCCGATCGCCGAAGGAGTCCGTGAACTGGCGTTGCGGGATCTGGTTCTATCAAAAGAAGAACAGGCTGAAGTCGATGTCTTGCTGGTGCAGGAAGGTCAGCGATTTATCGATGCTTACACGGCAGGGATTTATGACGACAAGGATTTGCAGGTGTTCCTTGATCTGGTGCGCGGCAAGTTTCAGCCAGCGGCATTCAACAGGTTGATCGACAAACATCCTCGCCGCGAATTTTCCATGTGGATCGCGATGGTATTCGGAAACAAATTCGCACTCGATGGTAACGACAAAGTGGCTCGTTACCTCTTTGATCTC
>JAQBWV010000227.1 GCA_027624335.1 Planctomycetota bacterium
GAGGAACAATTCCCGGAAGTTGCGTGCTTGTTGATGACGCCGGCTCATCTCGCGGAGCGAGATGGCTACTTATGTATAAACTACAGTGTCGCTGGCCAGCCTCACGGCGTTGACCGTCGCTTGATCAGCTCATGTCCTTTGTTAGGATGACCGCCCCTGTCTATCCCGGATTCAATCGGGTCCCTTTTCGATTCATTTCGTTCGAGATGGCAGGAACGACAACCGTAGCCTCTCGGTACCGAAAGCACCTTTGAGGAAACGGCAGCTGTGCAAGTTTGTCCGTTCGGATTTCGTTTGCGGAATGCGTTCGGACGTGTGGAAGTAATTGAGGCCGTGCCGTACCAATGCTGGTTTCTTTTCAGACAGCGATGCCAGTCCTGTTGGCTTTGCTGGTGATTCTGACCGCCTGGGTGCTCATTGAGCGACCAGTGCGAAGTCGTGTCGTTCCTGTTTTCGAAACGGGAATAACGACAACTCGACTTTCGCAGCCCGGTCAGATTCTCCGGTGGATACCGTCCGGACAATGGCGTCTTCGCGAAGCCCGACAAGGGTCTCCTGACGCGCTACCTGATGCGTGTTCCGGAATCCTTCCTGCGCGCGTCCCGCGACTGCTCTGAATCTTCCCGTCCCTGTTCAGCTCCGTTTTCTGATCCGCACAGTCCAGCCTGATCGGCGTCCGTCGTGACGTTGTGTTTTCTGGGCAATGCGGCGGAGTTTTCTGTGCCGGATTCCATCGTAGCGGCGTTTGCTCTTTCGCAACGTCGCTGCCGGAATCCGCTGCCTGGCTGATTCGGCCCCTGGCCGGCAGCAGGAGCGGCTGCGTCAACCGGGTCGGCAAATGGAAGGACGCAGCTCATGCAGGATATCATCATCGGCGCCGGGATCGGTCTGGTTGTTGGTGTCGCCGGTTTCTTCTTCGAACGAATCCGACGAGGTTCATCCTACCAGGATCGCGACCAGATCCTGGAACAGGCCAGACGCGACGCCGAAACTCTGAAACGCGACGAAGAACTCAAAGCACGGGAAGAACTGCTGAAGAAACGCGAGGAAATGGAAGCCTCGCTCAACACCACACGAGACGGCCTCCACCAGCGTGAGAGAGACCTCGATAAACGGGAAGGCAGCCTGGACGATCGCGATGAGGAATTCATCAAACGCGAAAAAATGATCGAAGGGCAACAGCAGAAGCTGACCACTCGCAGCAAGGCGATGGAAGTCAAGGAAAAGGAACTCGATCGACTTCTTGCCGAGGAACAGGACAAGCTGTTCCACATCAGCAGCCTGACTCCGGAACAGGCGAAGGACTTGCTGCTCGATCGTCTGGACCGCCAACTGAAGGACGAAACAGGCGGGCTGATCATTAAGTACGAAAACGAACTGAAGATCCGGCAGGAAGAATTGTCCCGCGAAATTCTCGGCATGGCCATTCAGCGGATCGCGTCAGCTCAGACATCTGAGATGACCGTATCGACAGTCGATATTCCGAACGATGAGATGAAGGGCCGCATCATCGGTCGTGAAGGTCGAAACATCCGTGCCTTCGAAAAGATTGCCGGAGTCGACGTTATCGTTGACGACACGCCAGGTGTCGTCGTGGTCTCGGCGTTCGACAAAGTACGACGGGAAATCGCCAGGCTATCGCTGATTAAACTGATCGAAGATGGACGGATTCACCCGACGCGAATTGAGGAAGTCGTCGCCGAGACGGAAAAGGAGATGGACGCCCACATTCGCAAGCTTGGAATCGAAGCGTGTCTCGAAGCAAACGTCGTCGGCCTGCACGAAAAACTTGTGTACCTGATGGGACGACTTCAGTTTCGTACCAGTTACAGCCAGAACGTTCTACGACACTCGATCGAAGTGTCCCACATCACCGGGTTGCTGTGTGAGCAGGTGGGACTCGATGCTGTCATGGGACGTCGCTGCGGGTTTCTGCATGACATCGGAAAAGCAGCCGACCACGAAATGGAAGGCGGACATCCTGCTGTCGGAGCAGAACTCCTCAAGCGTTACAACGAAGGCGAAGAAGTCGTTCACGCGGCCGCCGGGCATCACGACGACATTCGACCGGAGTTTATCTACACCGTGCTGGTCGCGGCAGCGGATGCGGCGTCGGCGTCTCGACCGGGAGCCCGTCGAGAGAACCTCGAACGCTACGTAAAGCGACTCGAAGATCTGGAAGCCATCGCCTGCGGCTTCCCCGGCGTCAATCACGCGTTCGCGGTCCAGGCCGGTCGCGAAATCCGCATCATCGTCGACTCAAATCGAATCAACGACCGCGAGTCTGCAAAACTGGCGAAGGAATGCGCCAAGGCCATCGAAGAAAACCTCACCTACCCTGGCGAAGTCAAAGTCGTCGTCCTGCGAGAAACCAAAGCCGTCGAGCACGCTCGGTAGTTGATGGTCGATTGTTGAAAGTTGATAGAGTTGAAAGTTGATAGAAGCGAAAAGCCCGGTCGGTTTCGAGCCTGCCGGGCTTTTTGATTCGTGAATCGACACTCAGAGATCAAGGTCGTCGAGGCCGTCGATCAGGTCGTCGAGTTCGTCTCGCACGCCGCAGGTTTGTGGCTGTCGTTTCGGGATTCCAACTTCCATGCCGACAGCGTCGCGGCCATCGCGAACAAGCTCGATGTCGCGTTCGCGGGCGGCTAATTCCATCGCGTCGCCGCCGCCGAAGAGTTGTGACAGGTCGATCTTCAGGCCGGCAACTTCGCCAGCGGCTCCGGCAATCGCGGGAGTCTTGTGCTGCGGAAACACGATTGCGTTTTCCGGACAGACACGACTGCAGGCAGGACAGCCTTTCTTACAACTGTCCTGAGACTCGACCAGGATCCGGTCGAGCGAGTCGACGCCGTAGACACCGAACAGGCAGAAATCGATGCACTCCATGCAGTTGGTGCAGCGGTCATAATCGATGACCGGATACCAGCGGCGGCGGACTTTTTCCTCGGCTTCGACTTCCGCAATCGCCCCGGTTTCACTGTGCCCGATACCAAGCATCTCCTGCGGATTCAGATAACGTTCGAGCTGCTCTTTCTTTGGCTCGCCCTGAATCCAGCTCAGCAGATCGACGGTCTCGGTCGACGTTTCCTGAACGATTCGCCGGATCTCGCCGAGGAACTCCCTGGGGTCCGGCGAAGCTCGCAGGTCCACGCAGTAAATCAGTCGGTTGGGGACGTCCAGTGTTCCAATCGCGTTCGGGCGTTCTGTTGCGGTCGAGGCCTCATCGTCCTCTTCTTCGTCGTCACTGACCAGCAAAACTGTTCCGGCTTTTCCTTTGATCCCGGATCGGTCAAGAATCCACTGGGTCGCTCGGGGATACAGCCACGACAGTACGACCACGTCACCACGAATGCCCGACAGAAAGAGCATCCCTGAGTGGTCAGAAGACAAATCGTAAAGGTTGGGAACGATGGAAACTTCAACCTCGGGATCCATCATGCAGGCCATCGCCAGCTCTTCTTCGAGCTGTCGCTTCACCGGATTTTTCCCCTGGTGCTGTGAGATCACAACAGTGAGCTTCTTCTGACCAGCCATCCGAATACCCTTTTGAACATCGAACATTCGACATGAAACATTCAACCTGGAATGTTCAACACCGAGCTTGTGTCGCTGTTAGTTGACCTGACCTTTAAGCATGTTCTGAGTCTTTTCCCAGCCGCCTTCGAGCACTGCCAGATACTGCTCCGGAGTCAATGGCTCTGCTGTCGTCTCGAAGGTAAACAGCCAGCCGTTGCCATATCCGTCTGTGTTAATTCCTGAAGGGTCTGCCAGCAGCAGCTCATTGAATTCGACGATGCGGCCATCAAACGGGGCGTATAACGTCGAGAGTGCCTTTGAGCTTTCGACCTCTCCGATCTCCTGCTTTTCGTAGACCTGTGAACCCGGCTCGACGCTCCAGTCCAGAAAGTAGACGTCCTGCAGGAGCCTCACTGAATACGCAGTAAACCCCACGTGATACCGCAAACCTTCGCTCCGAAGCCACAAATGGCTCTTCGAATACAGGCAGTCCGTCGGGACACGGGCTTCGTACTTGCCCATCATGAAGACGAGTTCTTCAGCCATCGAAGCGGGATTCTGTGGTGTGTTAGGTTGCTGGTGGGAAGGATCAATGACGCGAGGAATCAACCAGTAGAAAGCACCCACCACTCGGATGCAAGCGGCGACGCCAGGCGTAGTGATTCGAAGCGGCCCCGTCTAACTGGAAGCATGTAGCTGGTGGACGACCCCATCCAGAAATGTCGCCAGACTCCGAGCAGCTGATTGGGCGTTCGCACGCAGATGAAGCATGTCTTTGAAGCTTTCCGGACGCTTTACAATCGACGTGAGCGCGGCGCCGAGCCGCACTGCACCGGTGTCGCCGATGATCGACAGCACTTCGGGAGGCAGATCGGCAGACATGTCGTCACTGATCACACGCACGGCCATGAAACCGGTTTTTGATTCTCCAGCAACCTGCGCGACGGCCAGACTTTCCATGTCGACAGCGATCGCCTGGTACTGCTCATGGAGGGCCTGCTTATCCGCGACCGTTCGAACCAACTCGTCCGCCGTCAGGATTCTGCCGACGTAGAGGCCATGTTCTTCGTCGCTGGGAAGGCTGAGGTTGATGTCCACGTGCTGGCCGTGCTGGTCCACAATTTCGTTGGCCATCACGATGTGCCCGAGCTTCATGTCTGGCTGCAAGGCTCCCGAGAATCCGCAGGACAGGACCCACCGAGGACTGTGAGCATCAATCAGTGCGCGCGTCGCCTTTCTGGCACGAGCGAAACCCATCCCGGATTCGGCCACGACGACGCGAATCCCGTCGTACCGCCCACCACGAAATACCAGATCGTTTCCGCGGTAATGTTTGACTCGCTCGCACCGATCAAGGAACTGGCCGAGTTCAATCGGCAACGCCGACACAATGCCAATGTCGGCCCTGGTGGTGTCCGAATTACTGCTACTCATGCAAGGTCGATTCGAGAACAGAACTAGACCGGATCCAGTCCTTCGACTTTCGATTTATGCGGGTTGAAGCCGCACAGGATAATGCCGAACTCGTAGAGCACGATCAGCGGAAACATCATCAGCAGCATGCTCATGGGATCGGCTGGTGTCAGCATCATGGACAGAAACGCGATGACAAGGATGGCCATGCGACGCTTTTCGCGATAGTCGATCACTTCGAAAACAGAGATCCTCTCCAGAAACAGCATGATCAACGGCAACTGAAAACTGACTCCGAACATCACCGGCAGCATCACTGCGAAACTGATCCACTCGGACAAACGAATCTGTGGCTGCACTTCCAGCATGGCGTTAAAGCTGAGCAGGAATTTCAGCACAAACGGAAAGACGGCATAGAAGCAGAAGACAGCTCCACCGGAAAACAGCAGCAGGCTCATCGGCAGGTAGATGTAAATGTACTTCCGCTCGTGCGGATAAAGACCGGCGGCGACAAACAGCCACAACTCGCGAAATACCCACGGGCTGCTGATCAGCAGTCCGGCGATAAACGCCACCTTGATATAAGTCAAAAACGCTTCCTGAACGTTCAGCGTTACTGCCTGACTCTGACGCTCGATGACCGATTCGAGTTGCTGAAACTCGGGAGCTGCGATGCGAATCGTCAGGGGCTTCTCTTTCGCAGCATCAGCGGCAGCCTTCAGCTCAGGGTAACCTTCCGGATCGTACTTGTGCAGCGCTGCCGCCAGTTCAGAAGGCATGATGCTGATCTGAATTGTTCTGTCGAATGTCTTACCCGTATCGATTTGAGCAAAGCTGCTTTCCGGGGGGGGGGCGACCTTGCCCGGCTCAGAAACTTCAGCTGGCTCTGCAAGTCCAACTTTCTCCTGAATGATCCGCCAGATATCTGTCATGGTGACGTCGCCAATATCGTCTTTGAATTCGATACCACTGTCTGCTTCCACTGCCTTGCGAAGCGCCGAGTCGATAGGGGATCGCACAATGGCGACGATGCGATCACCGATGAAGAGCGCACCAATCACGCAGATCGACAATCCGATGATGGCGCGGATCAGATGCGTCCGCAGGCACTCGAGGTGCTCTCCGAACGTCATAGTGCTGTCATCAAAGAGATCTCTGGACTGAGCCATGACTTTACTCACACGATGAATTCAGGATTGTGCCCGGCCGGACCTGAGAGGATATGCTGCCGTGTCAACGACGGCTCACTCAGAGCTGCGAAGACGACCGGAAGCAGCGAGCCTCCGGGCAACAGTCAGCACGGACAGCCAATCCAACTGGTCAGGAGTAGCCAGACACCATCCGGAAGTGAATCTTCGGGATGCGCCTGCGCGCCGAACTGCAGAAGTAAGACCGGTTTAGCAGTGGGCGAGCGGGTTGGGTCTGGTCTGGAAAAAGCTGTCCACTCGGTTTTCCCGCGACGATGTGCAGGACGCGTGAGCGGAGACCAAAAGTGTACCCCTGCCCGAAATGGAGTCAACGATCCACGGATGAGCAGAGAATTGGGCCTCAACGAAACTCGTTCTGTGGTTACCGACCGATACGACTCCAGGTTCGCCAGTAAAGTGACCTGACTTCAGCGAATTGCGCGATCGAGCCATTCCGACCGTTGTCGTCGTCGTTCTGCCTCAGCTGGTGCTGATTACGCTGTTCCGTTGTCGGCGGGCTTGAGGCGGCACTGCCGATGTGGTCGCGGGGGCGGCCTTGCGAAGTGTCTTTTCGATGCTGACACCACCTGGAACCAGTGTCATGTCGCCAGGCTTAACCCAGTCGTTCAGCTTCTGAATCAGGGCAGGTTCAATTGTTGCCTGAACAGGTTTGCCTGCCGGCGCTCCCTGGAACTGACGGAAGATCGACTTAATGATCGGCAGAATATCTTTATAGGCTGATTGGATTGGCTGCTGATTCAACGTTGAAACGAGACCAGCCTGTTTCCGTCCATCAGTCGTCGATTCACCCTTCTCCGCCTTGAACGCCAGGTAAACATCATTCAACTCGAAGAGTGCATGGTCGGAAAAAATACGTCTCTGGTTGAGGTCCGTAGCAATCTGCTGAGTCAGTTTGACAATGGAATAAGCGATCGGCGCAGCCTGCACGCCGGGCGGCATTGGCGTTCTGCCAAGAAGTTTCGCTGCACGAGCTCGAATCCGGTACGAACGTTGAGGGTTTGAAAGAATTCTGGCGAGTGCTTCAACGATCGCGGGTTCCTGCTGATTCTGAGCGTTTGGAACTGTTGCGAGCGCTGTCTGCACCAGTGCTTCAATCAGACGCAGGTGGTACCAGTCGGTACCATTCCCCTCGAGTTGGGCCAGCATTCGCTTCGCAGAATCGACCGGAATTTTGCTGTTAATTTTTAGTGTATGGCGCCCAAGTTCCAGCAGACGGTGTGCGCCCATCGCCGCAAGAATACGAACGGGTTCTGGTTGCTGAAGTCCACCCTGCGGAGGCTGAATCACATCGAGAAGGACCGGAAGGCCATCAATAAAGGCAACTGCGGGTTTCGGTCGCAGTCCCGGCATTTCAGGAGACATGTTCAATTCACCAATCAGCAGCACCGCCTGAAGTCGAACATGAAAGTTTCCATCGAGCAGCGTCGTCGCATGCTTCACGATTGAATCACAGGCGAACTTCTTCATCTCAGCATGTTTCGTCGCATCGATGAACTGGTCGAAGTACCGAGTGATCGACTTGCGCAAAGTAGTCAATTCGTCCCGCCGCTCGGTCATTGACAATTCCTGAACGTTGACGCGGATGACCATGTCGATGAGCTTCTGGGTGTCAGGATTGACCTTTCCAGAGTCCAGTGCCGCCTGAAGTTCCGGTTTCTTTTTCCTCGCTTCGACGACCTCATCTTCGTTCGTCAGCGGCTTCTCAATCGAGAGTTCTTTGGGCGTCGGCGGTGGCGGCCGGAATCCTTTCGGAAGGCCTGTATCAGCCGCCTGTCCGAAGCACGGATCGATCACCACGGCCAACAACATCAGAACGGCCACACAAGCGAAGCACGCCTGGCGAATTTGATCGACGATCCGATTGGTATCGGTAGTTCTTCGCACAAAGTTTCCCTTCAAACAACAGCGATCCGCCAAAGCAAAAACACCGTGTGTGCGGTTTCAATCCAGCGGGAATCAGAAAAAGGTACTTGACCGATTCAGGGATTGCCACCAGACGGGAAACCAGCCGAACCGATTCGAGGAACAGATCTGAATGAGCCGCAGAGCGACGAATTCTTCACGGTGGTGACGTCCGCAAGTACACACGGATCATGCGCACCGAAAATCAGATTCGAGGAACAGCAGAGTCAGCAGGAGACGTGACGTGCTGCCAGAAAGCCCGCAGAAGTGAAATCAGCTGGAAGTGCTTACGAATAACCGGCTAACGTTACCACTCCGGTTTCGCCGCTTCAAGGAGTTTCCCGGTCGGCAGTTCCCGGTGGCGTGGCCTCAGTTGAATTGTGCCGGAATGCCTCAAAGGCCGACAGAGTTGAATTTGTCATGGCTTCCAGACTGTACTTTCTGCGAACCATCGCAGCCCCTTGAGTAGCCAATTCAATTCTCCGCGTTGAATCAATCATCAGGCTTGTCAGTTTTGAGGCCAGATCGTCGGAATCACCCGGTCGAAACAGTAGGCCACCGCCCGTTGCTGACAGCATTTCCGGGTACGCTCCGTGTGCCGGCTGCACGACAGGAATGCCACAGGCCATCGCTTCCAGAATGTAGATCCCTTTGGGTTCTCGATAAGGAGCGGGAACTGACAACACGTCGAGACTCTGCAGAAATGCGATCTTGTCAGACTGCTCTGCCGGGCTGCCGACGTATTCAAATGCGGCACCAAGATCGCCGGCGGCCTGCCGAACTCGCTCGAAGTAGTCGCGATCTCGTGAGCCGAGATATCCGCCCGCAACCAGTTTCACATTCGGACAGGTGACACGAATTTTGCGAACGGCATCGACAAGCAGATGTAGCCCTTTTTCCGGACAAACTCGCGCGAAGTATCCAATACGAAATTCCGTTGCCGTCGTCGGTGGCGCGATGTCCGGCCTTTGATTATCCGTCGGCGGCGAATCGGTGTTCCAACTTCGGGTCACGAACGGCGAGAAATCAATGCCCAGCGGAATGCGAGAGAACTTCTCGACGGGAATACTCAGCATCCGCGACATGTGATCGCGGTAGTAATCGCTGTGGACCAGAAAACCGTCGAAGTCGCTCACTCGCTGACTGATTCGATCGATTGCTGCCCGGCGATGTCGGTTCGACAGCCCATCCAGAAAGATGTCATCGCCCTGCAACGTGCAGACAATCGTTCCTGAATACTTCTGGCGAAGTGAGCGTACGGCACCGGCAAGCAGGACGTTGCTGAAGCACACAACGTCTGGTTTCAGGTCGTCGGCGATAAACGAAACCAAATCTTCCACGTCGCGACGCTGCGATCCAAGCTCGCCGTCGAGCATGTCGAGCGTCAGGTCGCCCAGTTCTGCCGCGTCATTGCTGACTGCAAAACGTGTCACCAGCCGAATGAATCCAGGATGGTTGGCCCAGCCCGTCATCCAGCGCGGGAGTGCTCGCCAGATTCTGGATTTGTGCTCCAGGTAAACATTGATCCCGCCGAAAAAAACGCGACGCGAGCTGAGGTTTTCTTCGTCAACCCGGATGGGAGTGTAAGTCGGAATCAGAGTGACCTGAATGCCGGCGTCGCGTAGCGCGCGAGCCCACGTGTTGTCGTGCATGCACGACCCGCAGAACATGCCGGCACCGCCGGCCGTCACGATCGCAACGTGCATGGCTCAACGCCTGCCCGCTGGCGGCTTCGGATTTTTCCTGTCACGGTCAGGAGCCGCATCCTCTGACTGTTTCTGCTTCGCGAGAAGAAGATCAAGATGCACTCGACCGACGTGCCACATGTAGCGAGGTCCGTATCCAGCCTCCGGCCCCCAGGCATTCGCCGTCGATTCACGCAAGTGTCGAATCGCGTCGGCATCGTGACCTTCGACGGCGTGGTTCAGTCCAATGTAGAGCTGTGCATAGAATCGCCGCTTCTCGCGTTCGTCCTTATCGATATCGGCTTTGTCGATGGCTGCCAGAATCGCTTCCGGCGTCGTGTCGCCCGAGAAGAGTTGGTACACATCCGGAAACGGCTCACGGTCCGTCTTTCGATACTTCAACAGTCCGGCTTTGGCCTTCGCCGGACCATACGCACGGTACTGAGAAAAGTATCGCCAGATACCGTTCTCTCGATCGATGTCATCGAACGAGTGATAGGCTTCGAACTGCCGGGCCGCTTCGTTCGACTTACCCGCATAGAAGCGAGCGATACCGCGACGCCAGTGCGCATCACCCAGCTGCGGATTCAGCTCGACCATGACCTCGTAATCGGAAGTCGCTTTGGCGAACTCGCCGAGGAAGAAAAACGCATCTCCACGGCGAGAATAGAGCTCAACAAGTTCCTGCGTGAGCTGTGCGGTGCTCTCCCGCAACGACTCGCTCATCTCCTTGCGCTGCGGTTCAGGAAGCGGATTCCCATCACCTGGTGCCTGTCCGAAACACATCGGAGCACCGAGCGAACCACCATAGAGCAACGCTGTACCGAGCAGAGTCATCAGCAGCGAACTATGAAAACTGGCGGCGAGTTGTTTCGGA
>JAQBWV010000228.1 GCA_027624335.1 Planctomycetota bacterium
CCCAGATCGTAGGTCGACACAGTGCAGTCAGGCCAAAGACAGTGCCCAGCAGTACGCTGTTTTGATTCTTGCGATCGGTATGACCGGTACGGAGAGCAAGTACCAACAGCAACGCTACGAGGAACGTGAATAGTGTTTCGGTCATTGCCTGGGTCGAGTACTCGATCAGCAGAGGATCGACTGCGACCAAAGCTGCGGCTATCAGTCCTGTCTGTTGAGATAGTCGGCACTGACGAGCCAACAGCCACGTCAACCAGACAGTACCGGTGCCGAGTACGATCTGAACAACACCGACGATCGAAACTCCTCCGAGGCAGAGACAACCGGCCACAAGTAGTGGATAAAGCGGCGGTCTGAAGGCGGTCGGCTGCCCTGGCACCGAACAGAAACCATTGCCGTTTACAAGATTCTGAGCGATGGCGAGATAGGAATCCCGGTCGATGCGGAGGTTCTCAGATCGCAACGCAACCGCCGCAGATCGCAGCACGCAGGCCATCAAAAGAATACCGACAAGCGCAAAAACGCATGCCGATGCGCATCTGGCGTTGCCGTGGTTTGACATGAATCGATCCTGACGTTCCGTGGGATTTTCCGTGAATTGAGAACAAAGGGCAGAGTGCCTCACGCGAGTGGCACGTCGCCATGCTCAGCATTATTCTTAGGCCCACTTGATTTGCTGGAAACCCCAACTCTGAAACGGCTTTCAAACCAGGGACCAATGCAGCCAGCCAGTTCAGACACGAATCACGAGTCCTCGCCTGGCCAGTCGAGCTTTCTTGAGAACGCAGCGGCGTTTGTCATCCGCTGGCGACTGGTCATTCTTGGACTCGCAGTCCTGCTGACAGTGTTTGCCTGGCCTGTCGCAGCGAGGCTCCGTTTCGAGCAGTCTATCGAATCGTTGTACGCTCATGACGATCCGCATTTCGCTGCCTATGCCCGCAGTAAAGCTTTCTTTGGTGGCGACGAATTCGCGATCGTTGCCTGGATGGAAGCCGGGCTTCTGAACGATGGCTCCACTTCGATCTCTGCCGCGAGCCGAATTCGAATTGAAGCTGTCGCTGAGCAGCTTGCAGCGATTCCTGGAACTGACTCGGACAGTATTCAGCATGCCGCCGGTGCTCTGTCGTTTCCGTACAAACCGGATCGAGTCGCAGAACTCGTTGAAGGAGTGCTGATCGGCGCCGACAGAGAAACGACAGCGATTGTGATCCGTCTGTTGCCCGAGGCCGACTCGCCAGTCTCCCGCGCACGCACCATTGCCATGATCCGGCAACTTGCCAGCGAACAGAGTCCGCCGGCATTCGTCGTCGGAGAACCGGTGCAGATCCACGATATGTTTCGATATGCCGAAGCAGATGGTCGCACTCTGTTTCAATTCTCTCTGGCGTTGCTCGCCTGCGTTCTCTTCTTACTGTTTCGCACGCTGCGCTGGGTAATTCTGCCGCTGGGAATTGTCGTTCTAACGATCCGCTGGACTGAAGCCCTACTGGTCCTGGCAGATGCTCGTCTGAGTATGGTCAGTTCGATGATGAACTCACTAGTCACGATCATCGGAGTGGCGACGTCGACTCATCTGGCGATGCGTTTCCGAGAGTACGCCAGAACAATGCAGCGAAAAGCTGCGTTAATTCGCGCGGTGGCCGAACTCGTACCGCCGATTTTCTGGACGTGCGTGACAACAGCAGTCGGCTTTGCCGCGTTAATTTCGAGCAGCATTACTCCTGTTCGCAGCTTCGGTCTTATGATGACCGTGGCGACGCTACTTGTATTCGTTGTCGTCGTGCTCATCACGCCTGGAGGAATGGCCCGCTGGTTTCATCGATCGGATGGGATTCGACGAGGGGTGAGCAGAAGCAGCGACTGGTGGCTCATGATTGTGGGCGATCCCGTACCCGCGCCCGCAGAGCAATATTTGGTTTTCCTGCTTCGTGGCGTATCGCGTTTTGTCAAAGTCCGGCCTGGACTGGTTGCGGCCACAACTGTCACGATCGTCTTCATGGCGTCTCTTGGAATGATGCGCCTTCGAATCGAAACAGACTTCAGCAAGAACTTTCGCGAAGACAGCGAACTGGTTCAGTCGCTCAATTTTGTCGAGTCCGCGCTTGGTGGAGCCGGCACGTTTGAAGTCAACTTTCCAGCTCCCTCGCCGCTGACGGACGAGTTTCTTGGCACTGTTCGGGATTTGGCCGGCAGACTGCGACTCGAACTGTCGGCAGAATCGCCGCATAGCAATTCGTCTGCGGGACGTCTTACCAAAGTTGTCAGTCTGACCGACGGGTTGGATCTCGTACCGGAAAAGATTGGCGTGGGTTTTTTATCGAAGACATTGTCACTGCAGGTGCGACTTCAATTGCTGTCGAGTGTTCAGCGCGAAGTTGTCGGCGGTCTTTATGATTCTGAGCAAGGTCGAATGCGAATCATGCTGCGGAGCCTGGAACGTCAAAAGTCTGAGAACAAAGTGTCACTGATAGCAAAGGTCGACGCGATTGCACGGGAAGTGCTCGGAGCAACGTCCAGCGATGCCGCCGCGCTGTCAGCTGAGTTTGGACACAAAGTTGACGCTTCAGCTGTCGGGACGCAGCACGCCGTCGAAACCACTGGAATGTTCGTGCTGCTCACGTTTTTAATTGAGAGCTTGATTCGCGATCAGATTGTCAGTTTCGCTGTCGCCGCTGTGGGAATTGGGACCATGATGGTGATTGCATTTCGGAGTTTGAAGATTGGACTGGTTGCGCTTGTTCCCAACGTATTTCCGATTGTGCTTGTCCTTGGAGCGATGGGCTGGATTGGGATGCCGATCAATATCGCATCCGCCATGATTGCCAGCGTGTCGATGGGCCTGACTGTTGATAACAGTGTGCATTATCTTTCTTCCTATCGACGGTTGCGACGTGATGGTGTGTCGACGCAAGAGGCCATCGAAACGACACAGACACAGGTCGGTCGATCATTGGTATTTGCAAACATTGCACTCGTAGCCGGGTTGTCCGTTCTGACGATGTCGCAGTTCATACCGCTCGTTTACTTCGGGATTCTGGTCAGCGTGGCAATGCTTGGAGGGCTTGCCGGAAACCTTTTCCTGCTGCCGCTGTTGCTGGGGCGACTGGATGCTGATCTGTCGACGATTCCAGTTCTGGATGCGGTACCGGCTGTCGCGGATTAATAGTGACGATGACTTAAGTGGTTTTCTCCTTCTGATGTTTCGTATCTACAGACTGAGTGATAATGACTGATCGACCTCAGACTCTCGGGGAACTGAAAGCCAGCGGCTATTCACCGATGGGGGTGAAGGATGAAATGCGCCGCAATCTGATTCAGAAGTTGAAGGCCGGGGAAACATTGTTCCATGGCATTGTCGGATACGATGAGACCGTCATTCCTCAGATCGTAAATGCGATTCTTTCAAAGCACGACATGCTGTTTCTAGGCCTGAGAGGACAGGGCAAGACTCGGATGCTTCGCATGCTGACGGAGTTCCTGGACGATTCGATCCCAGTCATCGCCGGGTCTGAGATCAACGACGATCCCCTAAGCCCCTTGTCAAAGTTTGCACGAGATCGCGTTGCGGCTGAGGGCGATAAGTGTCCGATCAACTGGATCGGACGCTGCGAGCGATACTACGAAAAGCTGGCCACGCCTGACGTCACGATTGCTGATCTCATTGGCGAAGTTGACTTGATCAAGCATGCCGAAGGACGTCATCTGGCCAGCGAAGATGTCATGCACTTCGGGCTGATTCCTCGCAGTCATCGAGGAATCTTCTGCATGAACGAACTGCCGGATCTCAGTCCGAAGATTCAAGTAGGGTTGTTCAACGTGCTTGAGGAACGCGACATACAGATTCGTGGTTTTACGATTCGCCTGCCGTTGGACTTGTGTCTTGTCTTCTCAGCAAATCCCGAGGATTACACGAATCGTGGACGAATTGTGACTCCGCTGAAGGACCGAATTGGATCCGTGATCAGTACGCACTATCCGACGACCAGAGAAATCGGCGTCAGGATTACTGATGACAACGCGTGGACGTCGCGGGATTCCGAAGTCTCAGTCTTCGTGCCGGGATTCATTCGTTCGATTCTCGAAGAGACCTCTCGGCTGGCTCGAACAAGCCCTCATGTTAATCGGGCTTCGGGCGTCAGCGTGCGAATGTCAATCGCGAATCTTGAGAACTCGATTTCCAATGCTGAAAAAAGAGGGTTGCTGCTTGAAGAGTCTCGCGTGGTTGTGCGGGTCAGCGATCTGGCACACATCGCCTCCAGCTCGCGAGGAAAAATGGAGCTGGCCATGTCGGACGAACCAGGAGAAGAAGATCGTCTCGTCGGTCGCCTGCTTGCCGAAGCGGTGAAGACGATCTTTGACGAATCGTTCACGCCAAAGCAGTTTCGCAGTCTGGTGGAATACTTCGACATGGGAGACGCCGTCGTGATGGGCGACGGTCGTTTGAATTCTGAACTGCATTCGACGCTGCAGTCTTTGCCGGGCATCGGGGCTGAACTGACTGCACTCTCATCGCTCGTCGAACCCGACCTGCCTGATGAGAGTCTACGCCCCGCTCTTGAAGTCGCTGTTGCAGGCTTCATTCTTGACGGATTGCATCACCACAATCGCCTGAATCGTAGAACGACTGAAAGTGGCAGCTCATACGGTCTATAGCCCCGTTTTTTGCGTGAGAATCATGAAACCGTACACGGCACACAACCGCTGGACTTATGGTTGACTGCCATTTGCCGCTCTCTCGACAGCACGAACTCGTGACCACAGAATGCGTCGCTGCCATAAACTCTCAACTCCGGCGGTGACCAATCCGTCAGAGCGTGGCAGGTTTGGCTCGTCATCACGTGTGTCCCGATCGTGGCGTTGGCCTGGAAACTGCAACCGCCCGAGTGAAAGTCACGTCGTCTCGACGAACATTCTCGCGAGACCACATCCTCCAGCTCCTTTGGTAACGCGGACTTTATGGCATCTTCTGTTTACGATTTCGATGTGGCCGTCATCGGAGCTGGTCATGCAGGAACGGAAGCCGCGCTGGCGGCGGCTCGTCTGGGGGCCCGCACCGTACTTCTGACCATGAACTGCGACACCGTCGGGCAGATGAGTTGTAACCCGGCGATCGGCGGCGTCGCAAAAGGCCAGATCGTTCGAGAGATCGACGCACTCGGCGGCGAAATGGGACGCTGCATTGATGCGACAGGTATTCAGTTCCGCATGCTGAACCTTAGCAAAGGTCCGGCGATGCACAGTCCGCGAGCCCAGGCGGACAAGAAGGCCTATCAGTTCTGGATGAAGCTCCGTGTCGAGGAGCAGGAGAATCTCACGCTGCGTCAGGAAGTGGTCGAAGGCCTGATCGTCGAGAACGGAATACTCAACGGAGTGCGTGTCCGTGGCGATGCTGTTTATCGTGTTCAGGCAGCCATCATCACGACGGGCACTTTTCTGCAGGCCGTCATGCACACAGGCGAAGCGCAGTCCACCGGCGGTCGCGCAGGAGAAGGCACGACAAACTCACTGTCGAAGTGTTTTATCGAGCTGGGATTTCAGCTGGAACGATTCAAGACGGGAACGCCAGCACGAATCAACGGCAGAACGATTGACTACTCGAAGCTGGAGCGCCAGCCTGGAGACGACAACCCGCAGCCATTTTCGTTTCTCACCGAAAAAATCGAACAGCAGCAGATCGACTGCTGGCTCGCCGCAACGAACGAAAAAGTCCACGACCTTATTCGAACTAATCTAAGACGTGCCCCGATGTACAGCGGTCAGATTAAATCGACCGGCCCGCGATACTGTCCCTCAATCGAGGACAAAGTCGTTCGTTTTGCCGACAAACAATCGCACCAGTTGTTCCTTGAACCTGAAGGTCGCAACACACTTGAGGTCTACTGCAACGGCATCTCGACGAGCCTGCCTCGAGACGTCCAGGACGAGATGGTCCGTTCGATCGACGGTCTCGAAAAGGCAGAAATCATGCGCTATGGTTACGCCGTAGAGTACGACTTCGCTCCTCCGACGCAGCTGCACGCGACGCTGGAAACAAAACGAGTGGCAGGTCTTTATTTCGCTGGGCAACTCAACGGCACGACCGGGTACGAAGAAGCTGCTGGCCAGGGACTGATCGCGGGATTGAATGCCGCGCTCAAAGTCGCGAAACGAAATCCGTTCATACTGGGACGCGAAGAGGCGTATCTTGGCGTGCTGCTTGATGACCTGGTCACCAAAGGTGTTGACGAGCCTTACCGCATGTTTACATCGCGTGCCGAGTATCGACTGTTGCTCCGCCAGGATAACGCCGACCGTCGACTGACACGTATTGGATATGAAATTGGCAGCGTCGATAGCCATCGCTGGGCGAAGTATCTGGAGCATGAAGAACAGATCACGCGCGCCACGGAGCTTGCATGCCGCGAACGCTCTGAAGGGAAGACGCTGGAAGAGTTACTTCGTCGTCCGGAAATCTCCTGGTCAGAAATCTGTCAACGATCTTCAGCCGCTGCTGAACTTGAAATATCAGATCGAGTCGCACAGCAGGTTGAAATCCAGGCGAAATACGCAGGCTACATCCGTCGTCAGACGACTTCCGTCGCAAAGCAGTCGAACCTCGAGCACGTCCTCATTCCGGACAGTTTTGACTATCTCGCCGTATCAAACCTCCGTGCTGAAGCTTGTGAAAAGCTTCGGAAGGTTCAGCCAGGAAACCTCGGGCAGGCTGGTCGGATCAGCGGCATCACGCCAGCAGATATCGCCATTCTGATGCTGCACGTGAAAGAACCCGCCCGGATGGTCACGTAACGCTCGGCGACGCTTCGATCTGAGGTCGAAACACTTCGCAGCCGATCGCCTGCAGCTTTTCGGACAGCGTCCTGTACTGAGCTTCGTCGGCGAACGTACCAATGATCGCGCCGCCTGAACCCGCGAACTTGGCGGATGCGCCCGCACGACGAGCAGTTTCAACCATCTGCACGTGAGTCGGCGACAAATCGCAGATCGAACGGCGCAGGTCAAAGTTTTCATCGATCAGCTGATGAATTCGTAGATGGTCATGGTCGTGTAACGCCTTCAAAGCCTCGTCGGCAATCTCAGCGAAACGCTTCATGGCCAGATGAATCCTGGAATCGCCGTCGTTGTAGCGGGCCCTCAAGGGCGCATGCGTGACTTCCGTGGGTTCCCCCGCCTCGTGACTGAACGCTACATAGAGATTTGGCAGAAGTTCCGTCGAGACGCTCTCGTAGTGACCAGCTTCCATGCCATCGAGCAGCTGCATTCGCTCCCTGGCGAAGTTCATGTAAACCAGGCCTTCGTAAACCTGGACGACTCGATCCTGCAGGCCGCCCGCGATTCCCAGTTCGCGTGTTTCGACACTTAACGCCAGCGAAGGCTGCACTTCCAGCGGAATATCGACTTCATAAAACTGCATCAGAGAGCGCAGCGTGGCCACAATGATCGCACTCGATCCAGCCAATCCGACCGCTCGCGGAATGTTGCTCTGATAGCGGACTGAGAAGTTACGAGAATGCAAAGAAATCGAATTCCGATGGCAGTAATCGGCGAAGCACCGAATCGTCGCCTTCACCAGCCGAGCACCGCCGTAGTAACCGTGCAGCCGGACGTCCTGCTGAAGTTCGGCAATCGAACCGAATCGACTTCGATCTTCCTGACTGAGAATAATCTCGAGGTCTTCCCATTCGTAGAGTACGACTTCGGCCCAGTAATTTCGGACGATCAAAGACAACGTCCGACCGTAGTATCCGTCGGACGGATTTCCGATCAAGCCGGCTCGCGCGTACGCTCGTGTCCGAATGAGTTCCATAAGCCAGGGCCGTTCGCAAAGTCACCGATAGCGATGTGATTAGAGTACGTGTTGTGGATGTTTTGAGTTGATCGTACCGATCAACGTTCTGCGTTACAGACTCAGGCGTGAAAAAATCATCGAGACGCTCTGATCGTGTCGTTGGAATCCTCGGTTTTCGAGTCACGCTCGAATTGCGGGTTGCATCGATTAACCGCTGTTGACGATCCTGCCGACTATCAGTTGCAGAAATTGAGAACAGAAAACATTCCCTGTCGACCGCACGGTCGAGCAAATGCGAAGCTCAACAGGTTGCGACGTGCCAGGACACGGAATCTGCGGGTTTTATCAAGAAAGTGTTACAGAACGACTATGGCCATTGAATTCAGCTGTCCATCGTGCGGAGCGGCAATTCGTGTTCCCGACGCCGCTGCCGGCAGGAAAGGCTCGTGCCCGACATGTAAAGCGAAGCTACTCGTACCGACGATCGACATCCCGCTCGAATCACCAATAGCGTCCTCTGAATCCAATGTGCAACTGCAGGCGTCTGAGCCACAGAACCAGGATCCTGTCCCGATCGATCAGGGACAGGGAAGCCCTGCTGCGTTCCCGACATTGGGTTTCGAGTCGCCAGTAATTCAACAGCCCATGATCTTTCCTCAATCGCCCACAGTTGACTCCGTGGCTCCACTGTTTCCCGGTCCGCCCGAAAATCAGGCCGTTCCGTTTCAGTCATTTCCAGAAGCAGCGGGTGCTGGAGTAGGGCAACCAATTGTTCCGACAAGAACGTCCATCGCCCGACAGGTACGCCGTCGGTCCAAAGGCAAGAAGTCTGGCCTCTGGTTCCCGGTACTCTGTGGGATTGCCCTCGTCGGCGGAATGAGTTGGCTATATGTCAGCCAGGGGCCGAGTTTGAACGGCGACAGAGTTGCGTTCTTCATGAAAGAGGAGGCTCTGGAACCGAGAATCGTGGACCGGGCATCAATCGAAGTTTCGGAAGAAATTCGAGACAGCGTTCTGATGCACTTCGCGGAGGACAGACAGCGACTCAAGAGCCAGTTGATGGAAACTCAATTCAGTGCGTCTGCCGCTGGTCTTGAAATTCAGATTCTGACCGGAAGTGAAACGCGTTTCGTCCGCTTTCCGATCGATAAGGATCTTCGCAGTTGGTACACGGATCACTATGACCTGCTTGAGACGCCTCGCCGCACGTCCGTCAAGAATGCCCTGAAAACCTTCTTCACCGACTGGGATGTCGCCATTCGGAATCAGCAAGGCGTCGAAGACGCCGCACAATATCGTGATTCAGTAGGCTTGGCTTCATCTGTAGAGGGGCTTGGCTTCAACGTCAGCGCGAAGATCGATCAGACGCTGTACCCATGCGTTTACGAGGACGCAGGATTTCTTTATTTCCTGCTACCGCCGACCACGCAGAAATTCAAAGTGATCGGAGCGAGAGTCGATCGGAAAAAGTCAAACTTTCCCGGCGAATACGACGTCACCATTCGCACATCGAGCAAGTAACGACAGCGCCCCAACCGTCATCGTCAGAACATCAGCTGAAGTATCGCCTGGTCTCAATAAGTCGCACCTGGAAATTATTGGCGTTAGCGTACAACGGTGACCCAGAACGGCGTCCCGTTTTTGTTCGAGTACCCAAGCCCTGCCTCAGTTCCGCCACTCAGCATGATGGCGTGGTGCGCCGGCGAATAAATCCAGCCGTTGACAGCTCCCGTAGGGTCGATCGGTCCTGAATGAATGATCTCGGGCCAACCAAGATTGCTGTGAACGTACCATCCGGTCGAGGCCATCCAATGAGCATGTCTCTGGGCGGCGACACACATATCTGGACTGATCTTTAACGGGTGTAATCCGTACCGAGCCCGCTCCAGGTTCTGAAGCTCCAGCATCCTCAACAGTGTCGGATGCTGGACCAGTAATGCCCGAGCGGCCTGTGGATTTGCTTCCAGCTGCATCGCTGCATCCGGCTCCAAGGCGACTGACAAGGCTAAACACGTTGCTATAACTCCTCCAAACATTACTTCGACTCCTGATTTTTACGTGTTTCCCTGAAACAGGGCACGCTGATTGTGTTTGCGACACGATGGTTAAGGGATCACCGTAGCACGAAAAGTGCGCCACAACAGTGGTGCGGTTTTCTTTCACATACGTCCATTAGCAGTCAATGTGCAGACGATACTCGTTGTCTTGAGACAACCTCGCCGCGCAACTGAACGACACATTCGCTCCGAGCCGGCCACCAGTTTGTGGCCACTCAGTGGTTCCACGGCTTCTCCGTCGCTGACGACAGCAGACCAGCACGCTCGGATCCATGAGCACGTTCAAGCTGGGCCAAACACACCAGCTGCAGAGGCTTCGGATATAGATGCAAAGCTGGGGACGTTTGCCGGCTGGGAAAACTAGTCACTCTCACAGCCCACTGCAAATGCATGGTCACACAGTCAGTTTCTTCCATAGGTGAAGTTTGAATGACGACGCGATGACATTCCGGTGGGTCACATTCAATCGGTTCAATCGATGGGTATGACAACGGTGTTCGTCGTTCGGCTTCATCTGTACTTGCCAGCAAAAGCGGGCAGAGCTAGATTCTCCACATCACCGCCACCGTAGCTCAGTTGGCAGAGCGACGCTTTCGTAAAGCGTAGGTCGTGAGTTCGAGTCTCACCGGCGGCTCTTTTTTATGCGCTGTACT
>JAQBWV010000229.1 GCA_027624335.1 Planctomycetota bacterium
CAAGGAATCTCCGACCAGTGGCTGCGAGTGGTTCATTCCGGCATTAATGTGCCCCTGGTTGATTCCGTTGCAGTCGACAAACTCCGCCTTGAGCTACTGCCTACAGATCAGCACAAGCTGGTTGTGGCCGTTGGCAATCTGCTTGCGTGCAAGGGGCATCAGACGTTGATTCAAGCGGCCGCACACCTGAAGTCCGCAGGAAAAATGGTGATCACAGTGATCGCCGGAGAAGGTCAGGAACGACAATCGCTGGAAGCACAGATCGCATCGCTCAGTCTGCATGACGAAGTCAAACTGCTTGGCTTTCGAAGTGACGCCAATACCATTCTTGCGGCAGCCGATGTTGTGGTTCATCCCGCTTTCGAGGAAGGTCTTGGACTAACGGTCGCGGCAGCCATGATGCTGGAGCGGCCAATCGTCGCTACGGCGACAGGAGGCCTGACTGACGTCCTGGGGCTGGATCCTCGCATGGAAGCCGATGGTCCCTTCGCGCTGATCGCGAACATGGGAGACGATAAGGATCTCGCAGAAAAGATCTGCAGTCACTTGGACTCGCCGCCAGACAGGGTTGCTCTGTCCAAGGCTCGAAAGTTCGCTATGGAACGTTTTACCACTCATCAAGTCGTTAATCGTACGCTGGCTGTTTATCAGAAATCGTGACGAGTTCTGGGGACGTTTTTGTCTCGGTGGCGTTCTCCCTGAAAGTGTCACGAATTACACATGACACACAACTCGAAAACTGATATCGAACAAACGTCTGATTGAATTGGATCGAGACCTACTATGCGAGTGAGTGGATTTTCTATTGTGCGAGACGCCGTGAGATTGGGCTATCCATTTTTGGAGAGCATTCGCTCACTGCTGCCTCTCGTCGATGAGTTTGTGATCGCGGTCGGTGACTGCTCCGATGATACTCGGCAACGGATCATTGACCTGGATTCGGAGAAGATCAGGATCCTGGACACCGTTTGGAAGCCGGCTGCATGTTCCGGCGGCGAAGTGATGGCTCAGCAAACGAACCTCGCTTTGAACGCCTGCCACGGCGACTGGTGCTTCTACATCCAGGCTGACGAAGTCATCCACGAACAGGACCTGGGAGTGATCAGGACGGCGATGGAACGCTGGTTACCCGATGCCAGAGTTGAAGGATTAACGTTTAAATACCTGCACTTCATGGGCGACTATGACATTGTGAATCCACTTGCCTATCGTCGACAAACTCGAATTGTCCGCAATCATCCTGAGATTCGGTCGGTGGGTGACGCCTGTGGATTTGGCATCAATAATCGGAAACTCAGAACAAAGCAGTGCGGCGCGCGGATGTTTCACTACGGCTATGTCCGCCCGCCTGAGCAGATGGCTCGCAAGAGCGTTCAATTCGCGTATCTGTATCGAGGAGAGGACAATCGTACGGCGCCTCCGCCCGACCTCGACCGGGCGGCGCCATGGGATTGGGATCTGCGAATCTGTAATCATTATCGGGGTAACCACCCACAGGTAATGCAGGAGACCATCGATGCACGGACCTGGCATGTCAACTTTGTGCCTGTTCCGTGGTATCGCAATCGACACTGGTGGAACCGTTTCCTGCAAAAGAATTTTGCTTCACTATTCCGGTTATTCGTTAAGCCGCCGATGTGGCACGCGGATGTCTCGAATGGACCGTCGACAACATCCGATGCCTGTCGAGTCGCCTGATCTCCGAAAATATATGCTGCAGAATGCTTTGGGATAATCGCCTATTCATTGCTCATGCAACACACGAAGTGGTCTGACATAGTTATGCCTGAACTTTCACCTCGAACATCCCGTGTCCATATTGTCGCACGTAAGAATGGGGTTGGCATCGACCGGGACGTTGCGATTATGAAAGACGTCATCAATCCCCTGGGGAAGGTTGACTGGCGTGGACATCGAGCTGCGGAATCGATTCTGACGCAGCTCCACACGTTGTTGCGGCCTGCTCATGTTGACCGCTCGTCAGACCTGTATCTGTTGGTCGAACGAGTTCCAAGGCTGTTCGGGAAACTGCCTGGCAGCGTTTGTCTGGTTCCGAATCAGGAGCGGTTTCCTCGCCGCCATCTGTGCCGCCTGAAGCACGTCGATGTGGTACTGTGCAAGACTCGTCACGCGGAACAGATCTTTGCCCAATTCGCGAGTCGAACAGCTTACATCGGATTTACGTCGACCGACCGTCAGCTCAGCACGGTTGCTCCTGACTACGACCGCTTCTTCCACCTCGCTGGAAAAAGCACGTTGAAGGGAACAACGACGCTCCTGGATATCTGGTCCCGACATCCAGAATGGCCAGAATTAACCATCGTCCAGTGCAAGGCGAATGCAACTCGGACTGTCCCCGCGAATGTTCGATTGCTTACCGAGTATGTAGCGGATGACATCCTGCAAGCGATGCAGAATAGGCATGGAATTCATCTTTGCCCGTCGCTATCCGAAGGCTGGGGGCATTACATTGTGGAGGCAATGTCATGCGGTGCCGTTGTAGTGACTACTGATGGGCCGCCAATGAACGAACTCGTCACGCCTGAACGGGGAATCGTTGTTCCCTGGAGCACCTCGGCCCCACGACACCTTGGTATCAACTGGCACGTCGATGCTGCGGCACTCGAAATGACAGTGCAACAAATCCTCACGATGCCAACTGTGGAGAAAGCTCGACTCGGCGCTGAGGCCAGAAGTTGGTATGAGGAGAATGATCGAGCGTTTCGAAATCGCTTCTTCAACGTCACGCGTCAACTGTTGAACCCTGACCGGCATCCACAGTCGATAAGCCGCGTGGCCTGACTGCCGTCGCGGCGAGTAACACCGCCGCAACATTCGACTCAGGAACATCATCGCCCGCTGGTGCCTTGCCATTCATACTGGACAGCCCACTTCACCTCTCGACGTAATTCAACGCAGCCGCGTCCCGAAGAAAGGATTCTTCCATGAAAACAGCTGAAATCACTCGCCTGCAACGTGCTCGCACCATTGAGTGGCATAAGTGTCTGCCGGATGGTCATCCAGATGGTTTAGCGGGACTGGTGGAACGAAATCATTTGCAGAATTTCCTCTTGTGGCACGAGGAAGATATCGCCAGATGTGACGACCTTGGTGCCGAGCGAATCATGCAGGCCAAACGCGTGATCGATCGATGTAATCAGACGAGGAACGATCTGGTCGAGCAGATGGACAGGTTTCTCGTGAGCGAGCTCAATCCAGCAGAATCTGGTTGCCCGTTCAATTCTGAAACTCCGGGCATGATGGTTGATCGTCTGTCGATCCTTGCCCTCAAGCAGTATCACATGAACGAAGAGGTCGAGCGAGCCGATGCATCCGAAGCTCATCGCACTAAATGCAGCGATAAGCTGACCGTGATCAGCCGGCAGATTGAAGATCTGTCTGAAGCGTTGTCGACGTTGCAGGAGCAGGTCCGAGCTCAAACGCGGAGTTTTCGCGTCTATTTCCAGTTTAAGATGTACAACGACAGCGAACTGAATCCGGAACTTCGACGTGCGTCTTAATTGGGCAGAGCAATATGCACTGGTGACACAGCAGAGAAGCACGATCTGAATTGCCTCCCCCCATCCTTACAGTGGACGCCAGTGGGATTGCATTTTTTCCTCCTTATCGATGCCGGTTAGAAAGAGTTGCGGTGGTGGGTAGAACATGCCTGCCGGACGCTGTTCACGGGTTCTGTCTTTTGGTTCTCGCAGGTGTGTGTCGCATCTCGTTTGGTTCGTCGATATTCCGGCATTGACAGGTTTCTGGAAGTCAGAGATCGTCCACTTCGTTGCTCCTGGTTAGTTTTCGCTGTCGGCGATAAGTGACCGCATCTTTTTGAAGACTGTTTCTGTCCATTGATTTTCTGGCAAGCAGATTGAACCTGAGAGAAAAGGATTTCTCATATGAAGTCGTTAGGAATCGTGGGCAGAGTTGTCGGGGGAGTCATGGAAGCTGCCCGGTCTCAGTTTCCGAAAGTCGTGCGAATCGAAACGACTAATCACTGCAATGCAGCGTGCTCATTCTGCCCGCGCGAGTCGATTGGCCGCAAAAAAACGTTCATGGACCAGACACTGTTTGAGAAGGTTATCGGCGAGTGCGTGGATGGCGGATGCCGGATGATCCATATGCATAATTTCGGCGAGCCGTTGCTCGATAAACGGCTTCCAGAACGCATTCGATACGCGAAGGACCAGGGGATTCCGAAGGTCAAGCTGTTCTCGAATGGAGCATTGCTCCACGGAAAAATGGCGGAAGACCTGCTGGAATCAGGACTGGACGAGATCAAGATCAGCGTGGACGGTTCGGATGCAGAGGAGTTCAACCTCATTCGGATAGGCCTGCAACATGATCAGGTCGTCGAGAATGTTCGCCAGTTCATGAAGCTGCGAAAAGAACGAGGGCATGGACCAGCCATTGTCGCTGCATGCACGACGACGTCGGACGAGCGCAAGACTAAAGACATGCTGAAGGGCCTGGTCGACGGAATCGACTTTGCACGAGTCCATAACTGGGCGGGCGCAAGAAATATTCTCGGTAACTTCAGCATGCGAAAGCCGTGTGATCGCCCATTTCGCACAATGACCGTTCTCGTGAACGGCGACATTGCTCTTTGTTGTCTGGACCATTCCGGAAGAGAAATTCTCGGTAACTGCGAGACGGAAACGATCGCAGACATCTGGAACAACGCACGCTATCAAGAGATCCGGAGGCTGCATCGAGAATCACGCCAGGACGAGATCCCGTTGTGCAGCAACTGTTCCAAATGCTTCCTCGTCGGATCTCGCGCTGCGTAGTGGCGTGCCACGCCTTCACTGAGCCCCGGGACTCAAGTTTCCGAAGTGGGTTGCTGTTGGCATGAGAGAATCTGAAGTCCTTGAATTGCGGTGATGACATGCGATCCGACGCCGGTCCTCGAATTCTGATTTCGAGATTGAGTGCAGTGGGCGATGGGATCCTGACGATGCCGGTGCTGTGTGCGCTGCGTCGACAGTTTCCCGATGCCACTCTGGGATGGGTAGCAGAACCAGGTGCTGCTCAATTGCTTCGTGGCCATGATTGCCTCGACGAGCTGATTGTCGTTCCCAAGGGGTGGCTTAAGTGGCCGGCAGAAGTCATGAAATTGCGCCGTCGGCTGAAGCTGTTGCAGTTTGATACTTTTGTGGATCCACAAGGTCTCTCTCGAAGCGCGATCATCGGTTGGCTTTCCGGTGCGAGAAAGAGAATTGGGTTTGCTCCACCTTTTGGTCGCGAGCTTGCTCCGTGGATGAATAACGTGCGTGTGGCGCGGACGATTCAACATGTGGTTCCCGGGAATCTCCAGCTGCTGGCTCCTTTGGGCATCACATCTCCGGAAGTTGAATTTCGGGTTCCGGTTAACGACATGGCAGAGTCACGAGTCGATCAGTTCACTCAGCAGTACGGTCTCAGCAGTGGATACGCAGTGCTGAATCCCGGAGCTGGCTGGGAGTCGAAACGGTGGCCTCAAGAGCGATTCGCGGTGGTGGCGTCGCACCTCTGGCGACGTTGGGGACTTCGTTCGGTCGTGGTGTGGGCCGGTGCTCAGGAACGAGCCTGGGCTGAGGAGATCGTCGCGGCGGCTGACGGTGCGAGTGTGCTCGCTTTTGACACCAGTATGCCCGAACTTGCATCGGTGCTTCGTCGTTCTCAGCTGTTCGCGGGATCTGATACCGGCCCACTGCATCTGGCGGCGGCGGTGGGCGTGACCTGCGTGGGACTTTACGGGCCAACGTCTCCGGAAGTGTGCGGTCCATTTGGAAGTCAGCACAAAGTCGTACAGCCTGGCGGTGTCAAGGACGCTCAAAAGATGCGTCGAGCGGACGGAGAACGCATGCGGCAGATTCAACCCGCTGCGGTCCTGGCCGCCTGCGATCAGGTTCTTCAGAGGAACCAGGCAGCGACGGCCTGACGTTTTCCCGACAGCTTGTTTCGGAAACTCGCGACGGGACTCCGGAGAAATGCGTGGTCGCTCACTACACTGTCGACTTGCGTCTCCAGCCGTCGACCAACTCTGCAAAGACCGCATTCACCGTGACCTTAGACATTGAATCAATCCGCAGTATCCTGGCGCTCGAATCGTCGTGTGACGAGACTGCCGCCGCCGTCATCGACAGCGACCTCAACGTGCTGTCGAACGTGGTGGCTTCGCAGTACGAGCTGCATCGAGATTACGGCGGCGTGGTGCCAGAGATCGCGTCGCGGGCACACGTTCGTCGATTGCTGCCGGTCATTGATGAGTCACTCAAACGGGCCAGCATGAAACTCTCCGATCTTGGCGCCATCGCCGTCGCGACTCAGCCGGGGCTGGTCGGATCTTTGCTCGTTGGGCTAACGGCGGCGAAGACACTGGCCATGGTGCTCGACGTCCCACTCGTCGCTGTTAACCACATTGAGGCTCATATCTACGCCTGCCGCATGGCTGCGCAGCAGGACACGTTTCCATGCATCGGATTCGTCGTGAGCGGCGGACACACCAACCTCTATGACTGCACGAGCCCCGTCGACCTTGAACTGATCGGATCGACGATCGACGATGCCGCTGGCGAAGCGTTCGACAAAGTCGCGCAAATTCTGAATGTGGGATTCCCCGGCGGACCGGCAATTCAGAAGGTTGCCGAACAGGGCGACCCGAAAGCCATTCGTTTCCCGAGAACTTTCCTGAAAGAAGACCGGCTGGAATTCAGTTTCAGCGGCCTCAAGACAGCGGTGCTTTACACGGCGAATGGCGTTCCCGGTTCGCAAAAGAAGCCGGAGCCGCTGACTCAGCAACGGATAGCAGACATCGCCGCCAGCTTTCAGGCGGCCGCTGTAGATGTACTGGTCGGCAAGTGTCAACAGGCTCTGCAGCAGAGAGGGCGGGACATACTTTGCGTCGGCGGCGGAGTTGCTGCCAATGCGCTGCTTCGTGGCCAACTCGGGCGGATGGCACGTCGGGCAGGTGCTCGATTGTTCGTGGCACCCATGTCGCTCTGCACTGACAACGCGGCCATGGCGGCCATTGCCTGGGAATCACTGCGGCGAGGACACGTTGCCTCGCTCGATCTCGACGTGACGCCAGGGCTGGTTCGTCACCGCCGATCGCAGAAAGGCAGTTCGGCGTGAATAGCGTACCTGAGAACGGCAATCCGTTGTCGCGTATCCCCCTGCATTTCCTATCGGAGATGTGGTGATCGTTTCAAGGAATTCTAAAGATGTCTGACTCGCCGCTTCGGATCCTCGTCATTGGAGCTCATCCAGACGATTGCGAAATTACGTGCGGTGGAACGGCCACGCTTTACCGCCAGGCCGGTCATGTCGTGAAATTCGTCAGCGTGACGAACGGCGAATCAGGCCATCATGAAATCCCTGCCGAAGAGTTGGTCGCTATCCGTCGAGCCGAGGCGCAGGCGGCGGCGGACAAGACTGGGATCGAGTCCGAAGTGCTGCACTTTCGTGACGGGCAACTCGAACCATCGTACGAAGCTCGTCGTGTGCTGATCCGGTTGATCCGAGAGTTCACACCGGACCTCGTTCTGACTCATCGTCCGAATGATTACCACCCAGACCACAGATACACCTCTCAGCTCGTGTGCGATGCTGCCTACATGGTTACCGTCCCGCCCGTCGTGCCGGAAGTTCCGGCGTTGCGAGACAATCCGGCCATCGCGTATGTCGCCGATAATTTTCAGAAGCCGATCCCATTCGATCCCACCATCGTCGTCGACATCGAGCCAACGATTGAGTCAGCAGTCGACATGCTGCACTGCCACAAGTCTCAGTTTTACGGATGGCTCGCTTACAACCACCGGTACGACATCGACCTGCCGGAATCTGATCTCGACCGGCGCGAATTCCTGGGACGGATGTTTCGTGAGCGGATTGGCGGTCTCGCTGACCGCTTTCGAGAGCAACTTGTCTCGACCTATGGCACAGAGCGAGGTCCACAGATTCGATTCATCGAAGCCTTCGAACGTTGCGAATACGGTCGGCAATGGGACCGGGATTTGATCCGGAAACTGTTTCCGTTTGTACCCCCCTCCTGAAATCACGACGAGATCCGTTACAGGTCTCCGGATCCGCGTACTTTAGTAGTCAGAAAGCGGTGTCACACCATTTAGTTCAGACGAGGGATATCCGGTCAAATCAGCGCATCTTGCCCTGGTTCCGACCTTAGAGTACCATCGCCTGCGGGTATCCCATTGATGCTGACCGTCCACTTCGGACGGTGGCAACGTTGAGTTGAAGCCTGCGTCAGAAGCATTATCAGAGTCGCTTTGAAAGGGCATTTCGCCCAGAAACAATTCTCCCTCGACCGATGCTGTTGTGTTGGCCTGAGGTGTCTTGAGCAGACAGGTGAACCATGACATTGAAGTGCCCTTCGAAAGCAGCCTGCACCACGGTGACGATCGCCGTACTGCTGGTCGCAACAACCATCTTCGCACAGCAGCTTGGCAGGCCGACGGTAGACGACTCAACGACGGCGCGACTGGTCTGCAGCATGATCAGTCGATACCACATCAATCATGGCGAAATCGACGACACCGTGGCGCCTCGACTGCTCGATCGATTTATCGAGATGCTTGATCCGCAGAAGCTCTACTTCGTGCGTGAAGACATCGACAAGTTCATGGAATCGAAGCTGCTGCTTGACGACCAGATCAAGCAAGGCGACGTTAACTTCGCTTACGACGTCTTCAATCAATACCGCCGTCGCTTTGACCAGCGGATTGAAGAAGTGCATAAACTTATCGATACGCCGCACGACTTCACGATTGACGAAACGCTCAACACAGACTCAGAGGCCCTTCCGTGGGCGGTAACTGACAGTGAGATCAATGAACGATGGCGACGCCGGGTCAAGTACGACATCCTGAATCGAACCCTCGACAAGGAGGAAGAACTGGCTGAAGTTTGTGACCGACTGCACAAAAGGTACAACACGTTGCTGCGGTCGATACACGATACGGAGGGCAGTGAAGTTCTGGAGATGTATCTTTCAGCGTTGACGCACTGTTTCGATCCACACTCAAGTTACATGTCACCTAATACGCTGGACGAATTCCGCATTTCGATGCAGCTTAGCCTCGATGGGATCGGAGCAGCACTTCGCAGCGAAGACGGTCAGACCTTCATTGCCTCAATCGTCAAAGGTGGGGCAGCAAACAAAGACGGTCGTCTGGAAGTTGGCGACAAGATTACGGCTGTCGCTCAGGAAACGGGCGATTTCGTCGATATCGTAGAAATGAAACTGAGCAAGGTCGTACGCTTAATCCGCGGGCCACGTGGATCCAAAGTTCGTCTGCAGGTCGCGAAGGCTGACACCAACGAGTCCGTCACTTACGACATGATCCGCCAGAAGATTGAGCTGTCCGAGTCGGAAGTCAAGGGTGAGATTATCGACACGACTGACCGTCTCGGTCGCAAGTCGAAGGTCGGAGTAATCAATATTCCCTCCTTCTATCGTGACTTCAACGGTGCTGAAAGCGGACAGGAAGACTTCAAGAGCACAGCGAGAGATCTCCAGAACGTGCTGGTTGATTTTCGTCGGCAGGGTGGTGTTGACGCGATCGTCATTGATCTCCGCTACAACGGTGGCGGAGCGCTCAGCGAAGCGATCGAAGTGACCGGGCTGTTTATCGATCAAGGCCCTGTTGTCCAGGTTAAAGAACCTGGCAGCAAAGTGAAGACATACAGCGACGATGTCGAAGGCGCCTTCAACGAACCGTTGATCGTTGTTTGCAATCGCCTGTCCGCTTCGGCATCAGAGATCTTCGCGGGAGCGATCAAGGATTACGGGCGAGGAATTGTCATTGGCGACGAGACAACTCACGGCAAAGGCACCGTGCAAAACGTGATGCCCGTGAGTTCGCAAATGTTCCAGTTCTTCAACCGGAAAGATCGTGGAGCGCTCAAACTCACGATCAACCAGTTCTATCGAGTCAACGGCGACAGCACTCAGAATCTTGGTGTGAAGTCGGACATTGTGCTGCCGTCACTGCTTGACCATATGGATGTTGGCGAATCCTCGCTGGATAATGCCCTGGCGTTCGATCAGATCGCTCCGGCAGAACACAACACACTGGCCTTCGTGAACGCCGATGTAACGTCACGACTGAAGCAGCAGAGTCAGGCCCGAATTTCAGAGAACAAAGACTTCGGAAAGATCCAGAAGGACATTAGAGATTACGTCGAACGTAAGAATCGCAAAACCATTCCACTGAATTCCGAGCAATTGCGGATCGAACGTGCGAAGGAGGAAAAAGAACGCGAGAAGGACGATCCAGATAAAGAAGTAGATGAAAAAGAAGGGCCCGTTCTTCCGGTAACGGCTTACAACGACGAAGTGCTGAATATCGCTGTTGATTACCTGCAACTGCTGCAGGGGGCGGTGACGGCTCAGCGTTAAGTCGATCTAATGTTGCGAACGAGGTCGATCGTCAGAGCTGGGGCGACGGTGGAATGAAGTCGCTCATT
>JAQBWV010000230.1 GCA_027624335.1 Planctomycetota bacterium
CGATTGAAGGCTGGACGGGACCGAAACCGAGACGCCATCACGACTTCATTGATGTGAGCGATTTCCCCGAATGCTGGCGTGATCTGACGGTGACTGTCGAAGTCGAAGCCAAGGCAAAAGAGATCGCCGTACTGAAACTGAAACATCAACTGGCCGGAGCGTGGTTCGTCTACATCGTTCGTTGTGCTGACGGTTCGCTCTACACTGGCATTGCAAAGGATATGGAACGGCGGCTCGGCCAGCACAATGCCGGAACGGCTTCTCGGTACACACGCACTCGTCTGCCGGTCACACTCGAATATCAGGAAGTTCAGCCAAGCCAGAGTGCGGCGTTGAAACGGGAACTGGCAATCAAAGCACTATCACGGAAAGCAAAGACGTGCTTGGCGCAGGAGCCGAAATGATCAACCGCTTCGAAATCCTCACAGCCAAAAACATCCGCCCCGATGCAGAACGAATCCTTTTCTGCGATGGTACAGGCGGCAGCATATTTGATCCCGTTAATGATCTTGAGTTGAGCCACTGGCGACCGAATCGGACGCCAGCCGAATACCGAGCAGGGACTTCGACCGAAATCTGCTTTCGATTTCTCGACAACCCGTTGCCCGGCGACTGGACGGCAGCGATCAACAATCACGTTGATGTGGATGGCATTCTGTCTGTTTACGTGCTGGTTCATAGTGATGACGCTCAGCGCCACCGAAAAATGATCATTGAAGCCGCTGAGATCGGCGACTTCTGGGGCTGGGGCGAACAGTCCGCACAGCGATTGTTTCAGGGGATAACTCGCCTGATGCGGACGGGCGTTGATCCCCGGCAGGTTTATGTGGAAGCCTTTCAACGCATTCCCGGCCTGATCGACGGCACTGATCCCGAGACCGCTGACATTGATGCCTCGCTGATGCCCTTGTCCCGTGGAGTCGAACAGGTCGAATCCGGCTCGATTGTTCGTCGAGAGGTCAGCAGCCGGTTCACTCAGTACATCGTCCCAGTCTCACTGGCCATCAACGACCAGCAGGCTGCGTACAATCCGGGCTTCAACGAACTGACTTCAGAGAAGGCGATTCTATGGCCGCAGGTGCGTGCTCGATGGGATTCCGAACGAGTCAGTCTGGTTTCGACCGAACGTCCTTCCGGGTGGTTCCACGACCTGTGTTTCCCTGGTTACCTGTGGGCCGATACCGAAGGCCGATGGTCTCCGACCGGCATGAATTATCACGACAGCATGAGCAGCTATGTAATTGCTGATGAGGCGTCAATTGCTGCGGTCCGAACATTGCAGAAACGGGAGACGGCTGCGGGTTGTTGGGCTCTTGGAGGAACTGACCAGCCGTTCGGCCACGAGCTTCAGGAACGGTTTCCTGTCGTAGCTCGGTTCGTGAATGAGGCAGGTGACGCTGCCGCCAGCGGATTGTCGCCGGACGTGGTGGCCAGAATGTTTCATGAATGCTGGTCGGATGAAGGAATTCGTGATGCACGATGAGTTTGAAGATGAAATCCGGGAACTCCTGGAGTCCGGCAACACGTTTGCGGCAGTGAAGGCGTATCGTGAAGAAACCAGTGTGGGTTTGGCCGAAACCAGGACTGCCGTCGAGGCGATGGAAGGCCGCAGGCTGCGACCACCAGATACTGCCGACCCTTCGTCATGTTCAAGACCCGTTCCGGCTCCTGAAGTTGCTGGCAATCAGTAGACCAGCGCCGAGCAGACAACTGACACCAATCACTCCGTACGCGACTCGGAAGGCGATGAATTCGGTTGTTCGGTCGGTTGGTTCAAACGTCGCCATGAAACCGAAGACACAGAATGCCGCAACGACAAGCAGGAACAGAGCACTGAGAATGGCGACAAGCTGTTTCATGGTTTCTCTGCCACACTCATTATCGGCTGGCTGACACGACGGTCTGCCGAGAGGGATGAATGACGATCAAGCCATCAGATACAGAAACGCATCTTCGGCTCTCGTCTTCGTAGCAGCGTTCTCGATGAATCGTCTCAGTGTATAGAAGCCGTAGAGCGTCTTGACTCTGTGAGTCAGACGGGCTTCATCCCGCTTCAGCATTCCTTCCCAGTAGATCGGTTCCCGGGGATCGTGCTCGGCTTTGACGACCGCACCCAGTTCATTCTCGACATCAGGCAGTGATCGCCACAACCGGATGTGCTGGTGATGCGCTGGCAACGCCTGCTGTGCGACATCCTTGTAGCCGAAGCGGTCAAGCTCAGTGATGGCAGCGGCGTGATTGATGATGTGCCACAGACCACCGAAGCCCTGTTTCTTCACGGCAGCGGTGCGGATCAGCTCGTCAATCGTCACGTCCACCATCTGCTGGATCGATTCGTACCTGGGAAAGTTGTTGTCGTCGGTCAGTGTGACCTGATTGCCGTCCAGCCAGCCCGTTTCCCTTCCGTAGTAACCTCGCCCCGCATGAGCGTTGTTAAAACCTTCGGTCAATTTGCTGATTCCCGTGACGATCAGCGGCGTGGCGAAATCTTCGTGATCGTGCAGAGCACGCACAGCAATCGAAGCGAAAATGATGTTGTGGCCGGATTGCCGTGTCTGTCCCACGCTCTTCTGAAGGGCAGTCGCAATCGAGGTGATCAAGTCTTCGTTTGAGTCTTCTTTCGGAAACGGCTTAAACAGATCAGTCGGCGTCAGCCCGGCTTTCTTTGTGTTAAACCAGAACCCCTCTTCACCAGCGATGACTCGTTTCAATTCCCCCTCGATGCCTTTGAAAATTTCTTTCGGAAGTTCACTTTGATCCTCACCAAAGAAGTATCCAGCGACGACGGCGGCTCCCAGGTGCCCGGCCATCGTTCCAGCCTTGTGAGCATTGGCCAGCCCATAGATGCCTTTGTAGAGATAGTCGAAATCAATCATGGTTAACTGCCTCACCGACGGTCAGCGTACGTGTTTGGTTGCCAGGACCGAGTGGATCGGCACTGAGGAAAGCGACAAGCAGAATAGAATGAAGATCGCCCATGATGATTGTCCCTGCAGCAAATCATGGATGAAACCACTAGTTCTGAACGGCTTCGATGCACTCGTCAACCGACCGTTCACCATAGACGCCGACCCATCCTCTGGTGTGACGCATGAAGTACATGGCGAATTTCGATCCACCTGGATACTGCAGTTTCGCAAACCTCGACTCAAACGTCGGCGACAGAGCATTCCGACTGGGACACGTGCACGTTGCAATGAAGTAGAAGTAATGTCTGTACCAATTTGTCCCGAGGTCACTGACGCAGTTGAATCTCTCGTCGTCTTGTGCCGACATCACGTGCTTCGGTTTGAGGACGTTTCCGATCACGTCGCTGGCCTTGGACTCGACATCTCGCTTGACCGAACCTGAAACCTTCGTTGATGTGTTTGCGGGGCGAATCATCTACGCCTTCCGTGCCATCGCCAGTCTCCTTCGAATCCATAGTCAGTTTTGCGCTGGCCGTTGTTGTGTCTGCTGCGTCATTCTTATTCTGGCTTGATCTGCTGCAAAGTCATTCTCAAAATACTTTGCGATCCAGCACCGATCCATCCAGACCTTTGATCTCGACCTTCATCTTCGCCGGATTCTTCGTGAGCGTCAGTAGAATGTAGCTGTCGGCACCTTTCAGAAACTTCGACCAGGAGTCTGGATACTGGTTGCCTTTGCCGCTCAGTGATGTGTTGTAGTAGGTGAAGCCATCGACCTCGGCACGTTAGGCGTAGTAGCCAAAACCAGTGATCGCAATCGTGCCTTTGCGAAACATCTCATGCCACGCGTGTTGCTCCTGAGCACGCATAGACCCATTCCGCTCGTTGTAGAGCGTCACGACGAACTTCCGTGACTGATCGGTCATCAGCTTGTCGTACCAGCGGAATTGTTCCGAGTCCTTCTTGAAAGAATGGGACGCCTGCCATGTTGTGCCGAAATCTGAGATATGATTGAGATCGAGTGCTGCGAACCGAACATCGAAACCGGGCACGTCGAAATACCATTTCCATTCATCGCCCGGTAACTCAAAGAATCGACGGAAGGCAGCGGCGTCAATGTCGTAAACCGGCTCGTTTGGGGGCTTGCTGCCCCGTGGCCTCATTTCCTTGTCGTGGTTGCCGAGCACGGGCATGAAAGGCGTCGAGCGAAATAGTTCGGGATAGCGGTCGATCAGTCTGGCGTAGGGCTTCACGCACTCTTTGTTTCCCGCACCGCACAGTTGATGCGTGTTGGAGATGTTGTCTCCGGCAGTCAGCAGCAGATGCACGTCATCCTTGATGATCGCCGATAGATCAGGCAGTCCTTGCCAGTCGGCAGCAACGGCGACTCTCAGAACATCAGTCGGATAAGCTTTGAACGTGGCATCCTTCGAAGACTGGTCTCCGGTGCTGACGGAGTAGTGGTACACGCCGTCAGTTTCGGCGAGAGGAATCTCGACATGGTGCATCGTCGTGTTTCTGGCAACCCGCACTTCGTGGCCGTACTTCGCCGTTCTGCCGAATCGGACCAATGAATCGCCCGGCTCTGTGGTTATCCAGTTGACGACCAGCCTACGGGGATCGTTCGAGCGATGTCCCAGCCAGACTCGCTCAACCTGTGCAAAAGCCGATGAACAGCAAAGCGACACGCAGATGGTGATGAGTCGGGTAAGCATGCTCAATTGGATCCGTTTCTAACAAGCTCGGCAAGGCTGCGATGGTCGCTCGTTTCATGGCTGTTCTCGAGTGAAAGTGTGGTAACGAAACAGCACACTCCGGCCTGCTGAATCAAGACTCGACTTGCTCAAACACGGCCTCGGCGACAGTCGACAGCCCATCTTTTGGGGGAAGTTTGAGCTTCTTGTGGTTCATCCACGCATTATCCCACTTCAAGCGTGGTGATCCCAAAGATGCGGTGGTGGTCCAAAGCGGGAGCAGAGCCAAGGTACATCCGAACGCATCCGAATACTTCCAGCATCTGGTAATTGCGGCAAAGGTCAATCGCTTCGAGATTGTTGTCGGGTACGTCGAGCATCAAAGGTTGTCCGGCACTTTGAAGCTGAAACGCCTGAAACAGATGGTCGGCGACCTCGACGGAATCGGCAAACAATGGCCCGATCTTCCATCCGGTTACGCATGGCCGCATCACGCCGAAGCCGAGCAACTTAACGCCGTCAACGAAGCCCAGCGATATAGCCCCGATCTGGTTGCTCCAATCCGCCAGAAAACGCTCTCGCCGCGACGGAAAGCACCGGCTGTCGAAGTCTGCAATCGCCTCAAGGCTCACCGAATTCAGGTCTTCCAGCGCCGATCATGAAGACCGCCAGCACGTATTTGGAGACTGACTTCAACCGACTCATGCGTGTTCTCCTTCACGCAACGGGCAGAATTTGATCGAAGCCCGACTTCTATCGGCCTGTCGTCCACTCCAATAGAATCTGATGATGCTCATGCTGAAAGCGAAACGAGCTCAGAAAGAGGATGGAAACCAATGAGAATTCGACGGTTAATGACTGTGCTGGTGCTGGCGTCCATGAATTCAGCTTTTGCTGCTGATCGCCCGAACGTCCTGTTCATCGCCGTGGATGATCTGCGGCCCGAATTAGCCTGCTATGGCAAGCCGCATATTCAATCTCCGAACATCGACCGGTTGGCTGCGTCCGGTGTTCTGTTTGAACGCGCTTACTGCATGGTGCCGACTTGTGGAGCGTCACGAGCCAGTCTGATGACCGGCATTCGTCCAGCACGTAGTCGGTTTGTCAGCTATCTCGCTCGGGCCGATCAGCATGCGCCCGGAGTCACGACTTTCAACACTCAGTTCCGAAAGAACGGCTATTACACGGTCTCACTTGGGAAAGTCTTCCATCACGCCACGGACAACGCTAAAGGTTGGTCGGAACCAGCATGGCGACCAAACGACATCCCGTGGTATCAGAGTCCCGAGAATCACGAACTGCACACAAGGCGACAGAAACAAGGCAGTCGCAATCGAGGCCCGGCATGGGAATCAGCAGAGGTTCCAGACAATGCCTATGCGGATGGCGTGATTGCCGACCGTGCCATCGCCGATCTTCGGCGATTGAACGAGCGGGAAGAGCCGTTCTTTCTGGCGGTCGGTTTCCTGAAACCGCACCTGCCGTTCATCGCCCCCAGGAAATACTGGGAACTGTACGACCACGAGAAGATTCAGCTTCCTGAAAACTACCACGTCCCGATAGATGCACCGAAGGAGTCAATCCATAGCTCCGGAGAGATGCGGGCCTATGCTGGCATTCCAGCGAAAGGGCCGGTTTCGGAAGAGACTGCTCGCCACCTGATCCATGGCTACTACGCCTGCGTGAGCTATGCCGACGCTCAGATCGGGAAACTGCTCGATGAACTCGACCGACTGGAAATCTCAGATAACACGATCGTCGTTCTGTGGGGCGACCACGGCTGGAACCTCGGCGAGCACACTCTGTGGTGCAAACACTCCTGCTACGAAACCTCGATGCAAATCCCTCTGGTTGTGCGTGCACCGGGAATCAAAGGCGGACAGAGAAGATCAGGGCTCATCGAATCCATCGATCTCTATCCGAGCCTCTGTGAACTGGCGGGACTACCGCTGCCGGATCATCTGCAAGGCCGCAGTTTTGCCACACTCATGAAAGTTGCGGACTCCGATTGGAAATCGGCTGCAGTCGGACGTTTTCAGAACGGCGACACGATCCGTACCGACGCTTTCCGCTTCACCGAATACACCGACAAAAATGGGAAGCGAACTTCCCAGATGCTCTACGATCACAATGCTGATCCGCACGAAAACGTGAACGTCGTGAAAGCCGAGGCAGACTCCGCGAAGGAACTTGCCGGAAAGTTAAATGATCTCAAGGGGCGGGACTGAACGACGACACGAATTGTTTCACCGCGTGGAATTCTTTGCGTGTCCAGCGAATGCGGAACCAGAGATCAAGAATTCAGCGGGCAATGTTTCGCCGTTTGAAGCGATTGAAGGCGTGATTGATATTCTGAGTCATTTGAACGAATAGCCGCGTGAAGCAACGCAGTATTTCAGGCGGCTCGTTCAACTGAGCCACCACCTCCGCAGCAACGACAGAATCCAGCCTGCATCAATCCCGAATACTGCCCCGTGCCACCGGAGTCTGGGCAGGTCGAATGGCCTACTTCAATGAAAACTGTCCTGTTTCTTTGCACCGGAAACTACTACCGAAGCCGGTTTGCAGAGTATCTCTTCAATCATCTGGCCACGCAGCAATCACTGAAATGGAAGGCCGAATCTCGTGGGTTGAGACCGTCAACTCGAAATGCTGGGCCAATTTCTTTTCATGCGGTCGATGGGTTGAATCGTCTGGAGATCACGGGTTTTGAAGACAGGCTACCAATTCAACTTTCAGACAGTGATCTGACGGCAGCAACTCACATTGTTGCTGTTCACGAAGAAGAGCATCTCCCCATGATGCAGCAGTTGTTTCCTGACTGGATCGCCAAAACTGAGTTCTGGGGAGTAGCTGACATCGAGTTTCGCGAACCTGCTGATGCTTTAGCTGAACTTGAGCAGGAAGTCCGAAAGCTTGTTGAGCGGCTGAACGACCAGCAGGCTTTGCCATGACTAAGAACGATGGCAACCTGCAGGATATCCCGTAAAGGCCCGAGCTTCACTCATCGGCTTTCAGACTGACCTTCTTTGAATCCCTCACATCGCACGACAGGTTGAGGTGGGTACTTCGGAAATCGGCGATCAGTCGTTGACTTCTCACAGAGCAGAAATCTTGATCCCTTGCCTGAAACAATCTCCTTCCGATGAGAGCAGGATTCGCAGAGGCTGTGCATCTATCGTTCCCGGTTGCTACCTTTGGCTGACCGACGTGGCTATTCCTTTTTGCTTCGCCGTTGCCCCAGCAGCCATCCGTAAAGCTTCGATTTTTCGTAGGTCTCGGTCCACGAATCGTGGCCAGCCTCCGGATAGATCGTCAGCATTGGATTGCCGCCGTGTTTCTTGAGGGCATCAACCATCTCTTGTGATCTTTCAAGCGGAACGCCGGTGTCTTTAGCACCGTGAAAAGCCCAAACAGGCAGGTGAGCAAAACTTCGAGTCCAGTAGACCTCACCGCCACCACAAATTGGAGCAATGGCTGCCAGACGATTCGGGTCAAAAGATGCCAGTTGCCATGAGCCAAATCCGCCCATGCTCAGGCCCGTCACACAGATTCGATCCTGATCGATTTTGTACTTGCCGCTGAGATCGTCAAGCAGTGCGGTGAGTTCAATCGGTTCCCAGCGTCGATCCTTTCGACACTGTGGTGAAACAACGATGAAGGGAAACTCTTTGCCCGCAGCAATGAGCTTCGGTGGTCCATGCGTTTTGACGAGTTCCAGGTCATCTCCACGTTCGCCGGAACCATGCAGAAACATCAGAAGCGGCCATGATTCCTGCTCTTCGTAGTCCTTCGGCAGGTACAGCAGATAGTTCATCTGCACTTTCACCTGAGTCTCCAGCGTGGCAGCCTTCTGGCTATCTGGTTCGGCGCAAAAAGCGTTGCTGCATGCAGCAAACAGCAAGATGAGAAGCAGTCGAATTGATTTCATGCGGTTGTCTCTTTTCTGGAGTTGACGAAAGCCTGATTCTACCTGGCTGATTCGTGACCGGATAGAATGGGCGGAAATCAACACGGAGAACACCGCGATGCGGATGAAACATATTCAGCCCGGCCAGACATTAGCGTTCAAACTAACCTCGGCCGATCGAAGAAGAATTCGAAATGAAATGGTTCCTGGAGATAGATGACCGATAGCCAACAGCAAATCGTGCCGGGTATTTCCGTTTCGTCATCAGGGCAAGCATCAGTCGATCCATCCTTGGCCGATGTACTGTTTGATTTGGAGCTTCAGCTTGAAGGTCCGACTGAATTACCTGTCGATGTCGAACATGTTCAGGCGGCAATCGTGCTGGCTGGTCTCAACGGAAAGCTTGCCCCCGATAAGCCGCTAAGGTCGAACGATCCAGCGCTCGCAGACACCCTGACCATTCACGTGAGGAACGAGTTTGCAAAGTACGGCGGCAACGTCGGTACGGACAACTAAGCCACAAGCTTCGTACGGAAGCGACACCGAATAGAATTGAGCGATGCGATGTCTGACGCGACCAGGGAATTGTTGGAGACGGCTAGAAACGTGTTATTTCGCTGCTGGACACTTGGATTTGTCGTGCTCTTCATCTGGTTTGCTGCCGTTCTTCTGTTGGGCGACGTAATTCTCAATGTGCATGGCTCAATGTTTGGCCTGTCGAAACACGAACTCGATGTCATCTTCTATTGTGGCATGGGCCTCTGGAAGCTGGCCGTCCTCGCCTGTTTCTTTATTCCGTGGTTGTCGATCAGGATGGTGCTGAAGAAATCATGATCGAAGCAATCGACGAGCAATTCCTTCAAGCCGCCATCGAAGAAGCCCGCAAGGGACTGACCGAAGGCGGCATCCCCATTGGCTCCGCATTGGTAATCGACGGTGAAATCGTCGGGCGAGGACACAATCGTCGAGTGCAGAACGGCAGTGCAATTCTTCACGCCGAGATGGATGCCGTTGAAAATGCAGGGCGGCTCAACGCCAGCGATTATCGCCGTGCCGTGCTCTATTCGACGTTGTCGCCGTGTGACATGTGCTCGGGAATGGCGTTGCTCTACCGCATACCTCGAATTGTCATCGGAGAAAACCGGACATTTCGGGGGCCAGAAGATTACGTCCAGTCGCGGGGAGTCATCGTTGAAATTGCTGACGACTCAACTTGCGTTCAATTGATGCAGGACTTCATCCGTTATCAGCCTGATCTCTGGAACGAAGACATCGGGGAAGCAGACTAAATGGAGCCTTGGGAATCGGGCTGAGGATGTTCCAGATTGCCACTCAAAACGTAAGAAGCCGACTCCCTGGATCCCGTTCAGGCAATCGCCTTGAGTGCTTCTGGCGGATGGGCACACAGTGTCGAAAAGTCGTCAAATGTTGAGGCAAACGAGTTTCTTGCCTGAAAGAATGTCAGCAAACTGAGCCTCAAGCCTGCGTTTGTGCTTTTTTCCATGACGAAGATCGTGTCAGCCCAACCAACATGACCAGGGGCGAACTGAGGGTGAGACATCCTGTGCCTCGGGCACCTAACCGCACTCCGGCGGACCATCTCCGGCCTTTCGACTGCACCGAATGGTCGAGGGGCAAGAGCTGACGGTTCAGAGACATTCGAGGTACTCAACCTGCGCGTCGAGTCTCAACGCAGCTCTGATTACGGACCAATCATCGCCGCGACAGCTTCCGCAGTCACTGGCTCGATGACACCTCGTTCGGTGATGATCGCCTTGATTAGTTCGGCA
>JAQBWV010000231.1 GCA_027624335.1 Planctomycetota bacterium
GATGCACATCGGCCGCCGTGATCGACACGCTTCCGTCAGACGTTCCCGTCGTCGTGATCGCCGCTCCGATTGCCAGGTCCGTGAACGCTCCACGACCGTTGTTGTCGCTGTCGGCGTCCACCGTGAAACTGCCGCCGCCGGTCGTGACATCTGCTCCCGCGCCGATCAACTGCACGCCATCCGTCGCTGACAGTGTGATGCCAGCTGCGTTCGCTGATGTATCCAGTGCTCCGCTGACCCTGACCGCACCATCCGTCGCGTTGACGTCGATCGAACCACCGGTCGCAACATCACCCTCGATCGAGACGTCGTCCGCGTTGATCGACAACGTCGCGTCCAGACTGACATTCCCAGTCATGTGGACATTCGCGCCAGAAGTAATGGTCAGAGATTCCAGATCGTCGGTGCCCACCATTCCCACACTGTTGAGCAGGACATCGCCGGATCCCGCATCAATCGTGAGCGACTCAAAGATAGTCCCTGTCGTTCCATTCAGCGAACCGTCGATCTGAATCCGCCCGCCATCGATCCCCGTCGCCAGTGTCAGATCCAGCGCCTCACCAATCGTGACGTTACCCCCGAACAGAATGTTCTCACCATTGGTCGCCAGGCTCGCGTTCAGGTTGATGGTCCCAGACCCAACGTCAATTCCGTTGGCATCAACGCCAACGACTTCCGCATCAAACGTCGTCGTTTCGATCGAAGCATCGACCAACAAACCGTTGCTCAAATCGAGGACATCTGAAATCCGGATTTCCTGCCCCGTCTGATCCATCAACGCTGAGGCATCAGTCGCCGTCAGCCGTGTCAGGTCGGTCGCCAGCACTGAGCCGCTCCCACCAGCGACGGTCTCGTTGTTAATCAAGATCTCACCACCGCTTCCGACCGTGATCTCGGCGACGTCATTCTGCTCACTGAGCATCAAGTCGAGGACGCCGGTATCGAAGGAAGCCGAGACGGAGAGCACGACGCGGTCCTCAAGCTTCGTCAGCCCGAGCTGCGTGTAGCGGTCGGGTTTCTTCGGTTTTCGATCCGGCTTGTACCGGCGACCTCGAATCCGATTACTGATTCTCTTCAGCCACGAACTGAACAGCATGGCAGCGATTCCTCAACAGCAGACTCTGGTGACTGATTTCATCAGGCTCGCGAACTTTTCTGATGTCTTCAGTCGGGTGACCTCTTTAGAGCAGATTCCAAACCACGGCGAAGCACGGCAGGGCTTCAGCAGTCCAGGACGCTGCTCCACTCAGTGGATGCAAACTCAACAGCAGTAGAAACGAACGAAGCAGACTTTCCGCAACGTAACGATTGCGCAGAACTGGCAGGAAACACTCGATGCTTCCAGATCCGGCAGCACGGTTGTCCAGGATGACTGGAATTGATGGGCCAATCTGTCGGATCATCTGGTCTGGGAAACGCCCCCTCAAAACCTGCGGAAACGGCGACTGCGGAGGCAGCACGGGGCGACGGCGAAGGAGCATCGGCGAATCCGTCCAAATTCAATCTACAAAAAGACTTTCGACGACGACGGCCCGCAGCCCGACCATTATCAGAACCGGGCAAATCGAAAGTCAAACATGACTCCGGACCTGTCACGCAGTTACTGCGATCTCCTTGAGAATTTGACGACCCGAGACGGAACATCTGCGCAGCCTTTCTATCCTACCCGGATTTACGGTTATCAACAGGATCGTCAATGTCGAACAACTCCCTCCAGACCGGACCGGAACGCGCTGAATGGATCGTTTGTGTGCGTCGGATGGGAATGAAGGGTTGGACCGAATCGGTGGAATCAAGTTCCAGATTCAGAAAGAAACGATGAAGAACCGTTGGATTACTGCCGCATCTGCCGCAATTGTTCTTCTGATCGCCGCTGTCCGCATTGAGGAACCAGACGAAATCGCGCAACCGTCATTAGAGATATGAGTTGTGGAGAGTCGGAACTCGCGGGGAATTCGTCCGGCCCGGCGATCACGCGTCGCGAAATGCCGCGATGATCGCGCTGTTATCGCCGTCGCCGTGGCCGGATTCGACCAGTTCGGACAGCAGAGTCAGATGCACCTGAGAAAGCGGCAGTTTCGCGTGCGAGCCTTTGCCAGCTTCGAGGATCACGCGAACGTCCTTCAGATGCTGGGCGAGCCGTGCCTGCGGGCTGAAGTCCGACTGCAGCATCTTCTCGCCCTTGGTATCCATTGCTCGAGACCACGCCGGACCGGATTTCAGCACTTCCAGAGTGATTGCAGGATCCAGTCCAAGTCTTTCAGCGAAGCTCAGGCCCTCGGCAAGGACAGCTCGATTCAGACCCAGCACCAGATTCACGGCCAGCTTCATGCGAGATCCGTTTCCAGTCGGACCGAGATAAAACGTTCGAACGGCGAGATCGTCAAACAGCTGGCTGCACCTCGCGACCGCATCTTCGGAACCACCGCACATGATTACGGCCTCACCGGCGCGAGCCTGCTGACTCGATCCCCCGACGGTTGCATCGAGATAGTCGATTTTCAGTTCAGCAAGTTCGGCGGCAATCGACTCGACGTCGTCCGGGTTTCCCGTGGTCGTATCGACTATCGTTTGTCCCGACCTCAGTTCAGGCTTCAACAGGGAAACAACTTCGGCGACAACCTGTGACGTCGGCAGGCTCAGCAGTATGAAATCGAACGAGGCGATTTCTGAAAGAACATTCACTGCGACCCCACCCGACTCAATCAAATGATCGCGTCGGTCAGCATCGACATCGAACCCGGTAACGAACCAGCCTCGCGAAAGCAGCCGGTCAGCAAGAGCCGTCCCCAGCAACCCGAGTCCAATGATTCCCACAGTTTTCACAGCAAAGACCCCTCATCATCACTGACAGTTGAAATCATTGGTTTCTTCCGACGCGACAACCACTTCGAACCTTTGTTTCCTGCGCAGGCTTTCTGAATCTGACGCAAAGCCGCGAAGTCGCAATGGACCGCAAAGAATCCATTGCGAAATCTTTGCGTCTCTGTGCCTGTGCGTCAGAGACTGCCGGGCCGGGTTGGTGACGGTCTTGCCGCGCAGTGTAACCTGTGGTGTTATTCTCTGATCGTGCAGTTTCATCTGTCGAGCATCACCAGCTACAAGCAGAACGATGACGAACGACAACGACTCCATTTCCGAATCCAGCGGGAAGGATGGTAAGCCATCTGACGATGGACTCGCTGCCCTTCCCGGCACGGAACAGGAATCAACTGACGAGTCGCCACCTTTCAAAGAAGGTGCAAGCGATGACGGGAAGCTGTCTCCGCAGGAGAAAGTGCGGACGTTTCCGACAACGCCCGGCGTCTATCTGATGAAGGACTCGCTCGAACGAGTCATCTACGTGGGCAAAGCGGTCAATCTTCGCAGTCGCGCCGGCAGTTACTTTACGGCGGCAGCGGCCACGGATCGTCGCACGGTTGATCTGATTCCCGAGATCGCCGACATCGACTTCATTTCAGTCGACAGCGAAGTCGACGCGCTGCTACTGGAAGCTCGACTGATCAAAGACATTCAGCCGCGGTTCAATTCGGAACTCAAGGACGACAAGACGTTTCCGTACCTGCAGATCTCAACACACGAAGACTTTCCGAGGATCGAGTTCACTCGGAAGCCGGAAACCAAAGGTGTCAAACTTTACGGGCCGTTCACCAGTGCGAAAAAACTGCGAGGGACAATTTCCGTCCTGCAGAAGATCTTCCGCTTCCGCAACTGCACGCTGGATATTGATGACGGCGACGAGAAGTGGCGCTGGTTTCGCCCGTGCCTGCTGGCGAGCATTAACCAGTGTACGGCTCCGTGCAATCTGCGTATCAGCAAAGAAGATTACCGTCGCGACATTCGCCGACTGAGGATGTTTCTGGACGGGAAGAAGGACCGGCTGTTCAAAGAACTTCGCGCGGAAATGGACTTCGCGTCGAAGGAACTGAAATTTGAACGGGCTGCGCGGATTCGCGATGAGATCAAAGCGCTCGAAGCGCTGAATCTCAGCGGCAGCCTGGATGAAGACGTGCAACCGGAAGTCTTCTACATCGACCCGAAAAAGGGTGTCGAGGGGTTGCGGCGAACGTTCAAACTGCCGCACGCTCCGCGACGGATCGAGGGCGTCGACATCGCGCATCTGCAGGGCGGCGAAACCGTCGCGAGCCTCGTTCAGTTCATCGACGGCCTGCCGTTCAAACATGGCTACAAGCGGTTCCGAATTCGCACGGTCGACGGAGTGGACGACTTCGCGTCGATTCATGAAGTCATCTCGCGACGTTTCCGCAGGCTTTCACAGGACGGCGAGCCATTTCCGGATCTGCTGTTGATCGACGGCGGAAAAGGACAACTGAACGCCGCGATGGATGCCATGCGGGCATTGGGTATCGATCCGCCGTTTACGCTTTCGCTGGCCAAACGCGAAGAAGAAGTGTTTCTGCCAGGGATCTCTGAGCCGCGAATTCTCAGCAGGCATTCGTTCGGCCTGAGGCTTCTGCAGTACGTCCGGGACGAAGCACACCGCTTCGCTCAGCACTACCATCACATCCTGCGTAACAAATCAACATTCGACGAATGACGGATCCTTAACGATGTCAGAAATCCTCGTCTCGGAAAATATCACCGGCGACGCGATGACTCGCCTGCGCGAAAATCACGACGTCGCGTTTAAACCCGATCTGTGGCATGACGCCGATCGACTGGCCAAGCAGATGCAAACCGCTCGCGCGATCATCGTGCGGAATCAGACGAAGGTGACAGATGAACTAATCGCAGCCGCGCCGAATCTGCAGATTATCGGCCGCGCCGGCGCCGGCCTGGACAACATCGATACCAATGCGGCCAGCGAAGCAGGGATCGTCGTCAGCTACACACCGAGCGAGAATTCTATCTCCGTTGCAGAGCTGGTTCTCAGTTTCATGCTGACCGCGGTTCGTCGAATTCCTGACGCGTGGCGGGATACTCGAAGCGGCGGCTGGAACCGGATGCAGTTTGTCGGTGGCGAGCTGTTCGGTAAGACGCTTGGCATTGTCGGACTGGGTCGAATCGGCAGGCTGGTCGCTGAGCGTGCTCGAGCGTTTGGAATGACGATCATTGCTCACGACGAGTTCATCGATCCGGCTTCGCCCTTCGTCTTGCAACTCGGTGCCCGCCTGACCTCACTGGATGATCTGCTGGCGCAATCCGACTTCGTTTCTGTACACGTGCCTCTGACGCCGGAAACGCGAGGCTGCTTTTCGCACGACGCATTTCAGAAGATGAAGTCGTCCTCCTGGTTCCTGAACGCTTCTCGCGGCGAAGTCGTTGACGAGGCCGCTCTGCTTCTAGCTCTGAACGACAACCAGATCGCCGGCGCCGCGCTCGACGTCCGTTCGCAGGAGCCGCCGGTCGACACCGAACTGGCAACACTGAGCAACGTCATCGTGACGCCACACATCGGTGCGTTCACTCATGAAGCTCAGGAGCGCGTCGTTGCAGCCATCTGCAGTGACGTCGCCACCGTTCTGGCGGGAGGCGCGGCCAGCCACGCGTTCAACTTTCCGAAGCCAAAGCGGTAGTTGTTTACGGTTCTACTCGACGACCGTTGCCAGCTTCTGTTCAACTTCGAGAATCTGTCGCGTGGCTTTGCCGTCCTGAGCGAGCAATCGTTGCGATTCCTTCAGCAGAAACTCCGGATCATTGAAGGGTTCGTGACTGATGTCCTGCCAGCGAATCAGTCCGGCTCCATCAACGAGAAAAGTTCCATGCAACGGTTTCTGTTCGAAGTCGTCGAACGCTCGCCACGCTTTGAAGACGTCCAGTTTCTCGTCTGAAACAAGCGGAAACGGCATCCCACCTTTGTAATTGTCGATCGACTGCTTAAGGTCCTGCTGCGAGTCGGTGCTGATCCCGACTAACTGAATGCCGGCAGCAGCATACTTTTGAGCTTCGGGAGCGAACTTCTGCAATTGTTCAGTGCAGTGCAGGCAGCCGTAACCAAGGTAGAAGATCACGACGACAGGTTTGCCTCGATACTCGGCCAGTGAGAACGACTTTCCGTTGTTGTCGTTCAATACCCATTCGACCGCCGGCATCGGTTGCCAGCGGAATGGCCCCAGTGAGTCCAGTTCCGGTCGCTCACCAAAGTCTTCTGGACGCTCCTTGCGGATTCGCCAGTCGTCGGGATAGCCTAGCTCTTTCGCGATGGGAGTCAGTCGATCGAAGACCGGAGATCCCCATTGAATGTCACCGGAAATCTCACGCAGCTCATCGAACGCCTTGCGAGCGTCGTCTTTCCGGTCAGCCTGCCAGAGGATCTCAATCTTCCCGGCGAGAGGTTGCACGCGTTTCTCTCGCGTTTTCAAATAGCCGTCAACCGTCTTAACAGCGTCTTCCGTTTTGCCGAGTCTGCTTTGAGCTGAAGCCAGCACAAGCCCGTCACCGGCTGCCTGCTTCAATTGTGTGATCGCCTCTTCGAATTGATCCTTCGAAATGGCCTGGTGGCCTTTGATGGCGGCGATTGTCTGCCGCACGGGAGTGCGAGGATCCGGTTTTCCCTTCGGCGGAGTCGCATGTCCTTCGGGCAGCGGCGGCGACTCGGGAACCCGATCCTTCTCCGCCTGTTGACGCCGCTTCTCGGCGGCATCCCGTTCCTTCTTCAAATCTACATCGGCCTTCTTCTTCAACTCGGCGTCGTCTTTCTGTTTCTCTTTCTCAGCCTTCTTTAATCGTTCATCGAGCTGTGCAAGAACATCGTCCACCTGCTCGACTTTGCCAGAACGTGCAGAGGCGATGCCACGGTACCTCAGCCGTTTCAGTTGTTCCGCATCGTCATCGGTTGCTTCAAGGTACGGCTGCTCGGAAAGGCTGGCGAGAAGCTCCCACTGCTCGAACCGAAACAGCTCGTCAAACAGCCGCAGCCTTCCGTAGTACGCACTACCTTTTTTCGAGAACGTGTTGTACTTCGGATGCCGTGGCAGTTCGGTCATGTTCATGGCGAGATCGACCGCATCTCTCCAGCGACCGACGTGTCCGAGATCCCGAATCAGCCACTCGTTGTTATGAGCGAAGTTGTGAATCTGGTCGGGCAGAATGCGATCACGCATCATGTGTGCATGGTCGACTCGCGCGGATGCCTCCTGCTGCCAGGCAGCGTCGGAATACCGCTTCTCTCGCGAATAGATATGCCCAGGCATGTGCCACATGTGAGCAATGCCTGGCGCCGCCGCTCCGCACTTCGCCGCCGAGTTCAACGCCTTCGCCGACTCTTTGTAATCCCACAAATGAATTCGGAAATGATGGACCGGATGCAACGGCTCGATCTCAAGAACCTGGTTCAGTGCGCTGTCGGCGTCTTCGTATGAGAGTTTCAGATCACTGCGGTAACGATACATCGCGAATGCGCGAGCCGCCTTCACTTCAAGGTTGTCCGGAAACTCTTTGGCCATTTCATCCAGAGCTGTGAAGTATGGCTTTGTCTTGTCGGCTTGTTTCTTCGACTTATTGTTGAGGTAGGCACTCCACGCGTCGATCATCATGCCTTCAAGCTTGCCGGCGCTGCTTTTCCGCTTGACTGCTTCTTCGATGAAAGATTTCGCTCGCTTGCTGTTCGAATCGTTGGCTCTTGCCATGCCCCAGTAGGCGATTGCGCAAGCTGAATCGAGCGTCGCAGCCTGTCGAAATGAGCGTTCCGCTTCCAGATACCAGTATCCGTAAAGCTGACCCATTCCCTGACGCACGAAGTCAGCGGCTTCGGTATTCGTTGTTGTTACCTGAAACTGGATTCTGCCGGTTCCCGGCATGAGGTGGGCCTTCTGACGAGGCCCCTCGTTAAACGCTTCACCATGCTGCGAATGTCCCGCCAGGACTTCGGTCTGAGACTCGTCAGCGATGGGGATCTCGGGATTCGAAACGTCTTCAGCGAACGCGTCTGCATACGCTGTCGACAGCGATAAAGGAATCGTAAACAGTAACAACGCTGCATGAGCCAGGAGCGAATTCATGACCGTGAGTCTCCAAAAGCCGACGCCGTCTTTGCGACACGAGGTATCGCAACAGCCCGTTGAAATGAACCGGGATCATCAAACCGTTTCAGGATAACCTGAGGCTAGTCAGAATTCCCTGCATGGCCATGATTTCCGTGTAGTACTCGTACTGGTTCGACCTTCAGGTCAGGCAGTGCGACCGGCTTTGGTAATTCCGGCCTGCATGACGGCAATGAAACGGCTGCGGTCCTGCAGGATCGAAATGTCGGCCACGACGTCTCCGTCAACAACCAGAACGTCTGCGAGTTTGCCGGCTTCCAGCGTGCCGAACTCGTCACTTCGTCCAAGGATTTCGGAGCCCGTTTTCGTGGCGCAAGTGATCACTTCAAGCGGCTTCAGACCGACGTACTTGACGAAGAAGTCGAGTTCCTTTGCGTAGTCGCCGTGCGGGTTCCACGCGAATCCGTAATCACCACCCATGCCCAGTCGACCGCCAGCGGCAAGGATCCGACGAGCGCTTTCGGCGCCGCCTTCCAGCGTTTCCTGGTGACCATCGATCACTGCCTGAGACATGCCGTATTCGGGACCCAGGTCAATGCTCGCCTGTTCGAAGTACAACGCCGGCACGACGGGGACATCGCGTTCGAGCAGCAGGTCGAGCGTCTCGTCGTCCATGAACGTTCCGTGTTCGATTGCGTCGTAGCCGGCCAGCAGAGCGTTTTTGATACCCGCTGTCGCGCGGCAGTGGCCTGTGACTTTCAGTTTGTGGTTATGAGCGGTCTGCACGACGGCGTGCATTTCTTCGAACGTCATGCACAGCGTGTGATGGTCGTTCGTGTCAGGCGCGGCGGCGTCGCCGGTGGGGTACGTCTTGACCCATTCCACACCATCCTTCACCAGCTTGCGGACCGCGGCGCGAGCTTCGTCGGCTCCACTGACCAGCAGGATCAATCCTTCCATTCCGATTTTGCGAAACTCGGGGTTCCAGTCCATCAGCCCGCCGGCTCCGCAAATCTCGCGGCCGCTGGCCGCCATACGAGGCCCCGGCACAAGATCGTTCTCGATCGCCTTCTTCAGCCAGAAGTCAATGTTGAACAGGCTTCCGCCGCTACGAGCCGACGTGTACCCGCACTCCAGCGCGAGCTTTGCATTGCACGCCGCCAGAATCGTGACGTACTCGACCGGATACTTGATGTCGAGATCTTCCAGCGAGGCCACATCGAAGTACGTCGGATGAAAGTGAGCCTCGACCAGTCCCGGCATGATCGTGCCGCCATTGGCGTCGATGATGGCAGCATTCTGAGGCAAAGCCGGAGCAGCCGCAGCCGAGCCAACATAGGTGATCTCCCCATCCTCAATCAGCAACAACCCATCCAGAACAGGTGCGGCCCCGGTTCCGTCGACGAGCTGTCCGTTTCGAATCACTGTCTGCCCGGTTGCTGACTGCATGCTGTCTTCTCTAAGTGGTGTGATTGAGGCTCTATCTTTTCGAACGCTTCACAGCTTTGTTTCCTGCACAGCTTCTGAATTTGACGCAAAGTCGCGGAGACGCAGCGAATCGCAAAGAGATCCTTTGCGTCTCCGTGATTGTCAGCGTCAGCGTCAGTCTGATCGAGTCTTGTTGCTCCCAATTATCTATTCCCGAATCGTCATTGGAACATTCCGGGCGTGAATCGACCACTTAACGGCGATGCGGTCTGGCAGCGATCACTCTGCTGGTTTGACCGCGTGGCTTCGTGGCGGAACACTGAGCCGCTGCCAGAACCCTCAAAGCCGTCGGAGTCGCTCGATGCTGATTCGAAACCACGTTGTCCTGTTTGCGGTCACGCTGTGGTATCTCGCTCAACTGAGCACGGCGATCACAGCTCAGGAGATTCTGCCGGATGGTTCGAAAGCCGCTCAGCTGGCGATCTCTGGTTTCAGAATTCCGACTGGCATGAAGATGGAAGTCTTCGCGGCGGAACCGCAGGTTGCCAGCCCCGTCGCCATTTGCATTGACGAGAAAGGCCAAGTTTACGCTGCCGAAGAGTACCGCTTTAACCGAGGCACGCCTGAAAACCGCACGCAGGACTTCTTCCTCACGGACGATCTTCAAATTGATTCTCTGGAAGATCGGCTGACACTCTATAAGAAATTCGAGGACCGGTTCGAAGGCGGCATGGAATGGTTCACGAACGTCAGCGACCAGGTACGAATCCTGGAAGACCGTGACGGCGATGGCCGAGCCGACTTCTCAAAGATCTTCGCTGGCGGATTCAACGAACCGCTCGACGGACTGGCCGCCGGCCTCATTGCGAGAGACGGCGACGTTTATCTCACCAGCATTCCGCATCTGTGGCTGCTGCGAGACACCGACGGCG
>JAQBWV010000232.1 GCA_027624335.1 Planctomycetota bacterium
TGTGCCGATCTCTGCAACGTCGACGGCAGTGCGATTCCTGGCTGGCCCCTTTGGCTCGGAAGTTCATGCGGTCGAGAATCGCCACTTCGTCACGAATATCCATGCGACTGTGATGAAGCAGGTGGGTCGCAATCCGCATCGCCTGGAAGTCTCCGAACGAGATCGAGTCGAAAGTGATTACAGAAATGCGATCGACGCGTCAAGTCTGCCACCGTCACGACAGGACCGGTCCTTTGCATTGGACCAATTCAGCAATAGACTCCTCATCCAGGCACACGTCGAGGATCAGGAACTCATCGATGTTCCCGGCAAATCGCTGGCCGAGACCGATCGTCATCCCGTCGATGTTCCAGGTGAGGCTATGTCGATAGCCCTCCATTGTCGCGCGCCGTACCCCGTCGATGTATAACGCAGCGAATCCGTCCTGCTTACCGCTGTTGACGTTGCCAAATGTCGCGACGACATGATGCCACTGGCGGTCATTCCATCCCAGGTCGCTAACGACCAGCAACTGCCCGCCGACAAACATGTCCTGCTGTGGGCTGTCGCCATAAAGACCGAACCGCAGTTTTCTGGGCGAGCCATAACGCCAATCGTTTGGACGCGTCAGGTCGAGATAGAACGAACCATCGGCCGCATGACGGCTGATGTGAAACGGGTCGACAGGGTATTCGTCGTTGAGATCGGCGTCCGGATCACCTCGAAGCCACATGGCGACCGTGCCTTCGAACTTTCCGGAGTCGTACGGAAAGTTCTTCTTGGCGTCATAGGTGAACTCGTCTTCCGCCCAGGCACGATTCTCGGCAGAGAAGACCAACGAGCCGCCGTACCGTCCTGCAGTGGGATCGTGCCGCACGACATCCGCGTTCAGAGTTGCGGTCCCGTCACCGCGGGCAATGTCAGCGTTTACCGTAGAATCAAACGACGAATACAGGCACGTATGGGTTCTTAGCAGACTGGTAAGTGACTCGGACACAGGTGAATCCCTCGCTGGTTCACGAATGGGTTGATTCGAAGTTTCACAATGGCAGGGTTCTCGTGATGGCGGAAACCGGTGCCGCTCTGGACGGCAGCAGTCTATCAGCGAATAATCGCGTGTCCCTCATCGAAGGAATTGCCATGCGACGGAAATGCTTCTTCCTGACCGTCATGATTGTCTTAGCACAGCGTTCGGTGATTCCGGCTCAGGACCAGCCTCTGTTTCTCGACGATATCGACGTCCGCATTCCCAGTATTTCTGAGGACAAATCCGTCAGTATCGACTACGACATCGTCTACGTCCGAGCTGATCGGGATGGCGACACGAATCACAAACGCTACTACACCGACTTTTCGCAACCGGTCACGATGGAGCCCGGTGCCGATCTGATGCTGCTGCACCCGGACGGCAGCGAGGAACTGCTGGTCGATGGAGGCAACGGATCCGTCACCGACCCGGTGGTCTCGTTTGACGGTGAGTGGGTCTACTACTCGTACCTCTACGACCTGCGGAATCGCAATCAGTGGAGCCCTCCGAAAGCCGGTGCGGACATCTTCAAGATTCATCTCAGGACGCGTCGAATCGTGCGTCTGACGAATCAGAGGTTCTCGCCGAATACCGGGGCAGCTGACTGGTCGAGCGATTATCGCGAGAACACGAAAGACAAGACGTACTACAACTACGGCGTCTTCAACATGGGGCCGCACCCGCTGCCGGGAGGGCGTGTCGTCTTCACCAGCAACCGCGATGGCTTCAGACCGGCAAAAGGCTATCCGTCAATCGCGCTGCAGCTTTTCACGATGGACGATTCCGATGTGAGTATCGGCGACACTGAGCTGCCGCCGAATCTCGAAAAGATCGGGCACATGAATATTTCCGGAGCGTTGCACCCGGTCGTGCTGAAAGACGGACGGATCATGTACAGCACGCTCGAATCGCAAGGCATTCGCGGCACGATTCTGTGGGGCGTCTGGACGATCAACCCGGACGGCACCAATTGGGCTCCATTGATCAGCGCGTTCGATCCCGGTGGAGCACCCAACGGCTTTCACTTTCAAACGCAGCTTTCGGATGGATCGATCGTCGTCGAAGAATATTACAACCAGAACAACAGCGGTTTCGGGGCGTACATCAAACTGCCGCTGTCTCCGCCAAAGGGATATTCCCAGTTCGGACCGGGCTGGATGCAGTCTCCAAAGAATCCGCCGTGGCGATACGGTCGGCACTACAACGGAAAGGGACAGTGGTACCGCATCCCCTTCATGCCAACAGGTTCTATCTCGCTGACTCCGTTCTCGATGGGTGGTGAGGGACCAGCAAATCCGTCCATCCTCGCTGACAAGGAATCCCCAAAGGTCGGAAAGTTCACACACCCATCGGCTGCTCCGGGCAATCACATGCTGACCGTCTACTCGCCCGGACCGGTCAATCACCAATACAAATATCTGCCGCAACTGGACGGCGGCCTCTACCTGCTGAAGGGTGGAGCCATCGTTGAGCAGCCTTCGCAACTTGTGCTCATCAGGAACGATCCGAAGTACAACGAAAGCTGGCCGCGAGCCGTCGTGCCTTACAACTCTGTCCACGGTGTCGACGAACCAGTGCTCCGCAAACCACTGTCCAACGATGGGAAAGGCCTGAACGCAGAGCATCTGAAAGAGGGCTCTCCATTCGGCCTGATCGGGTCGTCGAGCTTCTACAAACGCGAGAGTTATCCCAACGGCGACGTTCCCGACGGCGAAGTCACTGCCCGGTATGCTGGTGGCAACGATCCGTGGAAGGGGCTTGACGCGTTCACGAGTCATGGCAACGGCATGCCACTCAACTGGCACAACCAGGGAGCGGACGCCGGCCTCTACTCGAATGACGAGATTCACGCCGTCCGGATCCTGGTGATGGAGCCAACCACCGATCGGCAGCGTGGAGCAAACACCGGCCGCCGCTTCTTCAGCCACGCCATGGAACGACTTCGCATCCTTGGCGAGGTCCCGCTCCGCAAATTCAACGAACCACCTCCAGCGAACGGCGACGACATTCGCCCCGATCATCAGCCACTGGACCCGGATGGAAACCCTGACACCAGTTTTCTCGCAAAGATTCCCGCCGACACAGCCTTTACGTTTCAGACGCTTGACCGCAACGGCATCGCGCTCAACATGTCTCAGACATGGCATCAACTCCGCCCGGGAGAGACGCGAACGGATTGCGGCGGCTGTCACGCTCACAGCCAGAAGCCGACGCTTTTCAGCGACACGCTTGCGGGACAGCAGAGTTACAAAGTGTGGGACCTCGTCAATTCCACGCCGCTGCTGGCCCGGCAAGGCACTGGCAACGCAAACAGGCAGTTACAGTGGGATTCCGACAACGAGACGGGCGTGCGGACTGAAAAGGAGGAAGTGGTAAATGTCGAGTACCACCGGGACATCCGGCCAATTTTCCAGCGCAGCTGCATTCTCTGTCACACGGGTGATGATCCCGCTGGCAACTTGAACCTCGATGCCGACGCGGAACTGGTTCGCGTTCCAAACAGCGTCACTCTGCCGGGAACCTACTACCGCCTCGCCGATGACGAGAAGGCTCAGTTCGGTCATAAGCCACTCGGTTATGACACGTGGGGATATCCAAACGCCTCACGATACGTTCGCAAGTTTCAGTCTCGGCGGAGCCTGCTGGTGTGGAAACTGTTCGGTCGGCGGCTGGACGGATTCTCCAACGACGATCACCCATCCGAGTCAAAGCCAGGAGCCCGAGACTTCGTACAATTCGGCAAACCCGTCGATCCACAGAAAAACCGCGCGCGATGGGACCTCGATTACACCGGCAGTCCAATGCCGCCCATTGCCGCGATAGCGGCCCGAAAAGTGATACGCCCCACCGATGAGGATCGCCGCATGATCGTGCGCTGGATCGATCTGGGTTGCCCGATCGATCTCGACTACGACCCGGAACAACCCGACCGCCGCGGCTATGGCTGGATGCTCGACGACAATCGCCCGATCCTCACGCTGACCCAACCTGTCGCAGGAGCGAACCTCAGTCTCAATTCGATCATCGTCGGAATGCACGATTACGATTCGGGGCTGGACGTTGAGAGCTTTTCGGTCAAAGCCGACTTTCCGATCGACGACTTTCAACCTGGCGACGAACTGGCAACTCAATTCAAAGAGATCAGCCAGGGTGTCCGTGAGATGAAGATCAAGGCACCCATTCGCAATTTGAAACGGGGCCGGATCGTTGTCGAGATCTTCGATCGACAGGGAAACGTCTCGCGTATCCAACGAAATGTCAGCGTGACTAAGGCCAATCGATCAAGTTAGGTACTTACCGGCTCCGCCCTCCGCCCTGACACGGAACGGTTGGAACATTGTCCCAGGCCCCCAGGTGGAGCCTCACGATCCAACCCGGATAACCAGTACAGTATCTCCACGCAATTACCCGGCGTGGTTGGCCCGTCACAACCAAAGGGGACAGGGATACGTCAACGAATGATGCAAGCACGGCGTGCGCGTCTTTTTCTGTTACGACTCTAAGTCACTCGTTGCGGGAATTGTCATCTCGATATCTGGACGTCAAGTCGTCGCTGCTTTCGAACATGAAAGTCAACAGGAATTTCCGATGTCAAACCGACCGTGTCTGTTAGCCGCGTGCTTGCTCTTCGTGATTCCATGTGGACTTCATGCGGAAGAAAAGACAAAACCGCCGGTCAGCCAGCAACCACTTGCGACAAAAAAGGCGGATGCTGAGTCCACAGTGAAGGTCTCAGAAGACGGGGATGCCGTCAAAGAGGATAAGTGGAACGTCGAGTCTCCGCCGGGCCCGTCCGTCGAGCAGTCGCTGGACGTTACCGAGGGCACTTGGCTCACTGTCGATGTGCATCCTGACGGCAGCGAGATTGTCTTCGACCTGCTGGGCGATATCTACGTGATGCCAGTTGCCGGGGCGGATGGTTCTGAACGAAGTCCGGAGAAGCTCACTTCAGGAATTGCCTGGGATATGCAGCCACGTTTCAGCCACGATGGTAAGTGGATTGCGTTCACGAGTGACCGCAACGGCAAAGGAGGCAAGGCTGGCGACAACATCTGGATCATCGAACGAAAGACGAAAGAACTTCGGCAGATCTCGAACGAATCGTTCCATCTGGTCAACGGCCCGGCATGGTCGGGCGACGACCAGTACATCGTCGCCCGAAAACATTTCACCAGTCGTCGATCTCTCGGAGCTGGCGAGATGTGGATGTACCATCGAGATGCAGCGAGCCAGGATGCGATGGCTGGAGTTCAATTGACCAAACGTCCGAACGACCAGAAGGATGTCAACGAGCCAGCGTTTTCTCCCGATGGGAAGTACCTGTATTACTCGCAGGATTCCAGCCCCGGCGACACCTTCCAGTACGACAAAGACTCAAACGGCCAGGTTTACACAATCAAGCGGCTCGATCTTGATTCCGGCGAAACCGAGTCATACATCACAGGCCCTGGCGGAGCGTGTCGACCGACTCCGTCTCCCGATGGGAAACTGATTGCGTTCGTACGGCGACTTGGCCCCGCAACTGGCCTGCACCTGTTCGATACTGAATCCGGTGCGGTCAGACTGGTCTACGATCGGCTCGAACGTGACATGCAGGAAGCGTGGGCAATCCATGGTGTCTATCCAGCATTCGCCTGGACGCCGGATGGCAAGTCGATCATTACCTGGGCGAAAGGCAAGATCCGGAGAATCAAGGTTGCAGACGGGACCGAGTCGATCGTTCCATTCCGCATCAACGATTCGCGAACGATCACTAAGAGCCTGCGGTTCCCCATCGAAGTCGCGCCGGATGAGTTTGATGTCAGAATGCTGCGGTGGGTGAAAACTTCACCTGGCGGAGAGCACGTGACCTTTCAGGCACTCGGAAAGATTTACATCCGCAGGCTGCCTGACGGTGAGCCGCGTCGACTGACCAGTCGCGATGGCGAATTCGAGTTCTGTCCGGACTGGTCTCGCGACGGCGAAAGGATCATCTACACAACCTGGAATGACCGGACGCTTGGTTCGATCCGAATCGCATCGGCGATCAACGCTGAGGACAACCGACAGGTGACGGTTCGCCCAGGCCACTATGTGAATCCTGTCCTGTCGCCCGACGGCGAGACCGTCGTGTTTGAGAAGTCGACCGGAGGCCTGCTGAGATCCCCTCTGTATTCACACGAACCAGGTGTTTACCGAATTCCCGTTAACGGAGGCCAACCCGAACGAATCGCGAAGTCCGGTAGTCGACCACAGTTCGGTAAGGCTACAGATCGAGTCTTTCTGCAGCGAACAAAGTCCGAGAAAGACGCTGACAACCGAATGCTGTTTTCAATCGACCTCGACGGCAACGAAGAGAGAGAGCACTACAACAGTCAATGGGCGACCGACTATCGAGTTTCTCCGGACGGTCGCAACATCGCTTTCGTCGAACGGTTTAACGTGTACCTCGCCCCATTCCTGCAGACGGGCTCAACGATCAACATCGGTCCGAAGTTCCAGGGTCTGCCCGTCAGGAAGTTGAGTGTGCAGGCCGGCGACTGGCTCCACTTTTCAGGTGACGGCAAGTCGTTGCACTGGTCGCTCGGGCCGGAATTGTTCACGAGCCCGGTCAGCGTCGCTGCGATCGCGGTCGCTGATGGAGAAGACAAAGGTGAAGCAGATAACGAAAATCCTCTTCCGCCAGAGTCGACCACAATCGGCTTCAAGGTCAGGCACGCCAAACCGGCGGGTGCATTCGCGCTGGTCGGCGGACGGATTGTCACGATGGGAACTGCCGGCGTCATTGAAGATGGTGTCATCATCGTCGAGGCAAATCGGATTAAGGCCGTAGGTTCGAAGAAGGAAGTGAAGATTCCCGCAGGCATTCGAGTTATTCGCATCAATGGCCAGACCGTGTTGCCTGGATTTATTGATACGCATGCCCACGGATCTCAGGCAACGTCCGGGATTACGCCCCAACGTAACTGGGTGGACTACGCTCGATTGGCGTTCGGCGTGACCACCGTGCACGACCCGTCCAACGACACTCAGGCAATCTTCGCCGCGAGTGAGCTGACGAAAGCGGGACACATCGTCGCACCTCGTACATTTTCAACGGGCACCATCCTGTATGGTGCCGCAGGCAGCTTCAAAGCAGAAATCGAAAGTCTTGAGGACGCACTGTTCCACCTCAAACGAATGAAGGCTGTCGGTGCGTTTTCCGTCAAGAGCTACAACCAGCCGCGCCGCGACCAACGGCAAAAGGTCATAGCGGCAGCTCGCCAGCTGGAAATGATGGTCGTCCCGGAAGGCGGTTCGACCTTCATGCACAACATGACGATGATCGTTGACGGTCATACTGGCATCGAGCACACGCTACCCGTGCAGACCGCTTACGACGACGTGATGGACCTCTGGCGTAACACGGCGGTCGGATACACGCCGACGCTCAGCGTGGCGTACGGAGGAATCTCCGGCGAGCAATACTGGTACGAGCACGATGATCTATGGAAACACGAGCGGCTCAAGACCTTCATCCCGCCGCACATTCTGAATCCGCGTTCCCGACGTCGAGAGAAGTCACCACTGGAAGACTACAACCACATTCGAGTTGCCGAGATCGCGCGGCAGGTCGTGGACGAAGGAGGCCTGGTTCAGGCTGGTGGACATGGTCAGCTCAACGGTGTCTGCACTCACTGGGAGATGTGGAGCTTTGTGCAAGGTGGCATGACGCCGATGCAGGCACTTCGATGCGGCACGCTGAACGGCGCGAAGTACCTGGGATTGGACGGCGATATCGGTTCGCTGGAGGCAGGCAAACTGGCCGACCTGATCGTCATGGAAGCCGGTGCTGATCCGACAATAGAGATCCGTGATTCAGAACGAATTCAGTGGACGATCGCAAATGGTCGCATCTTCGAATCGAAGTCGATGTCCGAGCCCGCCAGGCCCGGTTCACCAGACTTCTTCTGGGAACATGTCGGCAACGGCATCAGCTATCCACTGCCCTTTGCGACCGGCTGCAGCTGCGGTCGCTCAACGCATTGATTCACTGCTGCCAGGGGACAACCAGACGATTTCGCGTCGTCAGGGCCTAAGTTGCTGAATCCAGTCACGGATCAAGTTGAGTGATTCGTCATCGCGAACATTCGACCCGATGTGCGGCATGCGTCCCAGGCCGAGCAGGCTCATACGGTAGTGAATCAGCGACCGATCCGGATCACCGGGCACCAGCAGACGCGGATCGTTCTTCAGCCCGAAGGCTCCCTGACCGGGTCGAATGTTGACCGTGCCGGTTTCCTCGACAGGCAGTGTTGAGAGCAGCAGAAACTCCGCATTGCCGCCGCCCCATTTTCGATGGCAGTGAGAACAGTTCGCGTGCAGGTACGACCTGGCCCGGTCTGAAATACTCTCTGAGGAATCGTGATAATCAACAAGCCGACGAAGTGTCGCCGACGTCTCGGGGACAGCTTTGGTGAAAACACCGATCTCGTTGAGATAGTCGATCTGATTCTTCTCACCGACGTCCGGGCCGTAGTCGAAGTCACGATTCATCTGCTCGGTGCTGACGCCCAGAACATATCTCGCCGCCATCGTGTGACAGAGCGTACATTCCGCTCGGCTGGGAAAATGCCATTTCTGTTGACGGACACCGCTGGGACTGTCCGCGTCTCGGATTTCATACGTGCGGTCCAGGCCTTTCGAATCGATCAGAAAGGCGTCGGTCTGTTTGTCGTTCCAGAGGTAGGTGTAGCCGCGCCAGACCTGAGCCCCGTACTCGTTGTCTTTGCCGTCCATTTTCTTGTGATGCAGCAGGCGAGTTTCCAGCCGTTGACGGCTGGCCGGGTTGCCGACTTCCATTTCGAGCGAAAACGTTTTGACCAGCACCGCGCCATCGGGAAACCGCCAACTGGGCCGCGACCCAGGCGACGGCTGTGGATAAGTGACCGCGTCGAATTCGATCTGCGACGCGTCGGGAAGCGCTATGAAGCGATCCTTGTGAGCGTGATCCGACCACAATGGAGCGATAACGTCGTAAGGGATGACACCATCTGCGGGCGTGTGCCTGGCAGTCGAAGCGAACAAGCCAGTCTCACTCAACTTTCGTGGGAACGGCGGCTCCTCATCGGTTACCGGCGGGGCGTGCGCGAGTTCGTGCAACTGGCCGCCCGCAAAGTCGACGATGAAGATTTCTCCATCGGGGGTCTGACCGAAATCGACGGCTCGCAGTTGTACGTCGCACAGTTCGAAGTTCGCGGTGACAGCTTGTGTCTTCGCATCCCACTTCAGAGCCCAGAGTTTTCCCGTGTCGTAGTCACCATAGATGTAGTGACCCCGCAGTTCCGGCAACCGCGTGCCGTGATAAACGAAGCCGCCGGTAATCGACCGAAAGTCGTGATGCGGATGCTCGACGATCGGCTCGATGAAGTCGCTCGGCCCTTTAGGCCTGTCGGGTCGAAATGGATGCCGGCCCTCACGCACGCTCCAGCCGTAGTTTCCGCCCCGCTGAATGATGTAAACCATCTCCCACAGATCCTGTCCCACTTCGCCGGCCCACATGGTGTCGTCTGCCGAATCCCAACTGAACTTCCAAACCTGCCGATGACCGTATGACCAGATTTCCGGCCGAGCATTTGCGACACCGACGAACGGGTTGTCATCTGGCACAGCATACGGCTTCCCATCGGCCTGATGATCGACATCCAGTCTGAGAATCGAACCAAACAGGTCGCTGATATCCTGTCCGGTCTTTCGTTCATCAGCGATCCCGCTGCCATCACCCGTCGCCAGGTAAAGATATCCGTCCGGACCGAATCGGATGCAGCCGCCGTTGTGGCCGCCGTTCGGCCACTCAATCAGAATCCGTTCGGAATCCACATCCGCAGTCATCGTAGACCGGTCCGTCACACGAAACTCGGAGACCCGAGTGCCCTTGTCTGTCGGCGTTGATGGATCGGGCAACGACGTCACATAGAATTTCCCGTTGCTCGCAAACTTCGGATGAAACGCAAGCCCCATTACCGAGCGTTTCAATTCAAGCAGCGGTGTCTTGTCTTTCGTCGCGAGTTCATTCGGAAATGTGAACAGTTTTCCGTACCGCTGAGCGATGCCAATCCGATCCATGCCGGGCACGATCGAAAACGCAAGCGGCTCGTCGAATTTCAAACCCGCATATGCAACCTGCGTGACATACTTCGCTGGCGGATCGGGTGAACCAATGACGCGCGAACTCGTCCAGACACCTCGGTCCCGAGTC
>JAQBWV010000233.1 GCA_027624335.1 Planctomycetota bacterium
GAGGCGGTGGAGGTGGCGGTGGCGGCGGTGGAGGAGGTTTCGGTGGTGGCGGTGGAGGAGGATTCTGATCGCTGTTGTCGACATGAAACTCAACGGGCCCGATGGAGCGAATCTATCGGGCCTGTTTTCGTTTCAGATGATCTTCATACCTGTTCGTCAGCTTGAGCCGTTTTGAGGCTCGGCTCGATCAAGACTCGTCGTCGACAAGAAACACGATGTGAGACCTTGGGCCGTGAGCACCAATCACAAGCGACTGTTCGATGTCGGCGGTCTTGGACGGGCCTGAGACGAAAGCTCCGAAACGCGGACTCTCGAACGACAACTGTCGGTAAGCCTCGTGCATGTTGTTAACAACACTGCTTGTCCGAACCACCAGCGCCAGATGCTGAGCGATGAAGTACAGCACTCGGTGTTTCAGTGTCTTGTCGGTTACCCAGACTGCTCCGTTTTCGGCGACAGCGATCTGTCCTTCGAGCACCGCAAAGTCGATATTTTCCAGTTCGTGAGGGTCGTTGATTGAGTCGATGTTGACGGTCGGTTTTCCAACTCCTTCGACTGCCGAAGTTCGCACGCTCGCGGATTCGAACTGCGGAAACAGATTCAGCTGCTCGTCGATTTCTGTAGTCGAGCTGACGCGAATGCACTTCCCGCCAACGGACTGGAGGACCGTCGTAAAATGCGCGACCGGGTCGTCGAATCGAAGCCAGTTCTGCTCAAGAGTCGGAAGCGGAGTGGCTTCTCTCTGACTGTTCCGGATCGCCTTGAGAATGGTGTCCCGGCTGCTCATATCAGCTTCCTCTTTCTGACGACTTCTGCCGACGCGCGTAAGCCTGTTGAAAACTTTCGCGAGGAAATTCCGGCAACTCTCTTTGTCGTCCCCAGGGATTCAACGGGTTGTACAACATGAAACGAGGCAGCCATGGCACCACAGCCCGAGCCACTCGTCCGGCCAGGCGAAACAGCCAGGGACGACGGAAAAGTGCGGCGGCGAGTTTCATCGGGACGGTCTTGTCGAGCGATACATATCCCTGCAAAGCGATCTCCCGCCGCCAGGTAAGCAGCTGGTGATGCAGATCGATCTTGACCGGACAGACGTCCGTGCAGGAGCCGCACAGACTACAGGCGTAAGGCAATGTGGAGTGCTCTTCGGCATCTCGTGCAGGAGCGAGGATTGATCCGATCGGGCCTGGAACTGTCGTGCCATAACTGTGACCGCCACTGCGACGATAAACCGGGCAGGTATTCATGCAGGCCCCGCATCGAATGCAGTTGAGCGAGCGATGAAACTCTTTACTGGCCAGCAGATTTGACCGACCGTTATCGACGAGGACGATGTGCAATTCTGCACCTGGACGCGGTCCATGAAAGTGAGAACTGTAAGTCGTGATGGGCTGACCCGTTGCCGAGCGTGCCAGCAGTCGCAGCATGACTCCCAGGTGTTCCGGCTTCGGGATCATTTTTTCGATGCCCATGCAGGCGATGTGGAGTTTTGGAAGTGACACTCCAAGATCAGCGTTGCCTTCATTGGTACAGACGACGAAGCCGCCGGTTTCTGCGATCGCGAAATTGACTCCGGTCAAACCAGCATCGGCGGCCATAAACTTCTGTCGCAACGCATTCCTTGCAGCTTCAGCCAGGTATTTGGGATCACTCGCACCTTTTTCTGTTCCCAGCACCGTGTGAAACAGTTCGCCGACCTCTTCCTTCCTGATATGAATGGCCGGCATGACGATGTGACTGGGAGCCTCTTCCCGAAGCTGCACCAGCCATTCACCAAGGTCCGTGTCGGTCACCTCGATTCCGTGTTTTTCCAGGAATGGGTTGAGATGACATTCCTCGGTGAGCATCGACTTGCTCTTCACGAGTTTCTTCACATCGTGATCACGCAGCAGTCCGTACACAATTTCGTTGTGCTCCGCCGCGTCCCTGGCCCAATGGACAGTCGCACCGAGCTTTGTTGCATTCTCTTCAAACTGCTCCAGCAACTCCGCCAGATGAGTCATCGTGAATGCTTTGATCGCTGCCGCCGTGTCGCGCAGCAGCTCCTATTCGGGCACTGAATGTGCCATTCGATCGCGTTTCTGGCGGACGAACCAGAGGGCTTTGTCGTGCCAGTGTGAACGCTCGTCATTGGCAACAAACTTAGCCGCTGCTGTCGCATGTTTCATTCAGGAGTCATTTCGAAATGCTGACGCCAGACGTCTCTCTCGTGTCTGGTCTGGTTTTCGTTTTCAGTCGAAACTGGAAAAGAATCGGCTGCCTGCACGGAAGGAGTCCGGCGTACGAATCGAATGCTTGCGGAACTCAGAATCGATACTTTATCGAAGACAAACAACGATACCACGAGCACGCGGCAGAAATCTCGAAGGGAACAGCGATTCAAACAACACTTGATTTCGTTGAGTTCAGCAATGCTCGAAGAATGTCTTCCGAAAAGGAGCATGGACACGAGTTTGTCAGTAACAGTATCCGCTGAATCCGGCTCACGTGCGTGTTCAGGTTCGAATTCGTAAATCGACCGACGGATCGCCAAGGCACGGAATGACGATTAGCAAATCGGCGAGAGATCTGGCATTCTTTGCCCTGAGACTGGTCTGTGTCGAACTGGACGCGGACAAGAACGGGTCGGCAAAGGGCAATGGAGACTGCTCATGCTGCTGAATACTGACTGTGCCGAAGCTGAAGCCGTTGACGGCGGTCTGGTCGTGCGCCTGAACAGTTTGACGGATCACCAGAAATTCATCGCACTGCTTCTGGAACTCGAAATATTCGTCCGTGAAGCACAACCCCCGCGAGTCGTGATTGACCTGTCAGGCTCCGGATTTATTCAGTCGAGAACCCTGGGAGAAATCGTTCGATTGGCGAATGCCGCGGCTCGAGCCAAAACGAAACTCATGCTCTGCAGTACGAATCCGATCGTGCAGAAAGTCATCTCGGTTACCGAAATCGACCGCATCGTAACCGTTTGCGAATCTCTCGAAGCCGCCAAAGAGATTTGGAATCGACCCGCTGACTTAGCGCAGGAGATCGCGGACGCTGCAGACGCAGACACGGGACAATTGGCAACCGAAGCGAGTGGTCCGGCACCGGGACGTTATGGTCTGCCCCGCTCTTTCTACAAATTCGTCTCCGACCGTGAGCGCCAGATCGAGGTCGAGTCATTCCCCTGGGGAAACATGAACTGGCTGGCCGGGCCACCGATTACGCCATCGGCATTGCTGCACGTAGCCAGGGTTCAGATCAAGCCGAACAGTGTCTGGTCCTTCCATCGACATCCCGATATGGAAGAGGTGATCATCGTCACGAAGGGAAAGGTCGAACAGTGGATTGACCAGAAGAGCCGAGTGCTGATCGCGGGCGAGTCAGCCACAATTCCGCAGAACATCATCCACGCCATCTTCAACAACGAAGCAGCCCCAGCTGACGTGATCATGATTCACTGCCCGGCACGCAACGAAGAATCCTCGACAATCAGCGTTGTTGCGGAAGAACCCTGGCGAACGATTCTGCGGCGGCGGGCGTTTCCGAATCTGGATATCGTGTGGAAAGGAACAACGCTGTTCGCGCGAGTCACAAATCACAAAATACTTGACACCGCCAGCACTGACGCATTCCGTTCTTCAATGCTGAGCCTGGAAGCGGACGGGCAGCCGAAGAAGTTTATCATCGATTTCCAGGAAGCGTGGATTCTCTCCAACACGGTGCTCGGCGTGCTGGGCGAACTGCAACACCGGATGACCGACGACCACCGCGAACTCTGCGTTTGCGGACTTTCTGTCGAAGCCATGAAGAACTTCAGGAAGACCAGACTTTCCCAGTTCATCACTGTTTACGAAACGGTCAAGGCTGCATTGGACGATCTGGAAAAGGGATAAGGCTGCGCCAATTTTGCCAATGCACTAACAGGATGCCGCAGGGCGAGTGACTCCCGTGTACGATCACTTTCGTCACTGCCGATTACTCTGGCCGTCGTTTGAAATACAAATATCCATCCTCGGCGCCGACGACCAGATCTCGTTTTGTGGAGCCAAAGAAGTTGACAGTAGCTGGACTGCTCGTGTGTCCGGCAAGGCGACGAGTATCGACGGGGCCTCGGTTGATCAGCACGAATTCGCCGTTTTCCTGGCTGACATTTTCGAGCAGGTCCGCGTTCATGCTGTTCAGCAGAAAGTCGAGATCGCCGTCTCCGTCCCAGTCGACAGTATGCAGCTTCACGCGACCGCTTCCACCGGCCCGCCGCCCGTTCAGACGAAGAGGGTCGCCTTTGACGTCCACGAAAACCCGCTTGCCGGGCAGTAACTGAAACTTGTCGGCTTTCAAAGAACCACTGATTTGCGGAGATGACCTTCGCTCAAACAGGGCGAGATATCCTTCGTGGTCGAGCATAACCAGGTCGTTCAATCGGTCGCCGGTGAAGTCTGCAACGACCGGAGTCGTACGCCATTGCGTCACCAGTTGACTGCCTGAGGGCTCCCACCAGGTCCACTCCGGCTTCGGTGTTTGGCCAGACCATTGCACCTCGATATCCCGTGCGGCGTCGAGTTTCGGTTTGCTCTTTGAACCCAGGTTCTTATACCACAGAACTTTTCCCCAGATCGAATTCAGTACGACGTCCAGCAGACCATCGTGGTCCCAGTCGGCTATTGTGAAACTGGTGTAACCCCACTTCGCTTCACACGGTCCCTGGATCGACCCGTTTGGCCCAGCGAGAATTCGAATCACTTCTCCGCCACCCATAAGATTCTGCGGTGCCGCCCAGCGAGGCATTTCGCTGCCTTCGGGAATGCCGAGGTTCTCGTAAAAGGCGACGTACCCGGCGGTATTGCCGCTGAGGATGTCTTCATCGCCGTCACCGTCCCAGTCGACACAACAGGGAGTCGCTAGAGCCCCGCATTTGACGCTATCAGCAACCTGCCGAAAGTACGACGGTGATCGAAACACCGGAAGACCATCCGCAAAGGATCCGGTGTTCTCGATGAGAGCGACGCGACCGTCTTCATCGCCGCAGACAAGATCGACATCGCCATCACGATCCCAGTCGATCGCCGCCGGAACGATCATCTGCAGGTCCATCTTCAGCAGCCCGCTTCCGTCAGCGGCTGTCGTGTCCTGCAGGAATCTTCCCGCTACATACTTCGGCGCGGTTCGGCTGCCGACATTCTCGAAGTATGTGAACCGGTCGATAAATTCACCGCACAGCAAATCGAGATCGCCGTCCCCATCGAAGTCTGCGAAGTTGGGTGACGGCCAACCGAACACTTCCAGCGGCTTTCCGCCTGCAAAGACCTGTTTCGGAGCAACCGCGTGAGACTTGCCGTCATTCGGCTCGCCAGCGTCCGGGAACCAGTAAATGAGCCCTCGAAGTGGCCCGTTCTGCCAGACACCTTCCGAATTCCAGGCGTCGTCCCATCCGTAGTCGAGCCAGTCTCCGATTCCCACGACGACGTCCAGCTTGCCGTTTCCGTCGTAGTCAACCAGGTGCCACTGGTTGGCCCGCAGCTTCCGTTTCTGCGGGTGCCTGGCGAGAAAGTCTCCAGGGATGTTGAGCTTTCGCGACTGCTCAAACTGGCTGCTCGAAAAGTTGAGAATCTCCAGTCCTGGAATTAGCAGCCGCGGCTTGTCGTCGACCCAGGAGACTCGAATGTTGTGATGCCCCGGACCGACCTTCACTCCAGGTTTGAAAACCGGAGACGCGACATTCCCATCCGGATTTTCAAAAAAATACGTTCCATTCGAAGGCTTATCAGGACACGATACGACCAGGTCCAGATCGCCGTCACCGTCATAGTCCATGGGCAGCGGCCACGCCCACAGTCCGACTCCCAGATCAACGACCAGTCCAGGATTGTTGTACTTCAGAGGCTGGAGTTCATCGGCTGCATTCGTGAACGACAATGGAACAACGACGACGAACGCGGCCAGTAAGAAATGCTGAATCATTTGCGGAAGTCCTCAAAGCGTGTTCGGCTGGTATTGGCGAGTAAGTTCAGTTCCGGTCAAATCGTTTACTTCTACGATTCGAAACCCACTCACAACCACGACTGTAGGGAATCAGCTGTGCGAAATCACGAGATTGCCATGATGACCTTCGCCCGGCTGGCGAGAATTTCTCACGAAAAACTGCATTCACTCGGACGAGATCGCTTTCTGGTACTGACCGGACGAGAAGCCTGCCTCGCCGGTTGGCTGAACGTTGCAGCGCGCTGCCGCGAACTCGTTGTCGCTCAAAACCCGCACCACTTCCTCAGCCAGACTGAGTCGTTCCCCGACGCGCTGCGAGACGCCACGAACAGTGGATTTTTCGCGACGTTCGAATCGTTCTGCTCGTTCGAACAGGCCGAGCATTTACTGGTCGAGAATCAACAGCCGCTGGCAGATACTGAGCAGGATGCTGGCCGCACGGCCCTGCAGGATCTTGAAAGTCTCGCCAGATGCCGATCGGATTCCGCCTGACGGTGACGAAATCTATTCAACGTTGTTCTCAGTCAGTGGCAAGGCGATAGCCGCCGGTTTTGTGGAACAGATTACCTGCAGATAGTGTGCAGCGACTCGGGCACATGAATAACGAACGCTGAACATTCTCCCCAATTCGTTTCCAGGCAAAGTGTCGGAACAAGACGACGAGACTGCCTACGGAACGAATAGCTCCAGTTCACCGGGCAGGCATCTCAACCGGATGGGGGTCGCATCGAACGGGTCGCCATCGATCTGAATCGGGATGCTGGATTCACTTTCAATGGTCAACGCTGCCGTTTGAATAATTCGAACGTCCGAACGATCGAAATGCTTTCGTCGGATGACCATTGCGCTGTACTTCGCCAGATTCCAGAGACCAGGTTTTTCAAACACACGAACCGTCAACATTCCGTCGGCTGGGTCCGCTTCCGGATTGATCGGCAGTTTCAACGCGTAAGTCGGAAAGTTTGACACGACGACAAATGACCCTTCAATCGGTTCTGCCTGTCCATTGGCTTTCACGATCAGTTTTGTGAACGGATAGTGAATCGTCGACTGGCAGATTGGTGCCAGATAACTGAGGTGAGAAATATTCCCTCGCCTCGACTCATGCAGTCGCCGGATCACGTCGGCATCAAAACCGGCACTGGCCATGATCAGAAAACGCTGTTCGTCACCAGCCAGCCCGAGATCACAAGTGCGGCGATTGCCAGCGGCAATCACCCGCGCGGCTGCTGCACCATCAAACGGAATTTCCAGGTATTTCGCGAGCAGATTCTCCGTACCTAACGGGAACGGACAAACGGGAATTCCGGGATAGCGATTTACAACATCCGCCAGAGTGCCGTCGCCCCCTGCGGCAACGATTCCCACCAGTGCGGCTCGTCGTTCGGGGTCCAGCAGTCGAAGGTTGAGACGTTCTCTACGCGAGAAAATATGAGGGCGCAGATCATGCCGTTTCAATGCCGAAGCCAGATCACGAAGTGAACGCCGCCGATGCCCGCTGCCGGACGCCGGGTTTCGCTGAATGGCGACCCAGGGGCGAATCACTTCAACAGTCCCTTAAGTTCAGTCAGAGAATGAATCACAGGGAACTGGCTGCCAGTCTCAGGATTCTTTGAATCGACAGTCACATCACCGAATGGCTCCCGTGAGATCAGAACTGCGTGCATGCCGACACCCAGCGCACCCAGCACATCATTGTCGAGACCGTCGCCGACCATCAGCGCGCGTTCCGGAATGACTCCGAGGTCGCTGATCAACTCCTGATAGAACTTCGCTGAAGGCTTGCGATATCCAAGCTCTGACGAAACATATCGCTTCTCGAAAAGCGTCAGCGGCGGACTGCCGTCGCAGATCGAATGCAGTCTGTCATCGAAATTCGATGCGATCGCCAATCGTCTGCCACATTCGCGCAGCGTCTGTAATGTCGCCGCGACGTCGTCGAAACATCGCCACGCAGATGGCCGCGCAAAGTATTCGTGCAACGCCTGAAAACATCCCTCCCGGTCGCGAATTTCCGGAAATACCGACGCGACAACGTGTCGCCAGCGTGCCTCTTCGATGGCCGCACTTGTCGAGAGGTCAGAACCGTTTGCCAGATCGTTTTGCTCGGTCTCAGCGAATGCCGTCGCAAACCGGGAATTCACATCGACTGCCGTGCGGTTTGAACCGAACTGTCGGCCGATCGAGTGATAGGCCGAGGCCACACTCGGCTCCGGATTCATTACCGTTCCTACCGCATCAAAGACAACCCACTCGACATCCACGTCGCTACTCCGTCAGGCGTACACCAGAGCCAGCTTTGAAACCGGCAATTCCACTGACGAGGGTTGTAACTGCCTGACACTCACCGAACTACCGGTCAGCGAAGTAGATCCACGGAACCAGTTCACACGCAAGCGACTGATGCCGGTAGAACTCTGGCCAGATATGACCGGTGCCGATGAGTTCTGAGAGGTCATAGTTGGAGACCTGTGATGCTCGCGGCCCCAGACACTGAAGATCGCCGGTAGTAAATCCTGCACTGCCAAGCGCTCGCGGAGAGAACGGCTTACGCAGCGGATAGAGCAGGAGTGCCCAGTCCTTTCGGACTCGGATATTGAGCAGACACTCCGTCGCGTTCAGCGCCCGATCATATCTTTGTCCGGGACACAGCCAGTCATGATCAATTGCCGCCCCCACAAGAACCGTGCGAATCCGGTGCGAAGGCCCGTCGCAAAGCCGTACACCGCAAAGCTCACCGCCTCCAAGAAGATTCAAGCCAGACGCCACAATGCGTGCTCCGTGACTGTGGCCGATGAGTGATATCGGTGACTGCGGATGAATCGACTGAATAAGTTTCACCAGTCGAATGCCGTTGAACTCAGCTCGACGTCCCAGAATTGCGATATCAACAACAGGAATGGCAGACGAAGCGGCAATCGCCGGATTGATTGTCAGGAGTCCCTCGCTGGGCCATGTCAGAAAAACGACCTGCAGCGGAAGTTGCGGAGCTGCCTGCCTCAGCCAGCGGAACGTGTTCATCGAATCGTCAGTCACGGTATCCGCGGTCACATAGCTGCCATGGACCATAATGCAGACCGGAATTCCTGGCTTCAGCCAGGCCTGGAAGTCTGCGGCCGATGCAGGAGTCGCAAAGCCGTTCCAATCCGAGCGAACATAGTCAAACGCGCAATCGTGAGCACAACCATGACACCGTTGCTGGCAGTGACGCACGCTGACGATCCAATGTTCCTCATCGCAGATCGATGGTGCAGTCGATAACTCGTGTGCCGCTTCAGACACCTGCCGGGCATCGCTCGACACCGTTGCCGGTTGAGGCAATTCGAGGATCGGAAGCGACACCCGATCGTCCTGTCCTGCGGCTATCGGAACGAGCACCGTGGACAACAGATAAACCACAACCAGAGAAAGCAGAGCGTTGATGATTCGGCGAGCCATAGCTTCCAGATGTCCATCCCGGGAACCAGATCAGGTTTGAGCAAAGGGTTTTACCGTCACGCATCAACATCAGACCGAAGTCACTCTGTCGAAAAGTCGCAGTTCAAAGACGTGTGATTTGACGACGGTGCAGGAAAAGATGATTGACGTCTCGAATCTATCCTGGCTTTGCTGCACGTGTCGGAATCGAGGCCATCCCAATTTGAATCTTCACACACATTTGTCAGTACAAGCGGGTTGGGCCGATCTTGACGGAGGCGTTCGCCCGGTGGCACCGGGTTCGGACCATCCTGAACTGACGACACCAGCCGAACCCCAATGAAACGCTGGCGATCCCGACGTGCAGCCCTTCGCCAGTGCTCGATCAAGCTAAGTCAATGAGAAAGGAAAAGGGGACGAAACAATCGCTTCGTCCCCTGAAAGCAGTTACTGCTGAATTCGGTCACACCTGCATGTCTGCTGTGGCGGAACTTGCTTCTTCGGCAACTTCCGCTGGCACTGCTTCGGACTGTCGCGAATGTTGCGAGTGCGACGGCCACGGTGCCGCAGGACTTGACTGATCGTCCTGTGTGTGACGTTCGTATCGATCCTCGAAACTGGTCCGACGCGTACGACGTTCACCATTCTTCCTCATGGAGATCGCACGCTGCCACCGGATGAAGGTTCGGTACATTTCGACGATGGCAACGACGCCAATGATCACGGCCACCCCGCCATAAGTCTTCCACGACATCGGCTGCTCGACGCTCTGAGACAGG
>JAQBWV010000009.1 GCA_027624335.1 Planctomycetota bacterium
TCCGTTCGTCAGGTAGACGGCAATCTCCGGCATGATGCGGTCAGGTTCGGCTTCCATGCCCGGCACGAGCACTCGGGCACAGCAGAAGATAAAGACCAGCGGCACGTAGATGCAGGTGTAGTAAATCGCGACCGTGAAAATCGCTCGCCGCAGCGTCATCGAATCTTTGAACGCCATCAGCCGAACCATGTTACTCGGTTGCCCCGACCCCGAAATCGCCCACATGAAGAAGAACGAAATCGCGACACTGAGTGAGAGAAAGCCGACCGAGTCAGTAGCACTTGGCCCCGGCCCTGAAACGTACACTCCCGGAGTGTCGGCGCCAGACGCGTACTTCACGGATCGCGTCTGGACGTTTGAGACAGTGATATTCTGATCCACTTCCTGCGCGACGTCGGTGCCAGGAGCCGGGATCTCTATGAGCACCGTTGTTGCAATTCCGGCTTCCAGATTGACGTCTTCGACAATTTGAATCTGCTGCTTCTGGCCGTCCACATTGAATGTCAAGATTGTGTAAGCCCCCAGCGTGGCACCTGAACGGGATGTAAGAACAGCCTTTCCGTATCGAGCCCGTGGATCGGAAAACTGTGATACGGCCATTCCATCGACAAACTTCGACGGCGTTTCACCCGCCAGAATTCGTTCGATCTCCGATGGTGTCGTGATCTCAAGAAATTCAATGCCGTAAGCAAGATTCGCGTTCGGTTCGATCGCCTTCGCGGCGGCGACTCGAAAGACTCGTGTGGCATCGCCGGAACCCATTTTCAGCCAGTCATCTTTGTCGAGATGCGACGTTTCGCTATCGGGCTCTGCAATTCGGACGACGCCGTAGCCTCGATATGGCGGCGTCATTTTTGACATTTCCTGAGTCGCTCGGTCGAGACCGCCGACGGCGTTGAGCGCCAGCGGGAGCAGGATTAAGACGCCGACGACCATGACGATGCCCTGCATGACGTCGGTCCAGACGACCGCGTGGAAACCGCCGTACGTAGTGTAGGCAATCACCGCGACGCCGAAGAAGAACAGGCAGACCAGGTATTGGGCGTCCGAGCCGAAGAAGCCGACGCCCGCAGTCCACTCGCCGACCGTTTGAGAAAAGCTGGTGAAAATGTCGACGTCGTTCAGCAGCACTTTCAGGATCAGCGCTCCGGCTTTGAACTGTGCGACCAGGTTGAACGACATGAAAAAGACGATCAGCACGACCGTCAATAATCCGAAGCGGGCGCTGTTAAAGCGGTCTCGCAGAACGTCGGGGATGGTGATCGCTCCCGAGGTTCGAGCGACCTGGTTGAGCCGCTTTCCGATCAGACCCATCGTGCAGATTGGCACGACCATGTAACTGCCGATCCACAGAGCCAGCACCCAGCCGTGTGTGTAAATCTTAGCGGGGAATCCGGTAAACGATCCGCCTGACGAACTGGTCGCCGCGAACGTTAGCGCGAACGCCCATACGCCCAGGCCTCGACTGCCCAGGAAATATTCGCTCATGAAGCTCTTCGACTTGAGCAGCCGATTCGACAGCGCCGCAATTCCGAAAACCGCCAGCGTGTAAATCATGAACGTGATCAGTGCGGCGTTCGAGCCTTCAGCAAGCAGGAAAGAAGTCGTCATTAGACGCCCTCCTTCACTGTAGCTTTGTCACCGGCGGCTTCGGCAAGTTCTTCCGGTGAGATGCCGAGGTCATCGTTTCTGATGTAGCGGAAGCAGAGCCACGTTGTGATCACGTCAGCGATCAGCCACGGGCAAACAATTCCCCAGAAAATCCAGGTCGGCATTCCGAACACGGTGGGCACGTTTCCGGGAACAATTTCCTGGCCGTAACCCATCATGTAGGAAACAGGGACGGCCCAGATAAAGCACAGAAACCACAGGCCAAAGATGACAACCGCTTCGCGTCGCGAGTTGAGAAACACTGGGTCGAGTTCGAATTCTTCCGAACTCGAGGAAGAGGAAGACGCCATTACGGCTCCTGTTCTGCCACGGGTTGATTTGATCCACACCTGAAACGCGACAGCACACGCTTCAGAGGTTTGTTGCGAATATGCGGCTTTCCACCGAGCGATACTTCGGACGCGTGCGAAATCAAATTCCGCTTTCCCATGACAAACACGAAGCGCAAGCGACTCAGTTCTTTCCATGGGAGTCGGATTCACTCGCTTGCGCTTCGTGCTTGTATCGGGAAATGGTTTTTGCACGCGTCACGACGGTGATCGAACGGGCTATCGACGCAGACAAATTCGCAGAACCCAGTGTATCCTTCCTCGCTAACGGATAAAAACCATTCGATACGACCACGGACTTGCCAGAGCCCGCTCGGTCAACGGTAAACTACTGAGACGTGCGACATTGGCTGCCGATACTTTTCAAGATGCACGCCCCGCCTGCCCCGTTATTCTGAATCGTTGATCCTGACACTCTCGTTAATCAGGAACTGCGTCAGAATCGTTCCTTCCTGTGTGACCGTGCTGCCATGGCGCAAGCTCACCTCGCTGTTCGCTGTCCACATTGCCGCTTCCGCTTCAAAGTCGAGCCGAAGTATGCCGGTTGCGTTGCGCGCTGTCCCAAGGCCGAGTGTGGCGGCAAGCTTCGCATCCCTCAGCCGGAAATGCGACCACAGGTTGAGCCCGTTTCACAGGTTGAACCACAGCCAGCGCCGCGATCTCGATCCGAATCGCGGAGACAGAACGCCACGACCTCGGCCAGTTCCGGCAGGCCAACGCAACCGCAGCGCGAACCTGAAGAGGTGAGTCGACGAAAACGTCCGCTCGTAAAGCAGCAGACATCGTCAGAGAGATCCCCGAACCCAGGTCGAAAGTTCGCACTCCCGATCTGGCAGATTGCGACGGGTGCGGTGGGACTGCTCCTGTCGGTGGCAGCAATCCTGTTCGCTCCGAACGGCGACGCGAGTTCAAACAACAAAGCCAGCGCCGGCGTCAAAAGCCGAGACGTTGCCGCATCTGGTCCAGACCTCTTTAAGGAAAAGTTGCAGCCGTTCGTCTCGCAGTACTGTGCCGACTGCCACAACGCCGACGATCCGGAAGCGGGAATCAACTTCGCAGCCTTTCCCACCGAAGACAGTCTGCTGACAGGCCACGGACGCAAGTCCTGGGAAAAGATTCTGGGGATGCTCAAGATTGGAGCGATGCCCCCTGCCGACATGGAGCAGCCACCAGTCGAATTGCGGGACGAACTCATCGCCTGGCTGGAAAACCGACTGTTCAATCTGGATTGCGAGTTGATCGACGATCCTGGTCGAGTCACCGTTCGTCGTCTGAACCGCGTTGAATACCGAAACACGATCCGGGATCTGCTGAGTGTCGATTTTGATCCGACCAATGACTTTCCGTCGGACGATGTCGGTTACGGCTTTGACAACATTGGTGACGTACTGTCGCTGTCTCCGTTGCTGATGGAAAAATATCTCGACGCGGCAGAGGTCATTACCGCCGAAGCGATTCCCGTCGTTGGAGACAGCGAACTCCGCACAACGTTTGACGTGGACCGACTGAAGTCCGAGCCAGCATTGCAGGTCGCAGGCGGCTTTCTAGGTCTATCCAGTCGGGCGGACGTCTGGGCGGACTATCAGGCTCCGATGGCTGGCGATTACGAAATCGACATTCGCGCAAAGGCTCAGCAGTTCGGCAGCGAACCGGCGAAGATGGAATTACGAATTGACGGAAAGGTCGTGCGGACATTCGATGTGACGGGCGAAATGAAACAGCAGGACTACGTTCACAAGCTGAAACTTGATCCAGGTCGACGTCGAATACAGGCGTCGTTTATCAACGACGCATACGTCGCGAAGAAGGGCGATCGCAATCTGTACGTTGGGCGTTTCGCGATCACTCGTCCTGCGGATCGCTCGAAGTTGGTCCAGTTTGTTCGACACTTTCCAGGCCAGGGTCGAGGAGTTCGCGAATCGGCTGTCGCCGTGCTGCGACCTTTCATGACGCGAGCTTTTCGTAGGCCAGTGACCGATGACGATGTCAACCGCTTTGTCGATATCGTCGAAATGGCCAGTGGCGATGGCGAAGTGTTCGAGCAGGGTATTCAGTACGCGGTGCAGGCTGTCCTTGTCTCGCCGGAATTTCTGTTCCGGGTCGAGACCGATGCGAGACCCGATGACCCGATGGCCGATCGCCCAGTGACCGACTACGAACTAGCATCGCGTCTGTCGTACTTCCTCTGGAGCAGTATGCCGGATGAGGAGCTGTTCCGACTGGCCGAACGGGGAGAACTCCGACAGCCTGACATGCTGAAGCGACAGGTGGTTCGACTGCTGAGCGATTCTAAGTCGCGGGCACTCGTCGATCATTTCGCCGGTCAGTGGCTGAACCTGCAGATGCTCGACGAACTGACTCCCGATCCAAACGTGTTTCCGGACTTTGACGTCGCGCTTCGGAAAGACATGCAGCAGGAATCGTTGCTCGTCTTTCAGGCGATCATGCAGGATGATCGCAGCGTGCTGGATTTTCTGGATGCCGACTTCACCTTCATGAATCAGCGGCTCGCTCGACACTACGGTGTGAACAGTGTCAAGGGCGACGAGTTTCAGAAAGTCTCGTTGAACGCTCAGCAGCGAGCTGGAATTCTGACTCACGCGAGCATTCTGACACTCACCAGCAACCCGGATCGCACGTCGCCGGTCAAACGTGGCAAATGGATCCTGGAGAACATCCTGGGAGAGTCTCCGCCACCTCCTCCGCCCGGCGTTCCCGAACTGGAAGAAACGCGGAAAGGTAATCCGAACGCGTCGATGCGAGAGCAACTGGAACTCCATCGAGCAGATCCTGGTTGTGCATCGTGTCATCGTACGATGGATGTTCTCGGATTTGGATTTGAGAACTTTGACGCCATCGGACGATGGAGAGACAAGGATGGCAGCCAGACCATCGACTCTTCTGGCAAGTTACCATCCGGTGAGGCCTTTTCCGGACCTGCCGAACTGGTCCGACTGCTTAAGGGTCGCCGAGCGGAATTCGCACGCTGCCTCTCAGAAAAGATGCTGACCTACGCTCTGGGGCGCGGCCTGGAGTATTATGATCGCTGTGCCACCGACGTGATTCTTAAACGACTGAACGACAATGACTATCGCTTTTCGGAACTGGTGCTCGGCATCGTGACCAGTAAACCGTTTCAAAAACGTCGCGGAGATGGAGAACGGTAATGACAACTCACATTCGCAAAACGAATCAACTTTCCCGCCGATCTTTGCTGCGAGGTATCGGCGCAACGATGAGCCTTCCGCTGCTGGACGCCATGTTGTCGACCAACGGCCTGGCGGCGGGGGCATCGAGTGACGCCCCGCTACGCATGGCTTATGTGTTTTTCCCGAACGGCGCGATCATGCCGGAATGGACTCCCAGGACGGACGGCGACAAGTTTGAGTTTTCAAAAACGCTCAAGCCGCTGGAGCCGTTTCGAAACAACCTCAACATCATCAGTGGACTCGCTCAGGATAATGGTCGCGCCAAAGGTGACGGACCTGGCGATCACGCACGTTCGGCCTCGACATTTCTGACCGGCGCCCATCCCGTCAAGACGGCTGGAGCTGACATTCGAGTTGGCGTTTCCGCAGACCAGTTTGCAGCCAGTCAGATCGGAAATGCATCGCGACTGCCGTCTCTGGAATTAGGGCTCGAATCCGGAAGGACCGCCGGCAACTGCGATTCGGGTTACAGCTGTGCGTACTCGTCGACCATCAGTTGGAAAACGGATCGCACTCCTGTCCCCAAAGAGATCAACCCAAAGCTGGTTTTCGAACGCCTTTTCGGAGGAGAGAACGGCTCGCCCGGGGACCGGGCGAAGCGAGCGAAATATCGCCGCAGCATTCTCGATGTCGTTGCCGATGACGCGCAGCGTCTGAGCAAGAGTCTTGGCAAGACCGACCGCCAGAAGATCGACGAGTACTTCACCAGCGTGCGTGAAATCGAGCAACGGATCGAACAGGCAGAACAATCGGCGAAACTCGAAACGCCTGACTTCGTAATTCCTGACGGCGTTCCGAAAGATCTCGCTGAGCACTCAAAGCTGATGTACGACCTGATGCTGCTGGCTTTCCGAACGGACAGCACTCGCATTGCCACATTCATGCTGGCCAGCGAGGGCAGCAATCGAAGTTATCCAATGGTGGGAGTCAACGGCGGACACCATTCGCTGTCACACCACCGCGACGACAAGCAGAAGGTCGCCGATCTGCAGAAGATTGACGGGTTTCACGTCGAACAGTTCGCCTACTTCCTGAAACGGATGAACGAAACGAAGGACGGCGACGGCAGCCTGCTGGATCATTCGATGCTGGTTCTTGGCAGTGGACTGGGAGACGGCAACCGACACCGCCATGATGAGCTTCCCATCGTTCTGGCTGGTGGTGGTTCTGGCACGATCAAGAATGGTCGGCACATCCGTCTCAAAGATGAAACGCCATTGAACAATCTGTTTCTCTCGATGTTTCACCGGGCGGGAGTCAAAGCAGACTCCTTCGGGGACAGCAAAGGCCCGCTCAAAGAGATCGACGTGTGAGCGATCGACTGCCGTGGTGTGGTTCCGCGGCGGATGGCTGTGAGATCGGTTTCTGCCGTCACGCCGAATCCACCGCAGGCGTTAGAAGCAGCAGCCTGGCGGTGGCGGGCCACGTGACCCCCTGGTGCGCTGGCTCGCACGCTGGGGACTCCGAAAGAGCTACAATTAGTTCGACGTTTCAGAAGTGCCGCTAAGAAGAAGTGAGTCTTGCCGTAAGGCGTGACTGGCGGAGCGCATATCAAAGTCTGGATTGGTCACCCCGCGCTGGCGGGCACCTGTTGTTTATACATTAGTCTGACAACTGACCGCCTGCGGTGAATCCATTTCAAAGTAGCCATCTCGCTCCGTCGAGATGAGCGGATGATGAGCGGATTGCGAGATCACGCTGCTGAGCCCAGAACGCTTTGCCGTGAGAGTTATCTCTCCGCGAGGAACACTTCCCGGAAGTTGCGAACTGACTGCTGACGTCGGCTCATCACGACAGAGCGAGAAAGCTACTATAACTATAAACGACAGATTCCTGTCCTTCGCGGGAATAACTCGACGAGACTTTCGACAACAAGTGAGCGAAGACTCGTCACCGTTACACAATCCATTTTTGTGAAGTCATCCATGAAGTACGTTCTGGTTATCCCCGATGGAGCCGCCGATGAACCTCAGGAATCGCTCGGTAGTCTGACTCCGTTTCAGGCAGCGAAGACTCCGAACATGGACGCTGTCGTCCAGGCTGGTGTGGTCGGGCGGGCGAATCATGTGCCGGATTCAATGCCGTCGGGAAGCGATGTCGGCACAATGAGTCTGTTCGGCTATGACCCGCTGAAGTTCCACACGGGACGTGCTCCACTGGAAGCCGCCGCGCAGGGGATCGAACTCGGCGCCAACGATTGGGCGATCCGCTGCAATCTCGTCACGATCATGAATGGCGTCATGCAGAGCTTCACCGCAGGGCAGGTTCCTAACGATGTTGGAGCGAATCTCGTGAAGCTGCTGCAGAAGGATCAATGCGGCAGTGAAAACTGGAAGTTTTACACCGGCGTCAGTTATCGAAATCTTTTGCTGTATCGCTCTCGCAATGGCGACGCTCCGTTTTCAACAGACACGCAGTCAACGCCTCCGCACGACATCACCGATCAGGACGTCGCCCCATTTCTGCCGAGCGGTCCAGGATCCGACCAGTTGCTTGAGCTGATGCAACGAAGTGTTCCGTTGTTTGCGTCGGACGAGGCCAACGCGGCGCGCGGTCGTAACGCGGCAACTCAGACATGGCTGTGGGGGATCGGAAAGCGTCCGGCGTTGACGCCGTTTCAAGAGCGGTTCGGTGTTCACAGCGCAGTGATCACGGCCGTGGATCTACTGAGGGGGATCGGACGGCTTCTCGGCTGGGACGTCGTCGAGGTCGCAGGGGCAACGGGTTATCTTGATACCGACTACGCTGCCAAAGGCCGGGCTGGCATCGAAGCTCTCAAGGACCACGACTTCGTCGTCGTGCATGTGGAAGCATCTGACGAAGCCTCACATGAGGGCGATGCTGCCGCGAAGGTCGAAGCTCTGGAGCGAATCGACGCGGACATCGTGGGACCGCTGCACGCTTTCCTGAAATCTCAGGGTGACTATCGTCTTCTGCTGTCTCCGGACCATCCCACGTTTCTGCGAACGAAGACGCACGCTCACGGTTATGTACCGGTCGGCGTGTGTGGAACGGGCATTGCTGCTGATGCGGCGACTACTTACGACGACATCAGCGCCGCTGAATCGGATCTTGTTTTTGAACAGGGTTGCGACCTGATGCCATGGTTCCTGCAGTGCAATTCCTGATCTGACGTCCCGTCAGGCAACTGTTCACGAAAGAAAGTCGAATCGATGAAATTTGCGATCTGCCAGGAGCTTTACGAAGGGTGGGAATGGGAACGCCAGTGCGAGTTTTCGGCAAGTCTGGGCTACACCGGCCTGGAACTCGCGCCGTTCACTCTGGCGGATCGGATTACAGATGTCAGCGCGGAGCAGCGAACGACTCTGAAGAAGCAAGCTGAGGACCACGGGCTGCAAATCATCGGTCTGCACTGGCTGCTCGCAAAGACCGAAGGACTTCACCTGACGACTTCCGACGCGCGTGTCAGAAAGGCGACCAGCGATTATCTGATCGAGCTCGGCCACGCATGCGCCGACTTTGGAGGCAGCCTCATGGTCTTCGGATCTCCGTTCCAGAGAAACCTGGAAGAGGGCATGTCGACTGAGCAGGCGATGACAAACGCGGTTGAAGTTTTCAAAGCATGCCTCCCGAGTTTCGCCGATCGAGGCGTCTCGATCTGTATGGAGCCGCTGACTTCAAAAGAAACTGACTTCGTCAACACGTGCGCTCAGGCGATGCAATTAATTCAGATGACAGGCGAGCCAAACTTTACTCTGCACCAGGATGTCAAAGCGATGATTGGTGCCGAAGAGAAGCCGCTACCGGAACTGATCGACGAATTCAAAGAGCACGTTGGCCACTTCCACGTCAACGATACCAACCTGCTCGGCCCCGGCATGGGTGAGACCGATTATCGTCCGATTATCAAGGCATTACTTGATTCGAAGTACGACGGCTGGGTCTCGGTTGAAGTCTTTGACTACAGCCCAGGTGCTGAAAACATCGCGCGAAAAAGTATCGACTACATGAAACGAATCATCGATGAAGTGACGGCCTGATCTTTCCGTCGTTGACTCTTGTGACGACGCTGACGTCGCATCGATGAACACGATGAGGGTCGCTCATGTCGAAAAGAATCATCCATGCGATGCGCGAACGATTCGATAAGCGCACGATTCATTTCGAAAGTGAAAAGAAAACCCTTGCCAAAAGAATCAGAATTGATAACCATTGCCCGCGAATCGAGTGTAAGCCATTGATCATTCATTACTTCAGTGGCTTACGCGAGACCAGTCAAGGTTGACTGGTTGGTTCAAAGTCGAGTGGGAATGACTGACTGTCGACACCAGGCCCGGTTTTGTCAGCGGCATCAGTCACCCAGAGTTCCCGTTAAGGAGGATCGAAGGTGGCTAAGAAGAAGGCTGTGAAGAAGGCTGCGTCAAAGAAGGCAGCTCCAAAGAAGAAGGCTGCTGCAAAGAAGAAGGCAGCTCCAAAGAAGAAGGCTGCTGCAAAGAAGAAGGCCACTAAGAAGAAGTAAGTTGGCGTCACCGGCTGTGTTTTTTGCAGTCGGGAATCACGCACAAGACAACTGGCAACAACGAGGAAAGGCGGTCGGAAACGACCGCCTTTTCTATTGGTTTTGTGCTCTTTTTGTTGTTAGACACGCCTTGGCGAAATCGGGGGCGGTCGAGGCAGATTGACCAGCGGCAGGCCTGTTCTCAGTGCCTGGTAATTCGTCGTGCCTGGTAATTCGTCGTGCGACGTACTTCTTATCTGGCTTCACCCAGCACGCTCGTCGGATACTTCCTACTGTCGAGCTGCTATGCAGACGCGATTTCTACCGCTCTCTTTCGCTGCGTACAGAGCCCTGTCGGCAGACTCGATAATCCACTGCGGTGACAAGTCACAGGGGTTCATGCAGAGCGTTGTCGCCACTACGCCGAAGCTTGCCGTTACGGGGACCATTTGAGACTTGTTCCGTAAGAGTAACCCTTCGATGCTCGCGCGAACTCGCTCGGCCATGACCACTGCGCCATCGAGATCTGTTTCGCGAAGGATGAGTCCGAACTCTTCTCCACCGTAGCGACATGGCCAGTCCGTGGTTCTCGCCGTTTGCTGCAAGACATCGCCGACTGCCTGCAGGACTTCGTCACCGAACGGATGACCGTGGCTGTCGTTGAGATTCTTGAACTTGTCGACGTCCATCATGATCAGTGACATCGGTCGACTGTAGCGTGCAGCCGCAGCGACTTCTTCGTGCATACGCTGATCAAAGTGAGCACGGTTCCAAAGTCCCGTCAGACCGTCAATCATCGCTCGCTGTGCAAGCATGTCCTGAAACCGCTTGGTCCTCAACGCTGCTCGAACGCGAGCGTTCAGTTCCGCGGAGTCAAATGGCTTCTGAATGTAATCGACTGCGCCGACGTCAAAGCCGAGCACTTTCTGATCCACATCCGAGGCTCCTGTCAGAAAGATCACTGGAATGTTCCGCGTTTCTGACGTGGCTTTGAGCTTGCGGCAGACATCGAAGCCGCTGGTGTCAGGCATCATGACATCCAGCAGAATCAAGTCCGGGTTGGTCCCCAGAGCCTGATCAAAACCATCGAGCCCGCAGTGCGCGTGTGACAGTTCGACATCAAGATTCTTCAGGCGCACTTTGAGAAGCTGATGAATCTCGGGTGAGTCATCAATGGCGAGGACTTTCTGCGTCATGGCTTTAATCCCGGGCTTAATCTGTCAACTATGAATGAGGTAGTTTCAGGCTGAAAAGTTGACTGTTGCCGCATTGCTGATTGATCGTTTAAAGACGCGATTACTTCCCTCGGCACACAATACTACCGGAATGTCTCTGTGGTCTGCTCAGGAGAAGCAGCATTGCTCACAAGAACGCGAGCTAGTGACATCAGAATGGCCGACAGTTCCTGAGTATCAACGTTCGGATCATTCAGATTGCCGAGTCGAGCGGCGATATCACCCAGCGAACTGCCAACCGTCGTGTCGGTAACTGGTGCCTGACAGACATCGGGAACTTCCCGGTGAATGGACTCAAGAACCTGTCGTTGCACTTCGATGGACGTTGTCTCAGTGGGTACAACTGCCACAGGATCGCCGATCGCCCCTCGAACGCCGAAGATGGCGCGTTTGCACTGCTCGACGAGAATCATCAGTGAAGCCTGAATCTGATCTTCAGGCTGATTCGTCTTCGCCTTCTGCTCGACGTCAAACGCCAGTTCGCTGAGCGTCGGGTAACCGTAACCTCCGGCTGCTCCCTTGAGCTGATGCGCGATGCCCGACACGGTTGTAAAGTTGCGATCGTCGAATGCTTTTCTAATAGTTTCGAGTCTTTCTTCGAGCCCGTCGATGAACATCTCGATAATCTCGCACATATCAGCGTCGTCTGCGAAATCGCTGACCAGTGGTTCGATTGAGACAGAATCACTTCTCGTTTCCAAAGCAACTGTGCTGGCCGGCGAAACCGTCACCGACATTGCAGGAGCCGGAATTGATTGCGGTATCTCAGCCGCTGCATTCATCGCTGGATCACTCAATGGAACGTCAACACATGGCGACGCAGGTGAGACAATCGGCGTAACGCTGGCTTGAGCAGTCACTGCGGTTTCGACGGGAACCAGCGCGACCATTGGAACGCGTTCGTCTATCGAGGTCGGTTTGAGTGTCTGAGTCGCTGGTTGAACTCTGGCAGGTTCCTGAGTTTCATCAGGGACATTCGCAACCCCGATTCCATTCCATGACTGCCGTACCGCTGAAAGCAGTTTGTCGACGTTGATCGGTTTCGTGAGATAGTCGTCACAGCCCGCATTGATGCACTTTTCGCGATCCCCGTTCATGGCGTGAGCAGTCAGGGCACAGATTGGTTTCGTATAGCCCTGCTCTCTCAGGAGGGACGCGGCCTGATATCCGTCCATGACCGGCATTTGCATATCCATGAAGATGATGTCGAATGATTCGCCGCGTTTCTCGGCAGCTGTCGCCTCGTCGAAAGCAATCTTTCCGTTCTCGGCAGTCGTCACCCGGCAGCCAGCTTTCTTGAGGTGGTATGAAATCAAGCGACGATTATCGACACCGTCTTCCGCCAGCAGGACGTTGGCGGCCAGATTTGTCTGAGCCGGAATTTCTGCATTTCGGTCGAACGTTGGTTCCAGCGTCGTTTCGGAAGGCTCATCAATGAGTTCAACATTTTCGAGTGAACCAGTGGGGATGCTGAATTCGAAGCTGGACCCCAGACCGGTCACGCTGGATACGGAAATCTCTCCACCCATCAGATTGACCAGCTTCTTGCTGATGGTAAGACCCAGGCCTGTTCCTCCGAATTTCCGAGTTGTTGAATAGTCCGCCTGCGTGAACGGCTGGAACAGTCGCGAACGTTGTTCGTCGCTCATGCCGATGCCCGAGTCTACGACGCGAAAACGAATCTTCGGGGAGTCGCCGCCAAGTTCTTCGCACCAGACATGAATCTTGACCGCTCCCTTCTTCGTAAACTTGATCGCATTACCGACGAGGTTGATGAGAACCTGGCGGACGCGGACGGGATCGCTGGTAATTGTCGCCGGAACAGCGCTGTCGTAGTGAAGCTGAAAGTCGATCTCGTTCTCTGCGGCGCGAACTCTCATCAGCGATGCAACGTCACTGATGATCTGACAGGGGGAGCAACTGATATTCTCAACCGTCATGCGATCCGCTTCGATCTTCGACAGGTCCAGAATATCGTTGATCAGCGTCAGCAGGTGGTCCGCGTTTCGGCGGATGGTCTCCACGCAGTTGACGCGGTCTGCGGTCGTCTGTTCCGGGTCGAGCAGCAGATCCGAGTAACCGATGATCGCCGCCATGGGCGTGCGGATTTCGTGACTCATGTTGGCGAGGAACTGGCTCTTCGCGGCCGTTGCACCTTCGGCAGTAACCCGAGCTTCCTGCAACTCACTTTCGAAGGCCTTCCGCTCGGTAATGTCGGTCAGAATTCCTGTGATGACGCGGTGGTCGTTAAACCGAACTTCTGCAGCGGAAAACTGCACGTAGAACTTTGTGCCGCACGGTCGATAAGCCATCAACACCTGCTTGGTGCCGATCAGCGAGTTCAGGTCGAAAATTCGCGAATGATGGTTCTCTTCGATATCGTCAGACTCATCAACTCGATCGACCAGAGTGCCCAGCATTGTCCCGATAAGCTCAGACTCTTCGCATTGGAAGAGCTCCAGAGTCGCCTCGTTGCATGCTTCGATGACGCCCTGGTCGTTGATCGTAATGATCCCTTCCGACGCCGAGTTGAAGATCGTACGAAGCCGGGCTTCCTGATCCGCCAGTGCGGCTGATTGCCTGGCCGTTGTTTCAATCGACGTGTGGACTGCTTGTGACAGTTTGTGACCGTACCAGGACACGAAGCCAATCATCAGCAGCACGCCGGCTCCAAACCAGGACTGGTAGCCTCGAATCGCCTCCGCTTTCGTCAGTTGAACTTCGAATCGCGTGTCCTGCACGCCACGAATGAGCTGGTTAAGTTCGCTGAGTTCTCTTGCGCTTTCGCCACCTGCATGGTTAATCAAAGCAAGGTGATGAACAGCAGATTCATAATCTCCCTGATCTGCAAGTCGCAGGATTTCCCGCGACTGTGTGACGACTTCTTCAACCTGATCGCCGAATCGCGACAGGCCCCGGACAACATTATCAACCTGATCTGAAGGAACGTTTTGGCGTGCTTCGGTTTTCGCGAGTTCGAGTTGCTCTTCAAATCGTATGGTGGCGGTCTTCAGGCGCAACCCTTCTCGGTCGACGTTCTTCGATTCGAAAACATCGGTGCCGGGCATCGCCAGGTCGCCCGCCAGTTTGGCGAGATCGGAGTAATTTCCCTGTCGCTGCACCCATTGATGGTTGACATGAACGGCATCCGAGAAGTCGGCGATGATCTCGCGACTGAAACACAGACTTGCACTGATCGCCATGATGTCGACTGCGGCAAGAAGAAAGTACATGTAGTGCCAACGCGCCCGGCGAGGGTTTGCCGTTTCTGTTGTCGCATCGTCCGACGATATAGCTTCTGAATAAGTCATGACGTTTCCGGAAAATGAGGACTGGCGCTGCGGTGAATAAGGCCGAGCAAGGTCGATACGAACTGTCAGTCAGGTATCAGATACGGTTAAGTGTGACGCAGTTTTGCCACTCTGGGGGGAAATGCCTGACGACAATTGAATATAGGACGCTCGACTTAGCGGGATTCGTGCGATTCGCGGTGAACACCACATTGCAGCTCTTTGCCGTCACAGGTGAGGCGAAACACTCATAGGCAAAAACGAAAAAGACCCGAAATCGACTGGCGATCCCGGGTCTTTCGTTATGGCGGCGCGAAGTGAGCCAACGGATATTTTCTGCGATGGCTACTTTGCGGCGGTCGTACCTGCGGGTTTGTAACCGGGCGCCGCAATGAAAGTCAGAGCTTCTTTGGCATCCTCAAGATTCCAGATACGGACCTCGCCGTTATAAGAACCGGCTGCGATCCGTTTGCTTCCGGGGTGAACGGCGACGGAATAAACCCAGTCAGTGTGTCCCGCGAAAGTCTGCAGGGCCTTGCCATCGGAAACCTGATGGGATCGGGCATTCTTGTCGGCGCTGCAGCTGTAAACGAGACCTTCTGGCGTAATGACAATGTGGAACACTTCGTTGCCAAAGCCGCCGATCGCTCGAACCTGTTTGGCGTCAGCGACGTTCCACGTGCGGATTTGCTTGTCGCTGCCACTGGAGACGACAACCTTGCCGTCCGCTTGAAATCCGACTCCGTAGACAGGTGCCCCGTGTCCGTTAAAGGTAACGAGAGAATCTCCAGAAGTTGAATCGAACACTTTGGACGTTTTATCGCGGCTGGCTGACGCAAGCCGGGTTCCGTCGGCTGACCAGGCAACATCCATCACCCAGTCCGCGTGATCTTCGATCAGCAGTTGCTGTTTCTGAGTGGCGAAATCAAAGACGCGAATCGCTCGGTCTGCACCCGCCGTTGCAAGACGCGTTTCATCAGCGCTCAGCGAGACGGCAAACACCGAGTCATCTGTTCGCACGAGGTCGCCCAGCAGCGTGCCGTCAGCAACCTGGAAGATCTTGGCCTCTCCAATCTGTGCGGGAGTGCCGGATGCAACAACGATCTTCTGGCCATCCTTCGTGAATTCGATGTCGTAAACACGCTCGGCGACATTAGTAATTCGTCGTAGCAGCGAGCCGTCCGCGACTTTCCACAGGACAACCTCGTGATAGCCGGAAGTCGCCAGAGTCGCACCGTCGGGACTGAATGCGACCGACGTCACCGGCACCGGCACCGGATAGGATTCCGGAGGATTCGGCTGTATCTCTTTAGGCATGATCTGAATCAGCGGTGCCGAGGGACTCATTCCTGCATCCAGAACTGCTCCGGTATTGATCCAGTTTTTCACGGCGGCGATCTGTTCGGCGGTCAGAGGGTCAGCATCCTTCGGCATCGAGCCGTCTTCGATCATCGAAAACAATGTTGAGGAGTCGGCATTGCCGATCTCAAGGGCATCGCCCGACTCGCCACCTTTCACAATCGCGGCGAAGGTCTCCATGTTGTAACGGCCTTTGGCCGTTCGAGCGTTGTGGCAGGCGAGACATCGTTTTGAAAAGATCGGAGCGACCGTCTCTGCAAATGACACTAGTTTGCCGATGCCGATCAGGTGCTTCTCAGCAGCACGTCGTTTGTCGATGTGGTCCTGACTGATGGCTGCAAATTCAGCGGAAGCCTTCTCCAGTTCCGGCTTGAAGGCCACAAACAGCGCATCTGCCTGCGTCAGTCCACCCTGCGAGTCCGTCAGCAGTTTCTTTGAAGTCGCAACGATTGTCTCAACAGCTTTCACGGCTGCCTGAGCATCGGTCAGTGCCTTTGTCGCTGTCGCGGCCCTGGCTTCTTCCGCTTTAGCCTTCGCGTCGGCCTCAGCAGCTTTCTTTTTGAGGTCTTCCGCAGCAGCTCGAGCGGCAGTTACAGCGGCGTCGGCGGTCTTCTTTTCGGCGGCGGCTTTGGTGACCTTCTCCTGCTCGGGCTTGAGATTCGCCTCGGCATCTTTGATCGCTTTTTCCGCGTTCCGAATCTCTGCCTTCAGCTTCGTAAGAGCAGCCTGCAGTTCCGTCGCTTTGTCCTGGGCTGTCTTGAGGACGGCTTCAGTTTGAGCTGCTTTGGCTTTGGCCTCATCGGCCGCTTTGAGCAATTCCGCAGCCTTCGCTTCGTCTTCGGGACTGGCTGCACGCAATGGCGTGGAAAACTGTCCCAGGCCAATGGCCAGAGTCAATATCGCGACGCGGGCAATCATCGGTACAAGGCTTCGAGAAGCGGGCAATGTGTTCATGAGTGGCCTTACGAAAAACGGGCAGCAGGTGGGAAGAAAATTCGAGGGTCAGGCAGGAGCGGTCAAACGTCGCAGAAAACTGGAGGGCCAGTGGCGAGTTGTCTCTCGCCGCCGACGGTGGGAAAGGATTCATCCATCAATGGATTCTGATAGCATCCGGGGCTCCTTCAAAGCTGTCAAGCGGGCACTTAAAATGGTTTCTGTCAGATGGGATCGCGGCGATTCTGCTGGTGCATTTTCACAAATGCCACAACACACCGACTCGGTAGAAACTCAGCAAATGTCGGATCTCGCGGCAACGTCTTTTCATCCGATACGTGAGGCTGTCGTGTCTCGTCGTTCGTGGTTGCCGATTTTGTGCCTGTGGATCGGATTTCTGAGTTACTCGTTCTGCCACGCTCCAATTCCCGGCGTCAACGAGCCGCACTATCTGACGAAGTCGATGCACTATTGGGATCCCGACTGGTGCGTCGGTGACTTCTTTCTGGAATCCTCAAATGCTCACCTCGTCTTCTACCAAACCGTGGGTGCATTGACGGTTTGCACTTCGTTCGAGAATGCGGCGTTGATCGGACGCGTGCTGGCGTATCTGCTGCTGGCTGTCGCGTGGCAGCGACTTTGTACGAGTGTCACTGACGATTGCTGGAGTGGTTGTGTCGCGGCAGCCGTGTTTCTGCTGCTGGCGTCGATCGGAAATTTCTCCGGTGAGTGGCTTGTCGGCGGCGGCGAGGCCAAGGTCTTCGCGTACGGATTCGTGCTGGCCGGAATGGCATCGCTGCTGAAAAACGAATTGTGTCCGGCTGCGTTGCTGTTTGGATGCGGTGTCGCGATGCACCCGCTGGTCGGCCTCTGGTCCGTCGTCGCGCTGTCGATGTCTGTCGCCTGGTCCCTGAGCAACGATTGGCGAATCTCGGGAATACGGTGCCAGATTCTGACCGTCCGCAACTTTGTGAGGCGACCAGATGTTTTCGTCTCCGCCGCCTTGTTCGGTGGAGTGGCCGCGTGGGGCGTGGTTCCAGCACTGACGTCAGTGTTATCCGCAGATTCGACGATGTCGTTTGCTGGCAACTACATTCAGGTCTTTTATCGATTGCCCCATCATCTCGATCCAATGGCCTTTGGCGCGACTTCTTACATCGGATATGGGATGCTTGCACTCGTTGCCTGGCTGTTGAACCGAGGCTTGCCAGCAAATTCCGCATTGCGATTTCTATCACGAACGATCGTCTGCTCGGGCATCATCGCGTTCACCGGAGTGCTGATCGGACTGGGACCTCGACCGCCAGAGCAGATGCCGTTCTACGTGTTGCGGATGAATCTGCTGAAGTTCTATCCCTTTCGCCTGTTCGATGTCGGTCTGCCCATTCTGGTGTCGATTCACCTGGCGTACCTGCTGTCCGATCGACGACTGCTCTCGGTGCTGCTGCCAGCCGGGTCGCGCGTCATCATAACGGGCGTTTGTTTTGGAGTCGCTCTGTATCTGAACGCAGGACTGGGGTCGATCGACCGGATGACAGACATTCAACGAGCTGATTGGCTCGACGTCTGTGGCTGGCTGAAAGAAAACTCAACTCAGGATGCCCTGGTTCTGACACCGAAGGAAAGTCGAGCTTTCAAGTGGTTTGCGGAAAGACCTGAATACGTCGCCTTCAAAGATTGTCCGCAGGATGCCGCCGGGATTGTCGAGTGGAATCGTCGGCTGCGGTTTCTTCGCGACTGGGGGCAGGACAACTGGAATGGTCGATCCTATTCGGCAGCGGTCACTCACGAATTGCACGAGACGACCGGAATTACGCACATCGTTTCCAAACGCTTTGGGCCGTTCGACGTTCCGATCGTCTATCGAAATTCGACATACAGGATCTACCGAATCGACGGGACACCATGACGCAGGCCAGAAGGTTTGCTGATGGGTGTCAGGCAATGAAAGGTTGACTGTGATGAGGCACGTATTGAGGCAGGATGGACAGGTCACGAGCAGAAACGTGACGCTGAGTATTGGCTGCCGGGCGATGATCAGTCTTGTGCTTTGTCTGGCTGTCGACGGGCCGTGTTTCGCCGACGGGCCAACGTTTGAGGCCTCTACAGCGGAGCGACTTCGATCGGGAGACCTGGTTCATCGAGTCACCAGTCCCTGGCAGGCTGGTGAGACTCAGATCCGTGTTCTTCTTCCAGCGCAATGGGAATTGGCAAGTGGATCAGAAAAGAATGCGCTGCGGTTGCTGCTCGTCCTGCCTGTCGAAGCCGGAGCGGGGACGCACTGGGGAGACGGACTGGCAGAGATTCGAAAGCTGGATCTGCATAACCGATTCCATCTGATTTGTGTGGCTCCGACGTTTTCGCATCTGCCCTGGTACGCGGACCATCCGACTGACGCGACGATTCAGCAGGAAACTTATCTGCTGAAAGGAGTCGTTCCATTCGTGTCGCAGACTTATGGCGTCGGAAAGTCTGCCGATGACAGGTTTCTGCTCGGGTTCAGCAAATCGGGCTGGGGAGCCTTCTCGCTGCTGCTGAGGCATCCCGACGTCTTTGGCAAAGCCGTTGCCTGGGACGCTCCGCTGATGATGCCCGCTTCCGGCGAGTACGGATCCGGACCGGTGTTTGGCACTCAGGAAAATTTCCGAAACTACCAGGTTTCGGAACTTCTGAAGACTGCTGGAAAACAACTCGGCTCCAGGCCTCGGCTGATCCACATTGGCTATGGCAACTTCTCGAAGCATCACACGGAATTTGAGACGCTGCTTAACGGACTCGACATCCCGCACGTCTACCAGCACGGTCCTCAACGGAAACATGCCTGGGGCAGCGGATGGATTGAGGATGGCATTCCGCTAATGCTTGGCGCCACAAAGTAAAAAATGCGGCGAGCAAACCAGAGTCATTCGAGTTCAGAATCATCGAGAGAGGCCGACGGAGAATGTGAAAATCTGTTCGTCGTCAAGGTCGTCAGAGACGATCGGGAAGCCGAAGTCGAAGGCCAAAGGTGCTGGCCCCATTGCCGGAATGGTAAGCCGCATGCCAAATCCTGCCGTCATGCGGAAGTGTTCCAGATCGGTGGCGTTTTCGATTGTCCCGAAATCGGTAAACACGACGGCGCGAATCATTTCGTCGGCTGTCAATGGAACGGAGTACTGAACCGAGCCGATAGCCATCGTGTTCCCGCCGACGCCGATCGGGCTGCTCGACAACCCGGTCGACTTTTCATCGACAAACCGACCGTCCGTTGTCTGTTGCGGACTGATGCCACGGAATGCGAAGCCGCGGAACGATTGATAACCGCCTGCGTAGAATCGTTCGAAGATTGGCGTGTCGTTTCCGGTGTAACCCAGTTGGCCGTTGAAGGTGACGATATGACGTCCATCACCGTCAGGGCGTTCGTAAACGGTCAAGTGCTGTGTCGCGGACAGTTCATACCGAGGGTAGTTGTAGTCGCCGAAGCCAACTTCAAAACTGGCTTCAAGCATGTGCCCATTAGTCGGCAGGAACGCGGAGTCGCGCGTATCATGAGCGGCTGAAAGTCGAAACGTTGAGAGTGTGTTGTCTCCCAGAGACTTCAACAACAGAGGAGGAGCGTTGGCAACACCACCGTTGGGGCTGCTCAGACCAACGTCTTCAAGCCGGAAAGCTCCGGTCACTGACCACCACTTATCCAGCTGATAGCCCAGTGAAAATCGTCCGCCGACCCGATCTTCGTTCCAGTCCGGCATGAACCGCTGGTAGTAAAAGCCGCTGACACCGAAGCTGAAGTTGGTATCCAGGAAATTGCCTGTCTGCCAACTGGCCGAGTATCGGCTGGTGATCTGGCCTGGGACGGCTTCGATTCTGAATCGTTCACCGTTTCCGCGAAATGCTTCTCCATTCCAGAAATCACTCATCGACGTTGGAAATCGAGTGATGTCAAAGTTGTTCTCTTCGAGAACGAACGAACCGACAACACCAGCGTTACTGTTGACGCCGACTCCAAACATCAGACGTCCGGTCTGAGCTTCCGTGACAAAAATATCGAGGTCTGCCTGACCGGGTTGTTGAAGTGCCCGAGAATACGGATTTCCGAGACCACCGTAGGGGTCACCCGGATTGCTGTTTTCGAACAGCGGACTGTAAGGCACCGGCTGACTGTCAAAGGGGCTCTGCCCGCGAGTCACCACTCCCGCCAGTAGAGACTCTTCTTCAACCTTCGAAATCTTGATCTGAGGCGCTCCGGCACCGCCACCTTCAAAGACCTGCCCCCTCAGGCGCCCCTTGCTCTTGTCGATCAGATTCGGATCCGCCAGGTCACCGGGAGCCACCAGAACTTTGTTTCGTACAACAGTTTCACGAGTGTGTGGATTACCGCCGGGAGCATTGATCACCACATTGATTTTGCGAATCGTGTATGGCTTGTCCTCGTCGACCTGGTAAACGAGATCCACGACACCCGGTTGTCCATCGATGAATCTGGGAACGGCGTTGACCTGAGCAAACAGCCGTCCAAGTTCGCCATAGCGTTCTCTCATGCTGGAGACATCTTTGTTGAGAAAGCGAGCGTTGAAGTAGTCGCCCTCTTTGAGACCTGAGTCCACCAGCAGTTCATCCTGCGAGAAAATCTCGTTGCCTTCCATCTCGATATTGCGCAACCGAAATCGCTCACCTTCAGTCAGGCTGTAAACGAAGGTCGCTCCTTCAGCTCGTCGAAAATGGATATACGGCAATGGCAAATGCTCGAATTTTGATGTCTCACCAGGGTTCCTGACGAGCTTGAACTGCGGCACGTAATGAGAATTCGTTCGCTTGATGCTGCGTTGGATCTCGACATCGAAGTAGCCCAGGTTGTGGTAATACTCCTTGAGCGACGCGATATCCTGCGGAATCGTCGCCTCGTTGTACTTTCCGCCGAACAAGGCTCCAAACGGCGAATAGTTCGCCAGCCAGCCGAAGACGGTTCGTTTCGACTTGAGCTTGGTTCGCAGCACGCCGTCTCGAATTGTGTTTCCGACAAACTGAGTGTCGCGAATCACCGCGTACGGGCCCTCTTCGATGCTGAAAACAACATCGCGGTCGTCCGGGTCGCCGCCGACTTCGAGCGTGACGACGGCGTGCGGGTACGATTTCTTTTCGTGATAATACTGTTCGATCTTGCGAGCGGCGGCGACGTTTGTGGAAACGTCGAAAGGCGAACTCGGTTCGATGTTGATCTGCTTGAGAATCTGCCGTCTCGAAAAATTGTGATTTCCCTTGATGACAACCGATCGGACGACGGGGCGTTCGAGTACACGGTACATCAGAACGAGTCCCGCATCCGTCATGCGATAACGACGTTCAACGCTGAAGAACCACTTGGTGGCGTAAAGCGAACGCAGGTCTTCTTTGATCTGGCGTTCATCCGGTGGTCGACCGACCTGAGACTTGACGTGAGCCATGATGGCCGCCGTCTCGATGGTGTCGTTGCCCTGAACACGGATGTCGACCAGCGTGTTGTCGGCCAGTTGAGCGTCCTGACTGGCATCCTCTGAATAGCTCTCTGGCCCGTCCGGCCCCTGTCGCACCGGCAAACCGGTGGGCCGAAACTCGCTGAATTCATTCTCGTAGGGAACGTTTCCGGGAGATTGCCCGCGCGCAGTGGCGACAGACTTTCCGTACGGCAACGACTGGCATCCACAGGAAAGCAGAAAAACTGCCGATCCAAGCAGATATATCGCCGAAGAGCGACCGAATTGCCACGCACGGTGACCGCTGGTCCTGGAGAGGATCATTGGCAGGACTCGTAGAGGGATTAGAAAGACAGAGTGAGCAATCAGAGTGGTTGCTTCGGAAGGGGCGGTACGTGTAATGGAATCGCCAGACCGCCTCAAGATGAATTCCCTGAATGCGGAGCGCGAGCGTGGATGTCCGAGTGACGGGAAAATGTTTCGTGGCGACGGAAGGTTGAACTCAGCAGCACACGAACGTGATGTGCTACTGACTACTGATCTCTTGATGAAGGGAAACGCAGCGACCGCTGAGGAATCGCAGAGAAAAGGTAAAGCGGTCTCGTCATTACCGCTGCCCTTTTCTCGCAGCGTGCTCTGTGCTTTAGAATGCGATCCGTCATGATTCGTCAATAACGCAGTTGGCGAGATTGCGGTTGGGGAATACGTGCGAGTTCGTGGTAGAGCACGGTTTCACAGGTTCTATCCGTGCGGATTCGTGCGACCTTCTGAGGGCTGTTTTTCCGGTCCTCATTCAACACATGGGGAAACTTCCAATGATAAACAGACCATCGATTTGCAGATTGAAGCTTGTGGCGGTGATTGTTCTTACGCTGCTGTCGGCTGGCAGATTCGTTGGGACAGTCGCGGCTGCTGACCAGCGGCCGAACATCCTGTTCATCATTGTCGATGACCAGTCACCTTTTGATTTGAAGATTTACAACCCGGACTCGCCGCTTCAGACACCAAACATTGACCGGCTCGCAGCGGAAGGCATGGTGCTGGATGCGGCCTATCAGATGGGGTCGTTCAGTGGTGCGGTGTGTACCCCGTCCCGGCACATGGTGATGTGTGGCCGGACGTTGTGGCATCTTCCCAACGCCGCTGGGGCGGTCGCTGCCGGGCTATGTCCTCCGCAGCTTGAAGAGAGCACGATGGCGGCTGTCTTCAACAAGGCCGGTTACAGCACGATGAGGACGTGTAAAAAAGGAAACAGTTACGAAGGAGCCAACAAGCAGTTCACTGTTCGTCACGACGCGACCAAACGCGGCGGCACGGACGAAACGGGAAGCGTCTGGCACGGTGAGCGGGTTCTCGATTACTTGATCGATCGAAAAGCAAAACAGGACAGCGATCCGTTTCTGATCTATTTCGGGTTTTCGCATCCTCACGACACGCGTGACGGCACGCCGGAACTGCTCGCCAAATATGGCGCAGTCAATCACACAAACAAGAATGTCCTGCCGCTTGCCAATTCAAAGCAACCGGCGTTGCCGATCAATTACCTGTCGGCGCACCCCTTCCATCACGGGCATCCCGGGCTGCGCGACGAGGTTTCTGTTAGCGGTGTCTGGGAAAAACGCGACGAACGCACCATTCGCAACGAACTCGGTCGCGAGTTCGCCTGCAGCGAGAACATCGACATTCAGGTGGGTCGCGTTTTGCGGCAACTTGAGTCGATGGGCGAACTGGAAAACACCTATATCGTGTACACGGCAGACCATGGCATGGCGATCGGTCGTCACGGACTGCAGGGAAAGCAGAATCTCTATCAACACACCTGGCGAGTTCCGTACATCGTTCGCGGTCCGGGGATCCAGGCTGGCTCACGAGCGGCGGGAAATGTCTACCTGCTCGACTCTCTCGCCACAATCTGCGATCTCGCTGGAGTCAAAGCTCCCGAATCCAGCGAGGGCATTAGCTTTAAACCAGTGCTTGCAGGAAAACAGCAGACGGTGCGGGACACGCTGTACGGCGCTTACTGTGGCGGGACGAAACCTGGCATGCGCTGTGTCAAACAGGGTGACTGGAAGCTGATCAAGTACGATGTGATGGACGGACAGGTTCGCGAAACGCAGCTCTTCAATCTGGCCGAGAATCCGCACGAGTTCCTCAAAGAGCACGGGCGGGAATCGGCGATGGAAACCAACCTGGCCGCCGACCCGACGCACGCGGAGAAGCTGGCCGAAATGGAAAGCCTATTGCTCGCCGAGATGCGCCGACTGAACGATCCCTACCGGTTGTGGAATCAGCCCGATGATGGTGTGGAGCCATCAAAGGCAAGTAGTCGACCGAAAACGAACCGCCAGAAGGCTCGGTAGGCGGCGTGATGTCCAGGAAATGTGTCCTCCTGACCGAACTCGGGAGGTTGTTTCGGGACTGTTCCCTGGTCTTCCGCAGACAGCATCTCATCGAGCACCAGCAGGCAGGTCGACCTTGCTATTGACCCGTTTGAAAATCTTCCGGTCTAATCCCACGCGAGGTTCCGCCGGAGCAGTGACTGGAGATGTCTGTCTGTGAATGATTTTGCCCGCATTTTCCCATATCTCTGGTGCTATCGCCGACAGGTGTTTCTGTCGGCAATTCTGGCGACGTTTGTTGCCGTCTTGTGGGGGCTCAATCTTTCGGCCACGTTTCCGATCGTCAAGGTCCTGCTTGAAGGCAAGACTCTGCACGAGTTCGTTGACGACCGAATGGGTGACCTGAACGAACAGATTGTCGACGCCGAGCAGTCGATCTTGAAGCTGGATCCAGATGACCACACGCAACTGGCCGGTCGGCAGGAGCGACTGAGCGAGGCCAACCGAACGCTGGCCGCTTACACGACACTGCGACAATGGGTGCTTCCGCTGGTGCCTCAGGATCGATTCGAGACGTTTGTTCTTCTTCTTGTCGTGCTACTGTTGGTGACGACGGTCAAAGGAGCACTGTCGTGGCTGCAGGAAGTACTCGTTGGCAGTACGGCTCAACGTTGTGTCATGCGCATTCGTAAGGATTGCCTCCGACATGCGCTGCGGCTCGACAGCGAAACAATCAGATCGACAGGTTCGTCAGATATCCTTTCTCGATTCACCAATGACTGTGAATATCTGGTTCCCGGTCTGACGCAATTGGGCGTGCGACTGGTTCGAGAACCGCTGAAGGCGGTTGCATGTATTCTGTTCGCCTTTCTGTTCAACTGGCGGCTGACTCTGTTGTCACTGCTGGCTGCCCCTCTAATGGTGTTCGCGTTTCAGCGATTCGGTAAAAGCCTGAAGAAGGCCTCGAAGGAGACGCTGGAGAGCGTCGCTCGAATGTACAAATCGCTGGGTGAAACGCTGGATTCCTTCAGAATCGTTACGGCCTACAACGCCGCCGGCAGACATCGGCATCAGTTTCATAAAGAGAATCAGCGATACTACAAACACTACATGCGCGTCGTCCGCATTGGAGCGCTGGCATCTCCTTCGACAGAGCTACTCGGCATGGCCGCCGTATTTCTGGCGCTGTTGCCCGGCGTTTACATGGTGTTGCGTTCTGACGATACCGTCTGGGGACTTCAGCTCTCCGCCGAACCGATGGATGTGTCAGATCTGCTGGTGCTTTATGCGCTGCTGGCCGGGACTCTGGATCCCATCCGCAAGCTGAGCGGAGTATTCCGAACGATCAAGAGTTCTGCCGCCGCGTCGGAAAGAGTTTTCTCTATTATGGACATGCAGACTCGTGTTTCCGAATGTCCATCGCCGCGACGTCTTCCCGCCATCCTGAAAACGATCAGTTTCGACGAAGTCGGCTTCACCTATGCGTCAAATGCGGAGAAGGTCGAGCGTCCGGCGGCGTTGAAGAACATCTCGCTGACAGTGAATCGTGGAGAAGTCGTCGCCGTGGTCGGCACCAACGGATCTGGCAAATCGACGCTGCTCAATCTACTTCCGCGATTTTGCGACTGCACCAAGGGTGCCGTTCGATTCGATACGATCGATATTCGAGATGTTCGCCTTGCTGAGCTTCGAGATCGAATCGGACTCGTCTCTCAGGAGACACAGTTATTCGACATGTCGATCTCCGAGAACATCCGCTATGGTCGCCCGTCTGCGACTCGGGAAGAGATTGAGCAGGCTGCAACAAGTGCTCATGTCACGCAGTTTATCGACAGCTTCCCTGACGGCCTGGACACCCCCGTAGGAGAGCAGGGTTATGCACTCTCGGGTGGTCAGAGGCAACGGGTCTCATTGGCACGGGCGATTCTGAAGAACCCGGAAATTCTGATTCTGGACGAAGCAACGTCGGCGATCGATCAGCATAGCGAGCGACTGATTCATGAGACGTTGTCTGCGTTCTGCACCGACAGAACGGTGTTCATTATCTCTCACGTCCTGAATCAAACCTTCCTCGACCTGATTAGCCGTGTCGTCGTGCTCGATGACGGGAAGATCGTGGGCGACGGTACCCACGAGCAGCTACTCAAGAACTGCCCGCAGTATCAGAATCTGTGTCAGTACGATCGGTTGGCTGCCTGATGCCGGTCAGCACCGTCATGAGCGAGCATTCTCGATCATTCTGCCACGACCGCATCGTGGTGTCAGTCGAATCGTAATGTCAGTCAAGTTGTGCAGGTGACTTTCTCGATTCCCGACAACAGATGGTAATCGCGCTTCCAGCACCAGCCGCCGCAGCCATGCTGGCGTCGATCCAGTTCCAGAAGCCTGGGGACTCGGGCAGAACGACGTGAGAAATTCCTGCCAGGATTGACCAGAGAATGCTCATTGCGATCGCCGTTGCCGAACGCAATCGCGGTGCGCTCAAAGCGCCGACGATGACAAAGGTTGCCCCCATGGAAAACTGAGTCGCCAGACTCGCGATCAATCTGCCAGCCGCCGCGAGATACAGTAGTTGAACAGCGACCGATGACGCGACGACGCCACTCAACAGCGCCTCAGGCAGTACGCCACTCCAGCGCAACAGCTCGATACACTTTTGATTGCTATCTAACTCAGAGAACGACTTCATCGTTTTTCCAGATTGCTCCGGAGGAACTGGTTCGCGAGGACGTGGCTTTCCGGGGTTGCCTAAGGTGCCCGGCTTCGGGTGCAGGCCGCGGGTTACGTCCGGGTCTGGGCGAGTCTATCGGTTATTCTCAAGTTCCGGGTTGTGGTGGTTCGATCTTTAAGACGAAGAGTCGATGAAGACCGTGTGCTGGGATTGCGCTGCTGGTCTTCTCGCTGGTGAACTGTTCGAGCGACTCGCTGACGATCTGCGGAGTCGCACGGAATCTGAGAAAGGCTGCATGATGTACGAGCCGTTTTTCGGCATGGAACGACGCCCATTCTCAGCAACGCCCGATCCAGGGTGTTTCTATAGTAGCGACGAGTTGCAGGCGGTGCTCGACGAGCTGACCGTTTGTGTCGAGCGTGGGCAGGGAATCGGTATCCTGACGGCTTCAGCCGGGATGGGGAAAACACTGTTGTGCCAGCGTCTGGCCGTGGAGCTTCGCAAACGCGACGAGTCAGACGGTCGTTTCGAATGCGTGTGCCTGAGCAATTCCAACTTTCCAACAAGGCGATCGCTGCTGCAGGCCATTCTGTTTGAAATGGGTGACGAGTACAGCCGCCGCGACGAACCGGAATTGCGGCTTGATCTGCGTTCGCGGTTGCTCAGCTTACGCCCTGAACGCGAAGCGCTGGTGCTGATTGTCGATGAAGCTCATCTGTTTGCTGACGAACTGCTCGAAGAACTCCGCACGATGGCTGATATCGCCGACAACGGTTCATCGCTGGTGCGAATCATTCTGTCCGGACAGCACGAACTTGAAGAACGCCTGACGGAGCGGACTTTCGATGCATTGAATCAGAGAATCTCCAACCATGTGTTTGTTGAGTCACTCACGATCTCTGAGTCCGCCGAGTACATACGGCATCGCCTGAGATGGGCGAACTGTGATCCCGCCACAGTTTTCAGCGACGAGGCCATCAGCGTGATTACTCGTGCGAGTGGCGGAGTGCCACGCTGCCTCAATCAATTATCGGATCACAGTTTGTTGCTGGCTTTCGCCTCAGACCAGAGACCCGTTTCCGAACGAACCGTGCGAGAAGCATTGGAAGATCTCAAACAACTACCGCTTCACTGGAATGACATCAGCGACGGCATTGCCGTGGTCGGATACCAGGAAGACAGCGACGGAGACACGTCATTCGATGAAGAAGTGACGGCGTGTGAACGATCGCCTGATGCGGCTTTTGAATCAGCCGACCTTGATGGCGCAGGCAACGCCGAGGATACCGACGACAACTTCGACTCTGAAGATCCAGACAACTTTGCTGGCGCGGTTTCGACCGGTGATTCGCCTGAGGAAGCTGACTCAACTGACGACGACAGAGTCGTTGATAGTGAGTCGTCCAGCCAGGACGCTTCTGTGAAAGACGGAATACCCGTTGGGCGAGTTTTCCTGCAACCGGACGGCGGATTCGAGTTGGATTTCTCACACGTGGCGGACCACAAATCTATTGCGGCGATCTCGCAGAATCTGAATGACGATAGTTCAACGAACCCGGTAATTGGTCGCAGCGTCGAGAATGAAGTCGCCCTCCCTGTGACGTCGGTGTTTGAATTCTCCGGCGAAAACTCAACGATCAGTGACGAGACCGATGACGTCGCTGAATCGGAACCAGCGGCTGACGACGAAACCTTGTTACAGGATCTCAGGCCGGCGATCGATGACGCGTTACTCGAATCAGCAGTGAATACTCCGGGAACACGATCGGACGATGAATCCGACGTGTTTGACGTCGGGGCCGGAATCTGTTTTCAGATTTCGTCCCACGGTTTCGAAATCGACGGTTTCGGGCCGCCAGAAAAGATCGAAACAGCTACGGAATCAGTGAACGAGTCGCGACTGTTAATTGAAGCCAGTGAACTGGTTGAATCGAAAACTGACGACGGCATTTCAGGTGAGATCCCTTCGAGTGACGAGGACTTCAAATTAGGTGCCGAAACGGGAGAAGCCAGCAGCGACCTGGTTGATTCCGGAGTGATTGCTTTCTTTTCTGATGACGAAAGCGAGAGTGAATTCGGAGTTGATGAGAACTCGACAGCGATGACTGCAGAGGACGCAACTGACGAGAAAGCGACTTCCCATGACGAATCGTCGCAGCCTGCAGAAGTCGCTTTTGCGACGTTCGGCATTGAGGGGCGGTCAGTAACCACAAAATCGCGATCCGGTGAATCCGGTTTTGAAGATGAACTGGTATTCGATCCGTATGCCGCTCTTCAGGAGCCCGATACGGCCGGGATCGTCTGGAATATTCGAGATTTCGCAGCGTCAATACCGACTGAGGCCACTGCTGAACTGCCTGAGGCCGTTGAACTGCTGATAAGTAGTGAGACTTCCTGCGAGACGGATGCAACGGGTGGGGAAGTTCTTGATCAGAATTGCGACTCGCCGGAACAGGATATGCCGCAACTGGAAGTCGTTTCGACCGGGCATCGAGAAGACGTTGAAACTGCTATTGAGCATGAATGTTTCGACGAAACGGTTGACGATGACCCTGCGGTAGGTCTCGACGAACCAGTTTCGGTTGAGGATGGACAGTTCAATGATGTTACTGCCGAACTGCGTATTCGCGAACAGGCCGCCGAGTCGGAGTCATCCTGTGCGGATACCGAGTCCGCTGTTGAATTCGTTCATCAGGAATGCTCCGATCACGGGCCGTCGGATCGCGATTACTCAACCGACGAACAGGAAGTGCATGACGTGGTTCAACCGGTCGAGTTGCGTATGCTCCAGCCGGATCGCATCGTCGACTCAGTGCTGCCGCTGCTTAGTGAGCTCGATGATGAGCTCGATTTTGTCGGGTCGCCGACGTCGCGCGGATGGTCGGTTCTCGATATCGAAGCGGAGTTGATTCAGACAATCGAGCCCCGCAGTACGGATATCGAGGACGAAATCGCAGCGACGATGCTTGAGATCTGCCTTGATACACAGTCTGCGTTGCAGGACTCGCTGGCCGCACTGAGAAAGGCGGAAGCAGAGGATGTGGAACCTGTCGAGCCGAACCTGTCCGATGCGAATGACGAGTGGGATGAACTGCCGATCGAGCCGTTCGACATCGTTCAACCAGAGACCGAACGTCCTCTAAGGGCGAAGCATTACAAGCTTGACCCGCATTTTCGGGACTCGTCGAGCAATATTCCCAAATCAAGTAAGCCGACCGCAACGTCAGGTCAGCCGAGCGAGCAACCTTTCGGTCGTCTCTTCAGTGACCTGCGCCGTCGAAAAAACTAACGGTCATTCGTCGCATGCAGTTTCGCCAGCAGCCTACCACACTAAGTGCCGCCGCCTGGATCGCATGTTTGTAGTCGAGTCTCAGCGACCATTTCAGGTTTCTCGGCGTCCTGTGATTGTGTGAGTTCAGTTCGCGACGGACGCTCAGTTCGCCACTGTCGAGCTTCAACGTTCTTCCCGATTTTCGAACTGGATTCGTTCGATGTCTTCCCGGCACGAAAGGAAGACATCAAGCAGTTCCGGATCAAAATGCTTCCCGCGACCTTCACTCAGGATCTCGAAGCAACGATCCAGGGGAAACGCTTCTTTGTACGAACGCTCGGAATTCAAGGCGTCGAAGACGTCGGCGATCGCGGTGATTCGGCCTTCAATTGGGATGTCCTTACCTGAAGTTCCCGCTGGATAGCCGGAGCCGTCCCATTTCTCGTGATGGGTCATCGCGATTGTTGCGGCCATTCGGGACAGCGGCGAAGACCATGGCTGAGTGGCGGTCCCCGGAATTTCATCGTCGAACAGAATTCTGTCACTGACGTGAGAAGCAGAGAGCACTCGATTACCCATGTCGCAATGGCGTCGCATGACTTCGAATTCTTCGTCGCTCAGGGGACCTGGCTTCTGCAGAATGGAATCTGGAATGCCGATCTTGCCGACATCATGCAGCTGAGCGGCGAAACTGATCATGTCGACAAAGGGCCTGGGCATTCCCGCATGCTGGGCGATGAGCCTTGCAAAGTGCCCGACGCGAATGACGTGTCGACCGGTGTCGTCGTCTCGGAATTCCGCAGCCCTTGCCAGACAGTGAACAAGTTCCAGACGCGAGCGAGACAGTTCGCGAGTACGCTTCAGCACTGCGGATCGAAGTTCTGTCGCATAAGAACGAAGCTGATTCTGGCAGGCACGGATCATCAAAGCGTTGCGGATTCGTGGAGCAAGCTCGGCCTGATCAATTGGCTTTTCGAGAAAATCGTTAGCCCCAAGTTCGAGTGCCTGAAGCCGTGTTCGCCTATCAGACATCGCCGTAAGAACAAGTACGGGAATCATCCGGAGTGAACTATCGGATTGCATCTTCTGGAGTATCTCGAAGCCGCTGACGCCAGGCATCATCAGATCGAGCAGCAGGACGTCAGGCTGTCGACGGTGGAGCTGAGCCATGACCTGCCCGGAATCAGTTGTGCTGAAGAAGTTCCGATATCCATGTTGCTGAAGCTGTTTCTGCACCACGCGAATGTTGACGTCCTCGTCGTCGACGATCATCACGTTCGCTGCAAGCAGATCACTGGCGGCGAATGAACCTGGAGTCGGAATGGCTTCGACAATGCCTTCTTCATCGGCGAGGTCGGCGCCGAACGGGACTCGACCGACCGAGATGGCGCTCAGAAGAGCATCCATCGGCGCAGTTCGAGTCGTGCGGTGTGATTCAGACAACCCTGGATGATCAGATTGCGCGATCATATGCGGCACCAACGAAAATTCGCCCTTCGATTCTCAAGTGATGCTTCTGCAATGCTCTTCACGAGCCAGCTTCCCGAGGGATTCGATACCTGCAGACGCACCGGAAACTGAACTGAAGGTAGGTCGCGTTTTTGACGGTGCTCCGCTGAGGCGGGACAGTGCGGGACAAATCGTGAGTCGGAGGCGAAGGTCCGTGCTTGAGAGTGCCTGTCAGACGGTTTCGTGGGAGGCAATCAACTGAGCGGTCACGTGGAGTTGCCTCAACTGGCTATGCGCGGCTTCAAGCTGTCCAGCTTTGGCCGTTCGATAAAGCGATTCAGCCTGAGCGCTCAGTACAGGGAATCCGGCCGTGCCTCCAGTTCCCTTGAGCCAATGAGCGTCGATGGCGAGCTGTTCAAAATTGGAACTACTCAGCGCGTCGTCCATGCTTCTGACCCTTATGGCGAAGCGGTCGAGAAAATCGAGAACGATCTGCGCGTACTCGGGCTCCTCGCAGGGCAGTGACGAGCGAATCTGTGATTTCTGGATCGCGGCTTCGTGATCGGGGATGTCACCGATCAGGTTTCTGTCACAAACTTCAACCTTCGACCATGTCTGCGGAAACGATCGCCGCTTGCTCAGGAGTAAGTCGCTCATAGCCTTCAGCAGTTGCTCTGGCTGAATTGGTTTCGTGAGATATCCATCGCATCCCGCCTCGATGCACTGTCGCTGATCGCTGCGCATGGCGTGAGCCGTCAGCGCGATGACGGGTACTTCGATCTTACGATCTCGCAGTTCGCGAACTGCGGCGTAGCCATCCAGAACGGGCATCTGTATATCCATGAGGACCAGATCAAAGTCGCCAGCAACGATGGCATCAACCCCTGCGCGACCGTCTCTCGCAATTGAAACGTGGATCCCGTGTTTCTCCAGCAACAGCCGAACGAACTTACAGTTTGTCTCGCCGTCATCCACCACCAGAACACTGTGCGGAAGAGTGTTCAACGATCGGGCATCGTCAAGACGGGAATCGAGTGTCTGGTCAGATTGACTCCCGCTTTCGGTGGGCCATGTCACCAATCCGGCAGCAATCCGAACAGTGAAGGTACTTCCGGCGCCGTCACGACTGCGGGCCTTGAGAGCTCCTCCGAGCGCAGCAGCGATACGTTGCGAGATGGCCAGTCCGAGACCGGTGCCTCCATACCGGCGTGTGATGGATGTGTCAGCCTGACTGAACGGTTCGAAGATGCGATCAAGTCGGTCCGGGGCTATTCCAATTCCTGTATCGATCACGTCGATGCGTAGATTCAACGCGGTTTCAATCGGCTCGATGGTGTGGCTGATCGGCAGTAATGAGTGATCGCTCCTTTCGAGTTGAGCATGAATCTGCACGCTGCCCTGTGAGGTGAACTTCACTGCGTTACCGATCAAATTCAGGAGAAGCTGCCTCAGCCGGAATTCATCAGTGCTGATGAATTCCGGTTGAGGCCCGATCCATCGCCATGTCAGTTCAAGCCCTTGTTCTCTGGCGCGAACACCAAGCAATGTTACGGCCTCGGCGATCACCGTCTGAGGAGAACAGTCTCGCACTTCCACATCAAGGCAACCCGCTTCGATTCTGGAGAGGTCCAGGATGGCACTGATCAAGTGCAACAGGTGCTCACCACTGCTGTGAACGATGTCAAGAAGTTCTCGTTGCTCCTTGTTGGTCCTGCTGGTTGATTCCTGCCGCAACAGCTCCGTAAAGCCGAGTACTGCGTTTAGCGGCGTGCGGATCTCGTGGCTCATGTTGGCGAGAAACTCACTCTTCGCCTGGTTGGCGGCTTCTGCGGCGTCACGTGCGAGAGCCAGCTGTGTGGTTCGCCGCGTGACGCGATCTTCGAGTTCATCATTGGCGCGAGCCAGTTCGTCTTTCGACTGTTGAATCTGGTCGAGCATTCGGTTGAATGAATCGAACAGGATCCCAATTTCTCCTCCGGCAGTTTTTCGCATGCGGAGTGAATAGTTCTGCTCGTGAGAAATGCGACGCGCCATCTCGGCGAGCGAAAGCAAAGGTTCAGAAACCCGTCGCTGAACGAGGACCGCAAACATCACAGCCGAAACAAGCGACAAGAGCACCACTGCGGCCACAATCCAGCGGTAATGGACGATTTTGCGTTGCAGGCCTTCCTTGCTCGCTCGCAGGTAGACCGTCCCAACCAGTTCGTGAGAGACGATGATCGGTTGCAGCAGTTCGAGGCTGCCGTCTTCAGCAAAGCGGAATCGTGGGCCGTCGAGATTCTCAACATCGACGCGCGACCGCAACCAATTTGGATCGACTGACCGATCTCGATCAGTCAATGGTGGGTAGGTAGCAACAATATTGCCCTGAGGATCAAACAGGATTCCCGTTCGAATGTCAGACTGACGGCTGAGCGAACTGAGTAGCTCTTCGACAGCCCGTCCGTCTTCCGCGATTAACGCCGCAGAACCACTGAAGGCTAGCAGTTCTGCCCGCGTCACCGTTTGCTCAACCAGAGCGTCCCGCAGAGTCTGCGTATCGAAATAACTGAAACCAGCACTGGCAATTGCGATCGCGACGCAACTCGAACCGGTAGCCAGAAGGATCAGTTTTGTGCGGATAGCCAGATTCCGTAACGGACTCTTCATCGCCTTACCCTTACTGAAACCGACGCAGACCCTGCTGTGACGGAGAGCGATCGCGTATCTGACATTTTTACTATCGGTCGCTCCTGCCTGGCTGATCAGGTTCTGCTACGCAGGTGGCAGGTATGTCAGAACTGCTTCATCTCGCAAAATGAGTCCTGCCCGAGCGAGTTAATGAGGGATACTCCTGTACTTGAACAGTCCGGCAGGATCTGACGGACGAATAGACGAGTTCACCACCGAGGCAGGATGAGAGCTCCTGGAGATTCTGCCATTCGATCATTATTCCTGTCCGCGTTGGATCAAACCGAGAAAGCGCGCTTGACGATTCGTTGTAACGAGCGATCTAATAGTGAGTTAGTGAGGTTTGCTGTCCGACTCGACCGGCCATGAGGATCTTATGAGCGATTCGCTGAAAGACGTTCCTTTGCATAGCATTTGTAAAGAGGCTGAGCGGTTCACCCGGGAACTGGTCGATCACCTTGAGAAAAATCTGATTCCTCGGACACGGGAAGTGCATAATCTCGTAAAGCCCAACTCTCCATTTAACGAGTCTGGAAAACCGGTTGCGGACGTGACTGTGCGCACTCAGATGAAAATACTTCTGGAAAGCCAGGAATTTGCCGAACAACTATTCATGAAGACACGTCATTATCTGGAAGCGATCGGACAGACGATTGGCGAGCCTTTGAGCGATACTTGAACATTATCGTTGTACGGTTGTGACAGCTTTCTTCGGCCTGCCGTTCAGTTCTATTTCCCGCATCTCGTGTCGGAGTTTCGTAATACAGGCCCTGTCGAGTCTCGTTCCTGACTCGGCTGAACATATTTCCGCCAACGGATCGTTTCTGGTCTCACCAGTCACTTCCCTGCGGCAAATCATTTCATCATTCGCATTCGCGAAGCATTGGCGGCCCTCATGTCTGCCAGACAACACTCATCAGCGGCATCGGGTAGCAGCCTGGCTGCTCACGTGCCTGGTTTGGATCGGGAGTCCCGACAACTGCCCCCTTTGTCGATATCGAGCAACAGTGTCGATCGTTCGCCTCGAATCACTGGTTCTGAAACCGTCATCAATCAGAACGGTGCCAGAGCTGTTCTCCTGCCACCTGATTCCGACTCGGAGTCCAGGCAGATTTTCAATCGGCTGTTTCCTCCTCGGCACGAGTCTGTTTCGAGCATTGGCGAGCACAGTCCCAACGGCATTGAACTGGACCATTTCCGCATTGAAGAGCGGATCGGCATGGGCGGGATGGGTGCCGTATTTCGAGCGGTTGACACTCGATTGCAACGGCTTGTCGCGCTGAAACTGTTATCGCCAACACAGTCCTATGACGAAGCGTCGGTCAAGCGATTTCAGAATGAAGCACGCGCGGCAGCACGTCTCGATCACGAAAATGTTGCTCGCGTTCACTACATCGGAGAAGAACGCGGGCTGCACTTTATCGCGTTCGAATTCGTAACAGGGTCAACGATCCGCGAGCTGATCCGTCGGCAGCACCGCATCTCTGTCCCCGATTCGATCAACTACGCTCTGCAGATTGCGGCCGCGCTGAAGCACACGTCAGCCATGGGTGTCGTTCATCGCGACATCAAACCCTCCAACATCATCATCACCCCGAATGGTCGAGCGAAACTCGTGGACCTGGGCCTTGCCAGGAACGACACCACGGAGTCTCAGGGCGATCTGACGCTGCCTGGTACGACTCTCGGAACATTCGACTACATCTCGCCCGAGCAGGCGAAGGATCCACGATCTGTCGATATTCGCTCTGACATCTACTCGCTGGGTTGCACGCTGTATCACATGCTGACCGGACAGCCTCCGTATCCGGAAGGAACGGTGCTGCAAAAGCTGCTGGACCATCAGGGAAAAGAAGCACCTGACCCCGCTGTGATCAATCGACGTGTCCCCGATTTCGTTTCGGCGATCGTTCGAAAGATGATGAACAGTGACCGTAATTACAGACATCAGGATGCGGATCAACTGATCCGGGAACTCACATACGCTGCCGGCCAGCTTGGGTTGAGAGGCATCAATCCGGAAGGGCTCGTCTGGGTTGCATCCCGATCGGCTGCTTCCGGACGTCTGGCCAGTAACGCCGGATGGATCGCGACTGTCGCTCTGCTGCTAAGCGTTGTGGGAGTGCTGCATCAATTCCCCAACGTCGTTCCCTGGATAACCGGAGTTTCTCCGGAGCCTCGCTTGCTGGTTGGGAGTGTGGCGACAACTGCTCAGGAGACTTCAAAAGGCGGTATCGGACAGCCTTCGACGAGTGAATTCCCCGCCGTCGGTAGCAGCGGGACAACGACCGACGTCGTTGGCACCTCGACGGCGGATTCCGGCGAGACAGGACTACCGGCGACAATAAACCCATCTGAAACGGTGATTGCAGGGACGCCAGAATTTCCAGGTCCGGTGCGTCCCGTGCTGATCGATCCGTTGATTGGATCGGAAATCAAGCTGCCAGGCGTCGGCGAACTGATCCCGCCCATGGAATCGCTTGTTGCTGGTGTCGACGGAGGAAAAGGGTCGACAGTGGCTACTCCCCCTGGCGAAACGTTAGTCACAACGAAGCCTCTCACAAAGCCAGCTGTCACGCCGCCAGTCTCGTTACCGTTGACGGTCGTGGCGCCGAATGCCAATGAACTTCCCGTCGCGTTGTTCTCCGGAGACGCATCGCTCGATCGCTACTATAAGACGCTCGAAGCTGCGTGCGCGGCAGCTGAGGACGGCAGCACAATCGAGTTGCAGTTTTCTCACAAACTGGTTGAGAAGTCATTCCGAGTCGCGCGTAAGAATCTTACAATCCGCGCGGCGAGAGGCCACTCGCCAATCATCGAGTTCGTGCCCTCGGAAATCGATTCAACCGACTCAACAGCTCGGATGATCACGATTCAGTCCGGGCCGCTGCGGCTCGTGAACGTGCAGCTTCAGATGACCATTCCGGAGCGACCTGCTGCTGAGCGATATGCACTTTTCAGTATGTCTCGACCTGGTCTGCTGACCATGGATCGAGTGGCAATAACCGTCGTGAATCCCGGTCGCGCTCCGGCAACGATCATGAATGTTGCTGCAGACTTTGGTCGAATGCCAGCGGACATGCCGACGACGCCGATCGTGGTCCAGCGTGAAGAACTGGGTTTGCAGGCCACCGATTGCGTCTTCCTTGGCCAATCCAATTTCGCAGACCTGGCATGGCCTGGGCAGTGTTCATTTACGATCAGGAACTGCGTCGCTGGTCTCGACGGCGACTTCCTTCAAATTCGACCGCTGTTGATGCCAACGTCAGGAAAATCGAATCTTCAGTTTAGTATGGAACATGTTACGGCACGCCTGGCGGGGTCGTTCCTGCGATTCGCAGGCCCGGTTTCTATAGATACTCCTTCCGTTGAATGTCGCGTTCGAAACAGTGTCTTCTCTCATCCAGACAAGACATCCTTTGTTGTTTCCGAAATCGCGATTGCTGCCGATGACGCACGCCGGATGCTCGCATGGCGAGGCGAACGAAACTTCTTCGACGATCTTCCCGTCTTATGGTCGCTTGAATCGTCCGATGTTCTTATTTCGTGGGAAGAGTGGGATGAACTCTGGCAGCCGGATGGAAACGTCGGTTCGAAGAACCTGCCCATTGATTGGATGGTTGAAAGGCCGTTCGACCAAATGACTGAAACCGGCCACTTTTCAGGCGAATCTTTCAGGCTCGCTCCAAGTCTGACGGACCCGAATCCTGCCACACAGGGATCGACCGATGGCAGCGACGCCGGGGCAAATTTGTCTGTGCTTCCGCTTCCATCTGCCATGTTGACAAAGCCTGAAAGTCGTGCCGCTGAGAACAGCTCGCCCGAGTCTGCGAACGCTGTACTGCCAGCTTCCGATTAGCGTTGCTGAATCAGCCAGTCATCGGGCAGCGGAAACAACTCGCCGTTGCCAGGTGGACGATATGTCGACGCCCTGGCATGAAATCGAGCTGACAAATTTCCAGCCGGATTGCGTCAACGATGCAGTCGAAGGCGCGTCCGCTCGACGATGAAAAACAGCAAGGTATTCCCAACTTTCGTTGGAGTCTGCCAGTTTGTTTGCCACCACTTCCCGCGATTCCAGATTCGCACGAAACGGAACCAGGCTTAGTCCGGGGCCATCCGCAGCGGCGCGATGTCGAAGCATCGGAGCCTGCCTCTGCAGCTCGACCAGCTGAAACTGGTGTAACACGGGAGCAACCTGCACAACACCTGTCGGCGTTGTGCTGACGAGACTCTGTAGAAACTCGCGAGAGAAGCTGTCGCCCCAGTAAGTTACTTCGAAGCCCAGTCGGTTGGCACCGTTCAACCCCCCGACGGCAAGGTTGTAGCAGCTGAGACAATACGGTGCCGTTGTCGCGATTCCTGTGAGCTGACCGACAACGAACAACGCAAGCAAGGGAGCGAGTGACGGCTTGCGACGTGTCAGCCACGCCTGAACTGATACGACCCCGAAACCTGCCAGTACGGCGACACCCGGAAAGGCGACCAGGAAAAGTCTCGCTCCGTCATAGACCGCTACGCCCGGCAGGGAAAACAGAACCAGAGGCGCTATAGTTGATCCCACCACAAGACTCATTGCTGGATCTCGCACGATGTTCCACCCGGCACTCTTTACACCAGCAGCAGCCAGTAGCAGAACACCTGCCGGAATCGTCACAAGAGCCATGACCCACGGGTAATGCCATGGCACATCAACATCCGCAAATGACTGGCCGAGATACCATGCGTTTAACGAAACTCGGTCCGTAGTGCGTCCGAAGTATTCGACAAGATGACCGGGCAGGTCGAGCCACAACCAGGGCCAGCCAGCGATAAACACCGTAGCGAGCGAGCACAGCGTAATCAGTAGTGGTCGGACTGCGCGTGATCGCCAGTGCCAGAATCCCCAGACGATGATTAGTGGAGGCAGAAGAATGGCTTGCATTTTCGTCAGCAGTGCCAGTCCGATCAGTAATCCACTGATGGTAGCAGTCCGGTCATCCGGCGGGTCGATTTCAGCTCCTGTCGAAGAGGTTTCGGCATTCAGGTTCTGGTCAACTGTTCGGGCTGTAGTCCACAACTGAATCGTGCCCAGAATCGCGACAGTCCAGACGAATCCAGTAATCGTTTCCAGTGACGCCAGATGCGCGTGACCGAAGAGCCGCGGCATGGCCACCAGGCTTATCGATGAAGTTACTCCGGCAAACGCTCCCCAACGATTGCTGGAAAATACTCCAACAAGCAGCACGGTCAGCGCGAAGGCACAGGCCGAACCGAGCCGAGCACTCGCCGTGACAAACGGGCCATCAACGTTCTCTACTGGCGCGACGGCTTGCACCATTTCATGAAACAGTCCAAGCCACAATCGCCCAAGCGGAGGGTGGTCCGGGTTGTAATTCGGATCCCCGAAGACTTCCTTAGCGCTTTTCGGGTGCAGGATCGCCAGGCCATAACTCTTGAAACATTCGACAAGGTAGACGCCCATCTGCACATTGAATGACTCGTCCAGCGTGATTCCCGGGCCCTGCGGCAAATTCGGTCGGCAGTCGGCAGGGTCGAGTCTGATTCCGATCGCAACCAGTGCCGCCACCGACACAACGAGTGGCCCGGCAGAAGAGCATAGCAACCTTCGCCGACTCCTCTGAGTTTTTCGAATTGTCTCGTCTGAGTCCAAAGCGGTGTAATCCTCAGGTGCTCAACAGTTCCGAGCGATGTCCGTCGAAATATTACTCGACGGAGTCATGGATGACCCGCGGCAGAGATTCAGTCAGTCCAGAATTTGAAGTCCGACGGGCACGGAGCAGGGAACTGGTAGAGATGCTCAGTGACCGCTCTCTTCGCGGTTTCCTGCCATCCTGGCAGAACTCTGCACTTCGGCAACCCGAAAATCGTGATCTGGCAGCGGCCCTCTGAGACGGGACGGAGCTGTAACTACATTGAGTAAAGTCAGTTGCGAATCTGGCTATCAAGTGGCACGTCGTTCGCTTAAGTGCGAGAGAGCCCTTAGTCGGGCTGCCGGTATGTCGTGATTTTCCGACACGGATGACGGACGTCGGCTGCCGGAGAGGCAGCCAGATCCTGCGGATGGGCCTGCGATGGACTGTCAGGCAAACGCAAATCGATACAAACAACAACGAAATAGCGACAGGGGAGAATGAAATGGCGAAGACGAAGACGCAGGCGAAAGCAAGCGCAGTGAAGACAAACCTGATTCCGTTGGGGGATCGAGTTGTGCTGAAGCGAGACATCGCTGAAGACACAACCGCTGGAGGAATTGTGCTTCCCGATTCGGCCAGAGATAAGCCCAAAAGAGGGACCGTCGTTGCTGTTGGCGATGGCCACGTGAAGAACGATGGAACAAAAATCGCCCTGACCGTCAAAGCGGGCGACAAGGTGCTGTTCACTTCTTACGCGGGTGAAGAAATCAACGTTGGCGATGACGAATTCCTGCTGCTTCGCGAGAGCGACATCCTCGCCACTGTCTAAGCTAAGTCTCTCGACTCGTCAGGAAGTGGAACCCGTGAGACTTTCGAACCGAAATCTCACGAAATTGACCACTATCAATTCACACAGTTCACAGGAGAACTCAACTCATGGCAAAGATTATTGCCTTCGACCAGGACGCTCAGGAAGCCATGCGGCGCGGCGTCAGTAAGCTTGCTCGTGCCGTCAAAGTGACACTTGGACCACGTGGCCGAAACGTCATTCTCGAAAAGAGTTTCGGCTCGCCAACAGTCACGAAAGACGGTGTGACGGTTGCTCGCGAAATTGAGCTGAGCGACAAGTTCGAAAACATGGGTGCGATGCTGGTGAAAGAAGTTGCCAGCAAAACATCAGACAATGCTGGTGACGGAACCACAACCGCCACCGTTATGGCCGAGGCGATCTTCATTGAAGGTCTGAAGGCTGTTGTTGCCGGTGTCAGCCCGATCGAAATGAAGCGGGGCATGGACAAAGCGGTGGTTGACATCGTTGCCAACCTGCACAGCATGTCGACGGAGTGTCGTAACAAGAAGTCGATCGCTCAGGTCGGAACTGTTGCCTCGAACGGCGATACCGAAATCGGCGACATCCTGGCCCGAGCCATGGAAGAAGTCGGCAAGGACGGAGTCATCACTGTCGAGGAAGGCAAGAGTCTCAACACCGACTACGACAAGAAGGAAGGCCTTCAGTTCGATCGCGGATATTTGTCGCCCTACTTTGTGACCGATCCGCAGAGCATGGAAACTGTCTTCGAAGACGCCTACGTGCTGATTCACGAGAAGAAAGTTACCAACATCAAAGACCTCGTTCCGGTGCTGGAAAAGGTCGTCAAGAGCGGCAAAGCACTGCTGATCATCGCTGAAGACGTCGAAGGTGAAGCACTGGCGACACTTGTCATCAACAAGCTGCGAGGCACCTTCAAGATTGCTGCCGTTAAGGCCCCTGGTTACGGCGATCGTCGGAAGGCGATGCTGCAGGACATCGCGATCATGTGCGGTGGGCAGGCCATCTTCGAAGACCTCGGCATCAAACTGGACAATGTTCAGCTGAGCGATCTGGGCACTGCCAGGAAGATTATCATCGACAAAGATAACACGACGATTATCGAAGGCGGTGGTAAGTCGACTGACATCAAGGCTCGCATCGACCAGATTCGTCGTGAACTGGAAAACTCGACCAGCGACTACGATAAGGAAAAACTGAACGAACGAGTCGCCAAGCTTTCCGGCGGTGTTGCTCAGGTCAACGTTGGAGCGGCGACCGAGTCTGAAATGAAGGAAAAGAAGGCTCGCGTGGAAGATGCGCTGCACGCGACCCGGGCTGCTGTTGAAGAAGGGATTCTTCCAGGTGGTGGCGTCGCCCTGTTGCGAGCTTCTGGTGCTGTAAAACCCGGAAAACTCAGCCATGACGCAGAAGTCGGCTACAAGATCATCCTGCGAGCCTGCCGTGCTCCGATCTCTCAGATCGCCGACAATGCAGGTAAAGATGGCGGAGTCATCTGCGAGAAGGTTCTCGAACTGACCGGCAACAACGGCTACAACGCCGAGACAGACGCGTTCGTCGACATGGTCAAGGCCGGAATTATCGATCCGACCAAAGTCACGCGAACCGCTTTGCAGAACGCCGCTTCCGTGGCAACTCTGCTGCTGAGCAGCGACGCTCTGATCGCGGAAGCACCAAAGGACGGCCAGCACTCACACGGCGACGAAGACGTCTACTAATAAGCCTGTGAAATGACTGCTGCTGAAAATCTGAAACGCCCGGAAGGACTCGTTCCTGCCGGGCGTTTTTTATTCAGCTAAGCGCTCTGTCCACGTACCCTTGATGGCTCGTAGCCGCGTTGCCGTTGTTTTCGGAATTCTGTTGGCGTACGGTCTTCAGGAATTTCCTGAGCAAACGACACGGCTGTCATTGAGAATTCGGGCGGGACCGCAGCTCCTCCGACAGATTTGGAAGGGAGTGAAGACCAGCGAACATTGACCTGGTTTTGAAAGGCCCCCATGGGGAAAACATTGGCAGAGTTGTACGACGTTGCCAGTTTCCCCGCATGGAGGTGCTCAGATGGTGCTGTCTTTGGAGACTCGGATCAAGGTTCACCAGAACGTGGATCGAATGCTGGAGTGGTTTGATCAATCGCTGGCGTGCGAGCTTCGGCTGGATGAGATGGAGCCTCAGGTGTTTGCCGAGGGGATGTCGTTGCTTCGGAGCATGTTGCAGGACGGGATTGATGATCTTGTGCAGCAGGTCGAGCAGTCGGCTCCGGAACGCATTGAACGGACGGACGGTCCTGATCTGGTGCCTGTCGAGAAGAAACCTCGGCGGCTTGTGACAGTGTTTGGTGAGCTCCGTATCGGCGGACCGGGTTACGCCGTGCGTGAGAAGCAGAAGGTCGAATACGCTCCGGTGGATCAGCGACTGGGATTGCCTGAGGGAGAATTCTCTTACTTGTTCCAGAACTGGTGCGGTCGGTTCTTCGTGCGGAACGCTTATGGAGACGCATCGACATCGCTGGTCGATCTGCTGGGAGTGAAGGTGTCGGTCGATTCTCTGGAGTCGATGAATCTGCGGATGGCGGCTGATGTGGAAGCGTTCCGCGAACAGCAGACTGCTCCACCAGCGAAGGAGGAAGGTGAGTTGCTGGTGCTCTCGGCGGATGCGACGGGAGTGCCGATGGCCAACCGTGGCGGCAAAATGCAGATGGCGTACATCGGCGCGGCGTACACGGTGGACCGCTTCGTCCGCACCGCTGACGACGTGCTGGATGAAGTGTTGCGAAAGCAGTCGCAGAAAGGTCGGCCTCGCCCGCAGTTCAAGCGACTGCACGCGGACATGACGCGATCGGACCCGGACGATTCGGCCGTCACACTGGATGGCCGGGTGGGCGTCTTCTCGTGGCTCGCTCACGAACGCCAGACGCGAGCGGCCAGTGGCTCGCAGCCACGTCCGGTGATCTGCCTGATGGACGGCGAGCACAAGCTGTGGGAACGCAAGGACCAGTTGCTCGGCGAGGACGTGGTGGAGATCCTGGACTTCTGGCACTTCCTCGAACGACTGCGTGAGGTCTCGAAATTACTGAGCGACACGGCCGCCGCCGCCGAAGCGTTCGTCAAAGAACGCCTGGCCCGCGTGCTGGACGGCGACCTGGGTCGCGTGATCGGTGGCCTGCGGCAGATGCTGAAGAAACGCCGACTGAGTAAAAAGTCACAGGCCACAATTCAATCAGCGATTACATACTTCGAGAACAACCGGTCGCGCATGCGTTACGGCGACTACCTGCGTGAAGGCTACCCGATTGCCAGCGGCATCATCGAAGGCTCCTGCCGTCTCGTCGTCGAGGACCGACTGGACCGCACCGGCATGCGATGGAGCCTCGACGGAGCACTGGCCATGCTCGCCAACCGAACCACCAGCCTGAGCGACGACTGGAACGACTACGAAACCTTCCGAATCACCCGAGAACAGAAGCGGCTCTACCCCGCAGCAACGTAGAGGAAACCCGGTCACGCCCTCTGCAGCAGGCCATTGAAGATTGGCCTGCCGAACAGCGATCGCTGATCCGTGTTGCCGAGTGCCCTGAACTGATCAACCTGATTGCACCGCCACCTCGCATCGCCCGCAATAAATTCTGACGTTGATCTCAGTTTGAGCGCCTCGATCTATCCGTTGAGCGCTCCGTCTCAGTTTACTGCATTCGAACGACTCACTCGGGTCGCTTCACGTTCCACGAACAGCACAAATCCCCGCAGGGTTTTGATTCGCTCCCGCGTCCAGGAGCACGCAAAAACGACGGACGGATGTCGTTGATCATCGTTCACGGCGTTGCCTGAGGTTCCGACCTGGGACTTCAGCCAACAGGTGACCTGTAAGGCACCGCACCACCGAGAGGACGAACCATGATTGACGAAACCAACTGGCTACAGCGAACGGTGAGATGGACTCTGATCAGCCTTTACGGCCTGATCGCCATTCCACTTTTCGCCTGCTGGCTTCTGAATCTTCCAGGAGCAGTTTCGGAGATAGACGCCGGCTATCGCAGAGTCCTGCACGCCTACCGCGTCGCATCTGCAAACGAGTGAAGGATTCACTCGACAAGGCCACGGATGGCCTCTTTTCTCTCACCATTCTCCCAACATGGGTTTTGATTCGCTCCCCGTTCCAGGAGCACGGAAAAACAACGGAACGAAAGATGTTATGAATGTGTAGGCCGCCGCGGAGCGGCCGAATAGCTGGAGGAATCAGCTATGTACCGTGTTGTAAATCGAAGGAAAGGAAGACGCAGTATCTGGCCCTTAAAGAAGGCCAAACCGAGAGTCGACGAACGCTTCTGCGAGAAGTGCAGTCAGCTCTATCAGGACGGGCCGATGCCTAAAGCGGTCGCCAACTTTGCTTCCGGCAGCGTTGGGGCGCTGGTTTTCCCGGCCGGAACCTGGCGACGGAAGGAACTCACAGTGATTCTTGGGCGGTGGAAGGCACAGACGCGGCAGTTCTATCTGTCGCAGTACTTCGGCCCGGACGAACTGCGAGATGTGGCAAACGTACTGCGTCAGTCACACGAGTACATGAAGGCGAACGATCCACAGAATCGCTCGCGAAATCGCAGAGTCAATTGACTCTGTGGAGGCCGTCTTCGGACGGCCTCCACCGTGTCGCGATCGTCATGGACGACATCGCAGTCTGGTACAGGAAGTCCATGTCCCGATTCACTCATGCAAACGAAAGGAGGGCTTATGGCACAGAACAGGCCGGCCCACACGATTCGACTCGGCAGGATCAGTGCCGCGATCTGGGCGAATCAGAACGGACAGAATGATGTCCGCTTCAACGTCACGATCACACGGCTCTACAAGGATGACGGCGACCACTGGAAGGATACGACCAGTCTTGGCCGCGACGATCTGCCGATCGTCTCGAAGGTGGCGGACATGGCATTCGAGTGGATTTGGAATCGGGCAGCGACGTCCGGTTCTGACTCGACTTCAGAGATATGAATAACTCGCCGGTCGGGTGCAACTCGACCGGTTTTTCCAGGAGGGAATGCCATGGCAACCATCAACTCTGCTCGATTTGCAATCGGGCAACTGGTCATCACTCGCGGGGCGGACGCAGCTCTTGAATGGCACGAAGTGCTATGGGCTTTGTCGCGTCACGCGAGCGGCGACTGGGGCGAAGTGTGTGAAGAAGACTGGCAGTCCAACGACGAGGCACTCGAACTCGGCACGCGACTGCTCTCTTCCTACATCAGCCGCTCCGGCGAGAAGTTCTGGATCATCACCGAGCACGACCGCTCGGCCACGACCATCCTGCTTCCGCTGGAGTATTAGGCCGCTGGGCCGGTCACATTGAGGTTTTAGGCGGGAGGCATGGATGCCTCCCGCCGCAGAGGTTCCGTTCGGCATCCATTCGATCCGAAATTCGGCCCCGCGCCGATGGTCACCAGAACAAGGCCATCAGCGGGGGAACCGGAAACCGGCGGGCAGCCCTCAGGAAGTACTGCCCGTTGTTAATCAAGCAATGGAGAGAATGACATGAAAAATGACATCAATGCAAACGGAACATCTGCAAAGCGGATTGTTGAACCTCAATTCGTTGCAGGGGCCGGAGATCTGCTGGCCTTCCTGGCACCGGACTCCCGCAGCGAACGAGGGCAGTTCACTTTCGGAGTTTTTCCGAAAGGCCTTTCGCTGCCCGTTTACGGGAAGCGTGCCGAACTGGCTCTTCCGGAGTTCAACGAATGCGACATCGCTGACATGGTGAGGCTGGCTCACGCGTTGGCATACGTCGTTGCGGAGAATCCCAGGACTGCGACAGACATGCGAAATGACCTTGGTTGTCTCGCGTCGTGCCTGAATCACGTTTTTACGAATCCGCTGAAGACCAACTGACACACGCTCCAACGGCCCGACTACGGATGGTCGCGTTGGAGTCATTCCATCGGGTGCGTTGCCGTCAATTTCGCCGGCAACGCACCACATTGAAAACAACACCGGCACAGGTGTGCCGACCAAACAAACCAGGAGGAACATGACAACAACAACAAACGAAATGTTATGCGAATGCGGATGTGAACTCGAAGTGATTGATAGCTTCGAGTCGAGTTCGACAACGCGATGCCAGACATGCGGGCTCTATAGCCTCTTGATCCGGCATCCGCGATTTCAGCAGTTGATTCTGCTGACGGACTTTCACCTCAAGCGAGGCCACGGTCCCAATCAGCGACCACTGACCAATCTGTCGATGGCTACTCAACTCGTTGAGTGTCTCGTCAGGGACGCATGGCCCTCATACGCGACGGTGGTCGATTTTGGCATCGACCGATCATCGCATCTGGGAGCTCTGCAGTTCGCTGTCAGAAACGGGGTCACGGCCTACGACCTCGACCGAGTCATGGGCGATGGCCCGGCCATCACTCAGCTAGTCCGGTCAATTCCGGGACAGCCCTATGGCGCGATCAAGTTCAAGACGGCCTACCAGGGGCTCGCTGCATTCGAACTATGACCATTGCGGTGTCACGTGGCCTGTCACCACACGACCCGCAACGAGCCGGATTTCTGATTCAGCTCACTCCGCTCCGTGGTGGACTCTTACGAGTCTGCCACGGGGCAACTTTTGACTCACACAAATCAAACTCGCATTCATGACCAGCCCATGGCAATTCAATGAAATCAACAATCGTCCACGAAGTTCGCCGAGGCACGATCACGGCCCGCATCCGACGATCCCGAACACGCAGCGGCCCTCGGCACACCGTTTCCGTCGTCCGACTGTTTCGCAACGGCGACCACTGGAAGGAATCCACTCGCTTCGGCCGCGACGACATTCCAGTCGTTCGGCTTGTGCTCGACCTGGCTCACACATGGGTTCTCGAATCACAGAACCAACAGCAGCAGACGTCGAGCGAGGCAACATGAGCAAACAGTGGTACGCAGCGTGTTCGAAATGCTCAGCCAAGTGGTTCAGTCCCGAACCTATTGCCGAGTGTCCGCGTTGCGGAGGCCAGCCACTGCCAGCCGAACGGCGAACCGTTCCGTGGATGAAACAACGGAATGAAACCGACGAAACACAGCCCACGAATCTGAAGTCCGAAAAACATCCCGAATGACACACACTCCGCAAGACAACAGGACTGAAGGTCAGCCGACAGGTCGTCGACCGGGAATCGTGCGCAGCCTGACGGAAGTCATTGCACTCGGGCACCGATACTCGACGGTCTACGCGGATCCGCCATGGCAGTACTCGAATTCGTCATCGCGCGGTGCCGCGGTTAATCACTACAGCACGATGACTGTCGCGGACATCTGCAATGAGCCAGTTGCTCAACTCGTGACAGACATTGCCCATCTGCATCTGTGGACGACGAACGCCTTCCTCCGCGAGGCGTTCGACGTCATCGATGCCTGGGGATTCACATACAAGTCGTGCCTGATCTGGATCAAGCCTCAACTCGGCATGGGCAACTACTGGCGCGTCTCGCACGAATACCTGCTGCTCGGCACTCGTGGTTCGATGCCATTCCTCGACCGCACCTGCCGAAGCTGGGTTCTCGAACGCCGGACGGTTCACAGCCGCAAACCGTACCGCGTCCGCGAACTCATCGAACAAGTCAGCCCCGGCCCCTACCTGGAACTCTACGGCCGTGAAGAAATCCCCCAATCCCAATGGACCGTCTATGGCAACCAGGTCGAAAGGCGGCTCTTTTGACCACTCATTCGGACAAAGCCCTGGCTGATCCAAATGAAGCCTTTCTCAAGCTGGTGGAACTCTTCGCAATGGTCCCAAAAGACGATCGGGTGAAACTCATGACAATGGCCATCACGAATGGCCCAACAATCGATTCAGACACTCAACGATGGATCATCGCCGTACGGAATGAGCTGGCCGTGTTCCTGTCGCACGACAGCTTGACGGCTTCACCTTCAGTCATCGCTCATCTGGAAGACACACAAACCGATAAGGAAATCGCATTCGCACTCGACTACATGATCAACGAACTGGGCAATGTAACTCCGTCAGAATTCAGCGGAGATGCACCATAAATGAAAGCTCGAACCGACTGTCTCAGATCGCGCTGTAAGTGCCCGAAATGGAATACCAACACTCGTTGACGAGTAATCAATTGATTTGCCGGAAAGCATTGGTGTGCCTTATGCCGCGCCCGCAAACGGAGTCGTCTTCTTTCTCGATCGGCCAACTCGCAATGAGATGGAGGGTCGCGGAAAGTCGCAATCGAGAACTCATCGATGCCGGCTGGATAGCTGGAGTGTTCCGGGTGCCTGCGGCCGGGCGATATCGCGAGACGGTCAAGATTCGAAACGCTTCCATCATTGCAATACAGCGTGACTGGTTCGTCGTTCCTGCGACTGCCCGCCCTCCAGAGTCACCACCTTCTATTCGTGCCGAGCACGGCCGAGAGTCCGACGAAATCCGCCGGCGCATCGAATTGGTCAGCTTCCAACCGTACCTCGAAATGTACGCCTGCCAGCCATCAACCAAACCGTGCTGGACCGCCTGCGGAAACCAGATCTCCTGTGTAGTCATTCGGAGAGAGACATGATTGACATGGAACGCGAGCAACTTGTCTCATTCGCTGAAGCCGCAAGGCGTGTTCCGTCTTCCCGCGTCGGACGGCAGCTTCATCCGAATACGATCTGGCGCTGGGCGAAACTAGGTCTCAAGGCAAACAACGGACAACGAGTCCACCTTGAGACAACTCGTCTCGGTGGCTCCAATTTTACGAGTATTGAAGCACTTGGCCGATTCTTTGCAGCACTTGATCGCAGCAGTGAACCTCAACGTACAGCGACCCGCCAAATGATGGCAAAGGCTCGGAGTCAGACCGCCGCTGCTAAGCTCGAAGACTATGGATTTTGATCAGCCGATCATCGCCATGATCTTCATGGCTTCGTTGAGATTCTTTTCGGCATAAATCTCAGTCGTCGATACGGACTGGTGACCAAGAATCAGTCGGGCTGCTTCGATTCCGTACTGGTGGCGAATCTCAGTCGCCGCGTTGTGACGTAGCTGCCCCGGAGTCCATTTAGGAACTCCGGCTTTTCGGCACGCGCGAGTCACCGCCTGGCAGTACGACTCGTCGTCGTAATGATCCCTCGGAGCCCGGCTGCGGTATTTTCGAGGATGTTTCTGCCCACGGCTTCTATGCGTCTCTTCGACGGCTTCCTTCGGACTGAAGAGAAACGAGTCGTCCGGTCGCTCCAGCCAGAACTTCAGAATCTCCTGTGCCTTCGGGCCGAGCGGAACGACTCGATCAATTTCCAGGTGCTCCAGCTTGTGAGCACGCGGAACGTAGAGCCAGACTTCTTCCCGCCGGTCGATATCTCCGGCCCGCATGATTGTGACTTCGTCCGGTCGCATCCCGGTGATCCGTTGCACTTGAATCATCGCCGCAACCTGCTGAACCACATGTGGCAGAATGGCCGTCACGTCCTCATCAGGTACCGGTTTGATACGTTCCCGTTCACGCACACGAGAATCCCAGCCCTTGCGGAGGTTTTCGACCGCTTCAAGTGATTGAAAGACGTCGACGGGCACCAGTTCTTCGGCAACTCCCCAGCGAAACATCCGCTTGATGATTCCGACGTGATCGTTCAAGTAGCGTCGATTAACACCGCCCCGTGCTTCCACCGCATCGGCGATCATCTTCTCTCGGACAGACTTCAGTGCCTTCGGCCCAAACTCCGCGACGGGCAATGAGCCGTAGAGTTCCTTCAGCGGACGTAGCGACAACCGAATGTGATACTGACGATCGGTAGGCTTGTCGTTCTGAACGTGGACCTTGAGAACATGCCGTTCCCAGAAAAGCAGGGCCAGTTCATTGATGGACAGAGTTGCGCCCACGACGGGAGAAGAAGGCACCACGGAGCATTGTCCGGCGGTGTGTTCCGCGATCAGCCGGGCATAGCGTTCCCGGCTTTCCTGAGTCCCATAGACTCCGAGATAATGTTCCCGACCATCCAAGGTCACATAGGCCTGACCGCTGGCCTTGTGGCGACAGTACGAGGGAACTTTGCGTCGTCGAGACATCAATGCGACTCCTTTTTCCGTAGTACTACGGAAAAATACGAGCTTTCGAGTCGCACTGTCTTCGGTTGACAGGTAGCACAAGTCGTGTGCCAGACGTGATTTACGAGAAATCGGGATGACAGGATTTGAACCTGCGACCTCTGCGTCCCGAATGTAGCCGTGCCGAAGCCGCCAGTAACGCCTATCCGATGATGCCGAAATAGGTTACGTGATTCTCGTCGTAGCCACCGGTCTAACAAACAGTCACAAACAATAACAACCGGAGGCAGTATTCCAAGAGTATCGTGGTAATGTGGTAGGCCCACGGGCGGTCATTTCAGGGCGGCGGGAATCGAATGCGGGTCCGCATCGACCTAACGATGAATGCAGCCAAGAACTTACGTCAGGAC
>JAQBWV010000234.1 GCA_027624335.1 Planctomycetota bacterium
TGGGCATGGCCGAAACGACGCCCGGACCGCTGATTCAGGTCGTGCAGTTTGTTGGCTTCATGGGCGCATTCCGCAATCCCGGTGATCTGAATCCACTGGTGGCGGGCGTTGTCGGCTCGGTCGTGACAACGTGGGTGACGTTCGCGCCGTGTTTTCTGTGGATCTTTCTCGGTGCGCCTTACATCGAGTACCTGCGCGGGCAGCGGACGCTGAATGCGGCACTCTCCGTGATTACCGCCAGTGTGGTCGGTGTGATTCTGAACCTGTCGATCTGGTTCGCGCTGCACACCCTGTTTGGAACAGTTCGGGAAGAGCACCTGTCCGGCGCACGACTGCTTGTTCCTGACTGGTCCACACTCGACGTGCCGGCCTTGCTCATCGCGACCGGAGCATTCCTGGCGATCTTCGTCTTCAAACGCGGCATGATCGCCACGCTGATCCTGAGTGCCGCGACGGGAATGACACTTTATCTGACTGGACTCATCGCTGGTTGAGACGATCTCGCAGACTTCATGAATGCGCGAACGGTCGTCATCCGCTTCCACGTCGTTCTGGCGGGCGAGGAAGCGAAGACGTTCGGTGATCGCTACCGCCGCGTTCGCTGCACTGTTCCATTTCAAAACCAGGATGAGCAAGACGCTGGTCTCGTGTACGTGCCGTGGACTCGTCTGCCTGACGAACGGTTGACGTTCACCGACAGGCAACCGCAGTTCGCCAGAAGAACCGAGCGTACACGTCAACGAGCGATTTCCTGCAACACCGCTTCGAATCCACGAGTAAATCCAGCAGCATCGCCGAGCGAGCTGCGAGCCACCTGGTCGCGCAGAGTTGACCTCAACTTTGACAACTTCACGGTGTCGGAAGCGAGTTCCTGAGCAATTCGAACGAAGTCGTCAGCATCCCTGGCGACGCACTCGTCCAGACCGACCGCACGCAGCACGCTGATACCCATGCGACTGCAGAATCGGCTTCCCGGAAGAGTCACCACCGGAACTCCCATCCACAAAGCGTCGCACGTTGTGGTGCCGCCGTTGTAGGGCACAGTATCCAGCCCCACATCCATGCGCGAGTATTCCCGCAGGAATGCCGACAGGGGCACAGTTGGAGGCAAAGTGTCGACTCTTTCTGCGTCGATGCCACACTTGCTGAATCGACTCTTCGTCAGTCGACGCGTCTCGTCGTCTGCCAGCGGAAGAGCCTTGATAACCAGGCGGGAACTCGGAACCGCGTGCAGCACACGACTCCACAAATTCACCGTCGAATCCGTCAGCTTTGCCAGATGATTGAACGAGCCGAATGTTACGAAACCGTTCTTGTCGAACGGCGGCGAAGCGACTTCCGGTGTACCTGCCTGTGGTTGATAACAAAGGAAGCAACTCGGAAGTCGTACCACTTTCTCCTGCGAATCAATTGGCATCTCGATCGGGCAGACATCGTGATCTGCGATCAGCCAGTCGTTTGCCGGACGTTCCGTCTTGCCCGGATATCCGAGATACGTTGCCAGCCTCGACGCCGGTTTTCGAGCCAGAACCATCGACCGATTCTTTGCGGTGTGCCCCGTCAGGTCGATCAGAAGATCAAGCTGGTCAGAACGAATCTGATCTTCCAGACGAACATCACCCCAGACAGAACAGTCGTGCCATGTCAGGTCCAGCTTTCGCAGCCGCGCTGTCAGGTCATCCGCCGATCCGTTATCCGAGTAGCAGATTACCTCGAACGCGGACCGATCATGATGCATCAGAACCGGCTCGATAAAATACCCAACCGGATGCATCAGTAGATCCGGAGACAGATAACCGACTCGAATTCGTGTATCAGCCTCACGCGGTCGGGCCGGCACTGAAACTGGTTGATCGTGCTGAACGGCCAATTCATGAAGTCGCAACGACAGCTGTTGGTGAACGTTCAGAATTTCTTCGTCGGTAAGAGTGTCGCTGTAGAGTGACGAGAACAACGCGTTGCCGATCAGCATCGTGTCATCCGCCTTTTTTGACAGCGCTTCGTTGAATGTTGTTCTGGCTTCCTCGCAGAGCCCCTGCTCGTGAAAGCCGTTAGCGAGCAGACTGTAACCTTCCGGCCTGTCGGCGAATTGTTTCGTCAGGCGTCTGCCGATCTGCATGGCTTCGGAAACGTGACCAGTCGTTGAGAGAATCAGGCCGAGCTTCAGATTCGCGCCGAGGTCAACAGGATCACGGCGCACCGCTTCTCGAAAATGCCCGACGGCCTGCTCCAGTTGCCGCTCTTTCTGACGGAGTGTCCCAAGGTTGATGTGAGGTTCCGAATTATTCGGCTCGATGCGCGCCAGTTCGCTCCACCAGCGGACCGCCTGATCAACATTGCCTCGTTCGTACTCAACCAGCCCGACCAGCGTGTGCGCATTTCCATGCTTCGGCTGCTGTTTCAGGATTCGCTGACAGGCGGCGAATGCGGTTTCCGAGTCTCCAGCCTCGTAACCGGCAGCCGCTCGTTCATACAGCAGATCGACCGAACCAGGCGAATACCGCAGGCCCGCGTCAAGCACTTCACATGTCTCTTCGAACCGTTTGTGTTTTCGAAGCAGACGCGCAAGATTGACTCGCGGCTTCGAGTGCTCAGGCTTCATCAAGATCGCTCGGCGGTACAGCGTAACGGCCTCGTCCGTCTCCTTCAGATCCCGGACAAGGTTCGCGAGATTCAACGCGGCCGGAAAGAACTGAGGAGCGATCTGCAGTGCCCGTTCAAACGCCTGGCGGGCTTCCAGGTACTCGCCCGCTCGCTGGAGCGCATTCGCGAAGTTGAACCAGAATTCAGGGGAATTGTCGCCGCGCGAGGACAACTCGCGGTACAACCGCAGCCCGTCGTCCAGTCGACCTGTCTTGACGAATGCCGATGCCAGATTCGCCGTAACGGTGACATCGTCTGGTCTGGAAGCGAGAACCTGCTGATAGAGCACAATCGCTTCTTCAAGACGGCCTTGACCGTGTAATGCCACTGCATTGTTCAAGGTGTCGTGCGAGGAATCCATGCTGCTCCGTAACAGTCACGCCAATGATCGAATCGAAACCGACCGGGTAACCGCTTTCGCTTCGAGTCCGCATACAATCAGACTGGATCTACACCATGATATCGAACACTGGTCGCCCGTTGGCGATTGGCAAAGGACGACCGAAGTTGTCCTTGATCTCAATTGTGTGATCGATACCAAGCAGGTGGTACACCGTCGCTGCCAGATCTCCAGTGGTGACCGGGTCTCGATCCGGAACGGCTCCATAACGATCCGAGCGACCGTAAACAGCGCCGCCCTTCACTCCACCGCCCGCCATCAGGACCGTGTAGCACTTCGGCCAGTGATCCCGACTGATACTCTTGTTGATCAACGGAGTGCGACCGAACTCGCCCATCCAGAGCACCAGTGTCTCGTCAAGCAGTCCTCGCTCCTGGAGATCGTTCAGCAGAACAGGCAGTGTGCGATCGGTTATTGGCAGGTGCCACTTTGGAAGAATGTCGAACATTCGAGTGTCGTTGAAGCCGTGCGTGTCCCAGCCACCGTCCGTTGTGCTCTGTCCGCCGATGCTCCTGGCAAAGTACGCCGTGACAAACTTCACGCCCGATTCGACAAGTCGGCGAGCCAGCAGACAACTCTGACCGTATGTCGTCCGACCGTACGCCGCGCGCCGCGGTTCCGGCTCCTTTGACAGATCAAACGCCGCGCGAACTCGCTGAGAATTCAACATACTCAACGCTCGCTGGTAGTAAGCGTTTACCCCCTGCGCCTCCGCCGACTGATCCAGCGCGCGAGACTGCTGATTGATCAACTGCTGGAGACGGCGGCGGTCTTCCAGACGCTGAATGGAAACGTCAGCCGGAAGGCTCAACTGTGACAGGCGAAAGTCCGGCGCATTGGGGTCGCTGGGTATGAACAACGGGTCATGAATCCTGCCGAGAAAACTGGCACGCTGGCCCGGGGTCGTTGATCCGTCCGCAATCTGATGCGGAAACGAAACGAACGTCGGCATTCCGTTCGAGCTGGGGGCGACTGCATCAACCACAGAACCATACGCCGGAAACAGATCAAGCGAATCCCGCAGCCGCTGGTCGTCGACCGGAGGCTCGACTCCCGTCAGCGCGGTGTATCCGGCCGAGTTGTGATTGTTCATCGTGTGATGCACCGTGCGGATCTGAGCGATCCGATGCATCACTTTCGCCGTCTCAGGCAGATGCTCGCAGACGTGCATTCCCGGCACTGAAGTCGAAATCGGGTTGTACTTTGACCGGTACGCATCAGGGGCGTCCAATTTCATATCGAACGTGTCGACATGACTTGGTCCTCCCCATTGAAAGAGGAAGATAATCGACTTCGCACGGGCCGCCGGTGCGGTACCCGTCAACGACTGTTCCCGAGCCTGCAACAGCTTTGGAATCGTCAGCCCGAGCATTCCCGGCCCTCCCGCTCGCAACAGATCACGGCGGTGGAACATCGCCATGTTGCTGTCAGGTCGAAGATTCATGCTGTCTGTCGGATGATTCATCGTGCGTCTCTGTGCGATCGTGCGTCTCGTTACTGCCTGGTGTCATTGTCGGAAAAGAAACTCATTCGAATTGAGCACGGCCCAGGCGATGTCCTCAATAGCACGCCGCCTGTTGCTGGAACTTTCAACATACTTCACGGCCACGGACAACTCTTCCGTCGATGGACTGCGAGTGAGTCCCGACCAGTACAGATCGGCAACCAGCTTCGCAGCAGGTTCGTCCTGTTCCATCGCCTTCGCGATCCGTCCCTGTCCGCTGCGAAGTAATTCGTCGATCAGTTCGCCGCTGACCATTTCGAATGTTTGAGCGAGAGTTGTCCCGTTAGTCCGCTCGCAATCGCAGGTCAGCAACCGACCTGGCTTGCCGAACAACGCCAGGAAACGGTCACCGATTTCAGGTGGCGCGTATCGATGCCCGCCATTTCTGACGCCTGCCAGTTGAACGGCTTTGATGCCAGACTTCTGCCCACCAAACCTGATCGAGACTCCCAGCGTCTGGCCAATCGCATCCAGCATCTGCTCGGCAGTCAACCGGCGCGGCACACAGCGAGAAAACAGAATCTCATCACCCGAGTTTGTCTCGTTCCCAACCGACGACAATTGATACACCCTGGAATTCATGATGGTCCGCATCAGATTCCTCACGTCGAATCCCTGCTTCACAAACTCGGTGGTCAGGGCGTGGAGCAGTTCCGGGTTTACCGGCGGGTTCGTCGAGCGAAAATCGTCGACCGGATCGACGATACCCTGCCCCATGATCTGAAACCAGATCCGATTCGCCTGAGTTGCCGCGAACCGGTCGTTGTCAGCAGCACTCATCCAGAGAGCTAACCTCTGCAACCGATCGAGCCTCACATTATTTGCTTCATTCGTTGGCGCGTCCGAACTGCCTGCGGTATTCGTTTCGTCGCCTGGAAAGCGAAGGCCAGCTGCCTGGCCCGTCGTCGGATTCTTCACATCGCCGTCGGCTTTGATCAGCACGATCTGCTCGCCCTTGAATTCGTGCTTGTCGTTCTTGTCCTGACGCTTGTTCTCAATGACCTTGTAATCGATCCGTGCGAAGAAGTTGGACCAACCGTAGTAATCTGCCTGAGTCCAGTGATCGAACGGGTGATTGTGACACCTGGCACATTGCAGGCGGATCCCCAGAAACACCTGCGCGGCGGATTCACCGCGGCTCTCCGGATCACGCAACGCTCGATAGAAATTGGTCGGCGGCACTTTGTACGTGCTGCCGCGAGCAGACAGGATCTCGCCAGCAAAAACGTTAAGCGGCTTTCGTTTCTCAATCGATTCACGAATCCAGCCGTGAAAGACCTCGACACCTTTCGGGTCCAGCGTTTTCTCTTCAACCAGCAGCAAGTCAGCCCACCTCAGCGCCTGCATGTCGACGAACTCGGGTGAATCAAGCAGCTCATCAATCAGCCGAGTCCGCTTATCGGCATCCATCGACTCAGCAAACTGTTGAGCCTTCAAGGCTGTCGGCAGCAGACCGGTCAGATCGAGATACGCTCGACGAAGAAAGACTGTATCGTCGCACATTGATGACGGATTGATTTTGAGCCGTTCGAGCTGCCTGAGAACGAGTTCGTCCACAAAGTTGGCCGGCTGCGGCGCGGAACTGACGAAGTCTGGCCGCTCGGGGACAAATTCCAGCCGCACGGCAGCCTGCTGATTGAGATACCGCACGGTGACCGTCGTCAGTCCCGCGCGGTCTGTCGTCGCGATGCCAGAGTCTGAAACTGACGCGAACGTCGCGGAAGATTCATAGACCGCCAGGTTAGTCACGTCGCGACTGGTGCCGTCACTGAAACCGGCCTTCGCTCGAATCTGCACGCTTGTTTCCGGTTCGTAGAGTGTCGCGAGTCCCGGCTCAACACTCAGACTGACAAGCTTCGGTACATCGTCCGAGTCAATCGGCAACTTCGCGGCAATCCAGTCTCGAAGAATCCGGAATTCTTCAGAATCGACTCCGAAACGCCGGCCTCCTCCATGAGGAACAGCCATCACCGGTTTCTGCAACAGCAGACTGGAGTCCGGCCGAACCAGACTGACTCTTCGAGAGCCAGCCTGTCTCGTCAGCGTGTCAAAATCGAGTTCTGGATGCTGGCCCCGCAACGACAGCTTGAAACCGCCCTTGCCATGAGCGTTGCCGTGGCACGTGCCCATGTTGCAGCCAGCTTTGGACAACACGGCCATGACGTCGTGCCGAAACGAAGGCACCTGCTCAATCGCTGGTGCGTCAGTCTCTGCAGCCTGTGACAGACATGGGTGCGCAACAAGAGCCAGGAAACCGACAGCAGCAAAAAACGATCGTGCAGGTGAGGTCGGCATGTCAGAGGGCAACCGAGGTGGGATATCGGGAGAGACATTGCGGGGACGTCAGTCTACTCGATCTCCGTCGACTTCATACAACTGTGTCCCGCTCGCAGCACTCCCGTCGAAACAGCGTGAATGAGTTTCGACAGGGAGTGCGGGCGACTCCGTGAGCGGTCTAGCTTTTGTAGATCTTGTGCCGCGGGCGGTCAGAGAGAATCTGTTCCTTGCCCCAGTTGGTCACGCTGCGGAACGCATCACTCTGGATGAAAGTCGAAAACGCGGCTTCGTCGGACCACTCGCTGGTGATCAGGTACGAAGCACCGTCGCTGACGTCTTTCCACAACGACGAACTGGTGTGCCCGTCGGCAGAATTCAGGGCATCAATGACGCCCGCAAATTTGTCCTCGAAATCCTGCTGCTTGCCCTCGATGACGTGGTAGTTCATGCCAACTGTAATCATGTCTGAATCTTTTCCTGTGAAGTGGATCGAAAGGTTGTGAGACGAGGAATCGTAGCACGTCCTGAAGGTAAAGACCCGTCAGTAGACATCTCGATGTGGCAGGACTTCCATGTTCCGGGTACAGAACCCGAGGGCCCGACAATGTCCTGTTCTTCCATTGACTCCGCCAATTCCGCCAGAAGATCACTGGTCGAGTGGATGGACGCGTCGTCAGCAGAACGCAGCGGCTTTACATACTCGCCTGCCCTGCCAGAATGCCCGGCGTCTGCCTGCCAGGTGGTCAATGCAGGAGGGCTATAGAGCGGTTCTGAAGGAGCATATTTACGGTGGGTATTGCATCTGAGTTCGCCCTGAGTCGTGAACAGGCCGGGTTAACGGTCGAGGAAGCTGCTGGTCACACCGGATTCACGGTGCGGACGATTCGCCGCTGGGAAAACGGCAACGCGAAACCTCGCAAGGCCGCCCTGGAGCTGATGCGCCGACTGGCGACTGAGGCAAGCCCTCGAAAGACCAGGTCAGGAGACTTTGCGTTCATCGATCTATTCGCAGGCATCGGTGGAATGCGTCGAGGATTTGAATCGATCGGTGGCGAATGTGTCTTCACCAGCGAATGGAACGAGTACAGCCGCAAGACTTATCAGGCCAACTTTCAAAGCGACCATCCCATCAATGGTGACATTACTCAGATTGAGGCTGCCGGGATTCCGAAACACGATGTACTTCTGGCCGGATTTCCCTGTCAGCCATTTTCCATCGCGGGCGTTTCGAAGAAAAACTCACTCGGGCGGCCTCACGGCTTTCGTTGCGAAACTCAGGGAACGCTGTTCTTTGATGTCGCCCGGATTATCGACCACCATCGGCCAGCCGCGTTTCTGCTGGAAAACGTGAAGAACCTTAAGAATCACGACAAAGGCAAGACGTTCAGTATCATTCGATCAACGCTCGAAGACGAACTCGGATACCAGGTTGATGTTCGAGTGCAGGATGCAAGACCGTGGGTGCCGCAGCATCGCGAGCGTATCTTCATCGCCGGTTTCCGAAAGGATGTCGGGTTCACTTTCGACGACCTGCCAATACCGCTTCCCGAAATGTGGCCTCGTCTCGGGCAGATCCTTCATCCTGAGGACGGAACGGAAGAATCCGAAGAGCGATTTACGACTGGCCGGAAAGCGCAGGTCGATGGTAAGTACACGCTGAGTGAAAAGCTCTGGCAATATCTTCAGAACTACGCCGCGAAGCACCGTGCCAGAGGAAACGGATTTGGATTCGGACTTGTTGGACGAAGTGACGTAGCGCGAACCCTGTCAGCTCGGTATTACAAAGACGGTGCGGAAATTCTCATCGAGCGCGGAGCAGGTCAGCGGCCGCGGCGATTGACGCCGCGCGAATGCTCACGGCTGATGGGCTTCGATCTGCCTCGTGGTTCGGAGTTTGTGATCCCCGTTTCGGACTCTCAGGCGTATCGTCAGTTCGGAAACTCCGTCGCCGTTCCTGTTGTTAAAGCAGTGGCCACACTCATGAAGCCCTGCATCATGAAAGCGATCAACTGGCAACAGCAAAGAACGCTGTTTACGTCCTGAGCAGACCGCGAAATGGAATGAATCATCCAGCCGCACTGCGGAAGAAAGTCCCCCGAAGCCAGAGAATCAGGCATGCTGCATCTTCAGTCGACATCATCGAAACGCTGGCTCGTCCAGGTTGATCGAAACCTTAAGGACATTCTTATTGATCACGCTCACTGCGAGCAGAAGGCTGCCGCCACAGCCATGAATCTGATGTTTGACTATGTCGAAAACGAAGAACTCTGTCAGGAAATGACGGCGATCGTCACTGAAGAACTGCAACACTTTCATCTGGTAATCGACTTGATCAAACGCCGTGGTATCCGGTTTTACCGGATGAAGCCGGGCACTTACGGTCGCAAACTTAAAGAACTCGCACGTCGACAGGAGCCGCACAAAGCAGTGGACCATCTGTTACTCGCCGCGTTGATCGAAGCTCGCAGCTGCGAACGATTCGTCCTGCTGCGTGACCATCTTATTGAAGATGCGGAATTGAGCGATTTCTACGGTAGCCTGTACGAATCCGAAGCCCGACACCATTCGACTTACGTACGTCTGGCAAAAGCTTACGCCACCGAGGACGACGTCAATCGGCGACTGCAGGAACTCGCCATCGCCGAAGCGGCGATCATCGAAGAAGGTTGTGAACTCCCGCGAATTCACAGCTGACCAGAAACGAAAAAGCGGCGATACCAGTCAGCCCTTAAGTTCGATGTGCCCAGTCAACACTCGCAGCGTCCGTCGCACTCCTTCAGAACCCACTTTCGAGCCGTGCCCCGGCCCTTCATCATCGATGAAGGCCACGTAAGAACCGGCAGCGAAATACGCTTCCTGCAGATTGTCCGGTTCGCCGAACAGGATCGAGAATCCGCCGTCGTGTACCTGCTGCAGGTATGTCACCGGACCATGCTCTGCATGATGAGCGGCATTATGCAGACCTCGCGATTCTCCTGCGGCCAACTGTTGCTCGACCGTATCCAGAACGAGTTCATCCAGCATCGTCGAATCCAGGTCGGTCTCGACAATCCGCGACAGTCTCTCCGGCGTGTTGTCGCAGCAGACGACACTTATCTTGAGCATACTCATTGGTCCATCGCTTTCTCGTGTGGTTCTGCCCGGCAGAG
>JAQBWV010000235.1 GCA_027624335.1 Planctomycetota bacterium
CCCGCCACTCCCCGCCGCCTGCTTTGTTATCTGACCGCCGTATGCATTCTGGTGATTGTTCCCAGCTACGCGCACGAACCCTTTATCGAAGCCTGTGCTCCGCATCTGAGAACGGATCACACCGTCGTACTGATGCCGGGCAACCTGGGTTCGCTGGCGTGGTCTCATCGACTGCGGGAACTTGAAGCCTCGCTGCCGACGCTGGCCGAAGTTGACACGGCACCCTACGTCTGTCGTAAGACGCAGCCCGACACGGCGACCATCTGGGGTGAGGTTACCCGGCTGGGCCTTGGCGTGCTGCCCCATACCAGAACCGATCAAGTGAGGGCTCGGCTCGATGCCCTTTTTCCAGGTGTCACCGTTTATCCGGACGTGATGGCTTGCGGGCTGAGTGCGATGAATCCGGTCGTGCACCCCGCGGGCGTCCTGATGAACGCGGGTCGCGTCGAGTACTCACGGGGCGACTTCTACTTCTACGAAGAAGGGGTGACGCCAACCGTCGCCAGGGTGATCATGAAAGTTGACGAGGAACGCCGCGCCGTCGGACGCGCCCTGGGGTACGAGCTCAAGCCGGCCAACGAAGCGTATCACGCCGCCGGGTTCAGTCCTCAGGGCGACATCTGGGCCGCGATCAACGGCAGCCGGATGCTGACTGCGCTGAAAGCACCCGGCTCCCTCGAAAGTCGCTGGCTGACGGAAGACATCCCCTTTGGGATCGCAAGCTGGAGTTCCATTGGAACTCAGTACGGTGTTGCCACACCGACGATCGACGCTTTCGTCAACATAGGGACCGTCGTCATGGGCTTTGACGCCTGGAAGGCAGCTCGCGAGGTAAGCAGGCTGGGCATCAAGGACGCCTCTCTCGACGCACTTCGAAATCACTTGAAGACAGGCAGCGGCATCGCGTCGTAACCCTTCGCACACGGGTCGTCGAGTGATCGGCGCCCCTGCCGCGGAAGCTCATGAAGTTTGGGAAAGTCATGGGTCATTCGCATCAGACGAGGTTGGTCTCGTTGACTGATTGGCCCACGGATGCAGGTAATGCTGCGCCACAGTTTCGCTCATCAGCACTGTCTTCTTGAATCGACTCGTCCTCGACCCCGATAGTCGATAGATGCTGCACGGAACGTGCCGGTCGCGAGTTAGTCATCGCCCGGTTTCAATCCGCGCTGAGCACGACCGGCGATGCGAATCGCGGACGGAAGGTCTACGAGCGCGTCTGCTCAGCGTGCCACAAGCGAGGTGATCTCGCTAAGGCCATCGGGCCGCCACTCAACGACACCACGCGTCGACCGGCCGAGGCTTTGCTGATTGACATCCTGGACCCGAACCGTCTGCTCAAGCCGTTGTTTCAAAACTACGTGCTGCATACATGCGACGGGAGGGTCTACAGCGGAATGATCACTGAAATGTTCACGGTCCCCGCCCCGATCAAACTGCAAGCCAAACCATCGCGTAAACGGTTCAGCTGCCAGGTCCGCCAGTCGATGGGAGTCGCATTCCCACGCCAGTCGCTTAAGACAGGAATCGATGTTCTTGATGCGCGTCTCGTTCAATTCCTGAGTCACTCGGTGTTCGTGGTACGCTTCAAATTGCTGACTGATCGCCATTCAGCTTCTGCAATGGTGAAACGAATTCGCTCACTTCACGAATCAAGTTAGCAGGACGTCTTAATGGCAATTGCGACAATCTGCAATCTGCCTGCGCAGCATCAACGATAGGATAAAAAGGGCTGACAATTTTCCGAAACCTGCCTGCAGTCTGAAGTCCGCGGAGCGAGAGACCTGTGGTGATTAGCTGATTTCGACCGTGCTGAATTTGTGGCGAGTTTCTTTCAGACCGTTTGACATGGCAAAGTCCCCACGACGTTTAATTTTGGATTGTCTTCGCTTACGCATCGCCTGGAAAGCGGCTGTCGCACCAATCAGCATTGTTCCAGTCGCCGATGCAATCTGGGCATAGGTCAACTGTTCTGCAGAGTCTTCAGACTGCTCGTTATCTGGATCAGCGGTCGTCAGTCCCTGCAGCTGATCTTCCAGAGCAGAATGAGCAAATGCCGCGATGGTTGCTCCCCAGTTCATGGCTAACGACCCGGTAGTTGCTGGAACGACTCCGGTGTGTCGAAATGCAGATAGCTGGTTAGAGCCACCGGACGAAGCGATTTGTTGCGCGGCCAGTGCAGCCTGACGGCGAAGTCGTTGCCATCGGTCAGATGTCTGTGATGGAACATCGTTCGTCTGGCCGTCACTGTCAGAACCAGATTCAACTGCATGCTCGATCGTCGATTGATCCGGTCTGGAAGTGTGTCGGGCTTCCTGCTTATCACCCAACTCCGGGTTATATCGGTCGGTCACGATGCGGTGCCCTCGCTGCGCCGCCGATAGCAACTTGCCGTCCTCACGAACCATCTCAACGGAGAGATCAGACTCTGTCGGCGTCTCTTGTTCCAGGGATGGGTCGCGCTCAGCGGAGACGATCAAGGATTCGACTTCGGCCTCGATCCCGGCAGCACCAGACTCAGTGGCAGCGGCGATCGTTTCGTCCAGCGCGGCAGCTGACGCGTCGATAGCGTCTTGAGTTATTTCGTCGACCGCAACGGCAGTCAAATCAGTGATCGCAAGCAGCTCTTCGTCACCAATGGTATCGAGGAATAGTTCTTCTAAAACGAACTCTGTTCCGTGGTCGAAGTTGTTGACGAGGACGAATTCTGATTCCAGAAATCCTGGTGAAGAGAAATCTTCGCGAAAAATTTCGTAGCTATCGATGACCAATTGATCGGATGTGCCATCGTTGTACTGAAATAAGTTGACGGCGACGTCAACAACCTGAAGATCGCTACTCGCGTCAAACAGGTTATTCTCTGGTGCGACCAGCAGTTGCTCGACTTGTTGAAGAATACTCGCGCCTGAGGTGAGTACCGTTTCTGCATTACCGCCAGCCACGAAGACTTCCACAGGCACCAGCATCCCGGAAGCCGATTCAAGCGTGAGGTAAATCACATCGCCGATGAACTCGATGCTCTGGCGATCCTCAATCCAGATCGAATCGATGAACCCGTTGAAGGTGCCGTCGATCGCCGCCTGAAACGAGTCGCGAATCTCTTCGTAATTGTCGAGCCAGTAATCACCTTCAAGCCACGACGGCGACGTGTCCCATCCCAGGTCGCTTTCGATGAAAGCCAACTCGTCGAATGTCAGGTCGTATCCGTATCCATTTCCAATGGGCACCCAATCGAACGAGTAATCGCTTTCCTGGGTCGCAGAATCGATGTCGTACTCGATGACATAATCCTGTGCCCAGACGGCCTCAGACAAGGGTGTCGTCGCCGACAACAGACATCGAGTTTCGACTGCCTCTGCAGCGACTCCGGACTTTGCACGACCGAGTTTCCGGCGGCGCGAATCTCTCGAACGGAAAGGAAGAGCCCAGTTAGACGGAAGCGAAACTCTCATGATGGTGCCCGCATTCGGAATCGGAAGACCTTAGCCTGAAGCAGCCAGATGGGCTGCTGTTTGATGGCAAGTACTTCCTCAGTGATGTTCCGAGTCAGTCTCATTTCACTGCGAAATGAGGAACTGAAGGGGCTTCCGCATTCTTCGTACCAACACAAATCATATTGTCTGTAACTGACTGCCTTGTCTATCCTTACAACACTTTCTCACTTCGAACCGTTGCCTGAAGAGTGGTGCAGAATGAAACATTCTGGCATGCTCCTGGTTCTCGGCGGCGACTTTACTCACTGGCTGAAGCCGACTCGATCAACCTTTGGCACTGCTGCATGAGTAGCGAGATTCGCGGCTTCAATTCTGCCGCTTCATCAACGGTGAAAAGACGGCTGACTTCGTTAAGACTGCGTCCGACATTCTCAACTCGGCCGATATCGGTGACAGATCCGTCCTGCATCTGAATTGTGACGGCCAGCAATTCGGCTTCTGCCAGATTCAATTGATCCGCGGGTGAAGCACCTGACGACTCGACCATTCCGTTGAACACGTTGATCGACTTCTGGGCTGTTGCTCCGGATTGTGACCAATCCTGCAAACGCGCATGACGGGAAGCCAATCGAAGCCACGCCTTACCGGAGTTTCGCCGATCAGAGATATCTGCTTCAGAAGCTTGAGTGATCTGCTCAAGGACTTCAGCTTGTTGGCTCAACACGGTCATGATCTCGTTCTCTGATTTTTCGAGCCGTTCACAGCACTTGGCAAGTTCTCCGTAAGCAGCAGCCAGGCGTCGATATCCGGCGAGACTTTGATCTGATTGTCGGCAGCATAAATCGCAAAGGCTCACGCAGACAGGATGAGCCTGTGGGTCATTTAATCGATTCAGCAGTGACGCATATCCCAAAAAGGTCAACGCTGTTTCCGTGTCGATTTTGCTTGCTGAATTTTCGGGGTTGCTGGTCGAATCCAACTGCGCGATCGCCTTGGTGTAATGGCGGCGAGCCAATGCAAGATCATCACTCTGCTCGGCCGTTTCCCCCAGCAAGCGAAGTATCATTGAAGTAGCCAATGGCGGCTCTGTTCTGGATCGTCGTTCGAAATCCTCGTTCGCACTCAGAGCAATTTGCAATGCGTCATCAGCAGACTCAAGTCGACCGGCAGCCAGATCGATTTCTCCCAGACGGCAATGTGACCGAATAAGGATCCGGGTCGTGTCGGGGTCTGGAGAGACCTGTTCCAGCAGCTCGACCGTTCCCTCTGCAGCAATCTGATACGAGCGGTAAGCAAAGTCGTCGTCGTTAAGTTGACTCCAGATATCTCCAAGAGATTGTGCTCCGACGATGATTGCTGAGGATGTCACTTGCTGACGAAGCAGGTCTTCAGTGAGGGTTTTCAGCAAAGCCCGGGCTTCGACGGGAATCAGAGCTGTCGTGCAATCTGTTTCGCTCCGATGTTCAGCAACTGTCAGGGCGACGAGACGAATCGACTGCAACCAGCGCACTTCTGCAAGATTCGCGCGAGTCACGTTCTGGCCGATCAGCTCGTCTCGAAGTAAGACGTCGTCTTTCCATTCGCGACGGAATTGTCCCAGTGTCGAACTTTCCTGATACCGTCCCCAGTCGACGGCTCCCGCCATCAGGACACTGACAACGATTGTGCTGACTCCGACCATTCGCGGATTCCGGCAAGTCCATCGCCAGATTTTACCGATTGGGCCAACAGGCCTTGCCAGGACCGGTCGCCCGTCGAGCCAGCGCTGAAGATCGTCCGCAAAAGCAGCGGCAGATTTGTAGCGCAGCCGTTGTTCTTTCGACATCGCCTTCAGACATATGGTTTCGAGGTCGCGCGGGATTCGATCGTTGAGCCGACGTGGATGGACTGGCTCTTCGTGTTGAACCTGATTCAGCACCATTCGAACGGTTCCACGAAATGGTCGTTCGCCCGTCAGCGTTTCGTAAAGCACTACTCCGAGGCTATAGACGTCACTGAGGCCAGTGACATCGTGAGGATGGGTGATCTGCTCGGGACTCATGTAGGCGGGCGTGCCTGCAATCGCATTGGCAGCGGTCAGACTCTGCTCAGAATCAGTCAGTCTGGCGAGTCCAAAGTCGACGACGAGCAGGCGGTCGCTGGTTTCATCGATCAGCAGATTTGATGGCTTGATGTCGCGATGAACGATTCCCGAGTCATGCGCAGCCTGAAGAGCTTCGGCCGCCTGACGAAGCCATTCAACATTCGCTCGAACGTTAGTTGCAGGGCCCTTGTCGAAGTGTTCGAGAAGTGAGCCGCCACGCACAAATTCCATCACGAGGTACGGGCACTGGTTCTCGATGCCAGCTTCGACATGGTGCACGGCGATGATGTGGTCATGCCGCAAAGAGGCGCACGCTCGCGCTTCCCGCTCGAAACGTGCCCGCGCAGTGGTGATCGCAGCAAGCTCTGGCTTCAGCACCTTGACGGCAACTTCCCGACCGAGTCTTTCATCAGTGGCCCTGTAGAGTTCTCCAGTAGCGCCTTCACCGATTTTTTCGAGTAGCCGATAGTGATCGAGTGATATGGGCAGACCACACTCGCGTATCGCTGCGGCCGCGAATCGTCGCGGCGTTGAATTGACATCCGACGAATTGGGAATCGGATTCACGGCTGACTGCAATCGCTGGACAAGTTCTGCGATGACGGTCTGGTCGTGCGAGTCCAGAGCCAGCGTTGGGTGAAGACTCTGAATCTTCAACTCGTTAGAAGAATCGCACGTGATGATATCATCAAGCTGAGTCTGGCATTTCTGGCAGCCATTGATATGCGCCGCGATCTCGGCGATCGAACTGTCCTCGAGCGTTCCGTCCAGGAAGGCGGCCAACTTTGAATTGCTCGGACATTTCATTATTGGAGCGACCTCACTCTATGACGTAAGGCGAAGTGCCGGAGCTATCAAGTTTGGCTACTTCTTCGCGCAGCATCTTTATCACTCGTGACTTTGCCACATAGACTTCAGACACCGGCAGGTTGAGAGCCCGAGCCGCGTCGGCTGGAGTCTTCTGTTGAACGGCCGTCATGTGGTACGCCGACCATGTTGTCGGTTTGACGCGTACTTGAACGCGAACTTCCGCTTCCTGAAGTAGTTCTCGCTCGTACTGAGCAGTGATGCGTTCTTCAAGTTCGGCTGATGCCGTGTCATCGCAGATTTGCTCGAGAACTTTGGCAGTCAGTGAGTCGCCGGCACCTCGCCCCTGTTTACGACTGTCTGCGATCAGGTCGCGAATGGCGTTTTGTGTGACCGTCTTAAGCCAGCCACGAAAGCTGCCTCGGCTGGAGTCGTAAGCAAACGACCGCATCGAACGCACGAGTTTGGTCAGAACTTCCTGAGTGACATCGGCCGCGTCACTTTCCTGCAGTTTGTGGCGACGGCACCACACGAACACCTGGGGGGCATAGCGCTCGACGAACCGGGCCCAGGCTTCACTGTCCTCGATCTCCTGCACACGGAGCAGCAGTGTGATGCTGGTCGACGTGTCGGAATTGGCGGGCATCAGCAATTTCCAGAAAAAGATTCGATCCCGTGCAAGATTTTTGACTGAGGCCAGTATCCCCACTAGCCGAACTAATTCAACCCGGGGAATTCAGGTTCGGAAGTATGTCGACCACTTCAAATCGCGTTTCACATCTAAATGTCTGGAGAACCTGACAATGCTAATCAGCCTGAATTCTCGTCGGCGCCGCAGGAGAGCGGGCCATCAATCAGTTCAAATGGAGTCCCTTGAAGCTCGGCGATTGCTGACGGCTGCCGTTGTCCAACCGGCGACCGATGTGTCTTTGGACGATGCCGGATCAAGCGTCGTCGAGGCGCAAACAACCGACGGAGAAGCTGGAAATTCTCTGAATGCCGACGCGATTTCCAGAATCGTCAATGGCGAACAGACAGATGCGTTTCCGGCTGTGGGTATCGTCAACGGTGGCTGCACTGGGACGCTGATTTCACCCACCCACGTGCTGACGGCCGGCCATTGTGTTGAGGGGAACCGCGGGGGATTCATCGGGGACACGGAAGGCACGTTTACGATTAACGGGCAGACTTTCCGTACTGTCAAGGTGACGCCACACCCGCAGTACAACCCGAACAATTTCTCGGCAGGGTTCGACCTTGCAATCATGGAGCTTGAAAGCCCAGTCGTCGGCGTTGAGCCGAGAGAAATCCTGAGACAGTCGCCTGTCGTCGGACAGATGCTGACTCTGGTTGGATTCGGAGAGTCCGGCACCAGTCAGGGCGGATCCAATAATGACTTTGGCAACAAGCATGTCGGACAGACTCCGCTGGAGCAGGTGACGCAGAATCACCTTTTCTGGACGCTCGACAATCACAACGAAGCCAACACCGCTCCTGGTGATTCGGGCGGGCCTGCATTCGTCGAGCTTGACGGCAAACTGGTCATCGCTGGCGTAACGTCCGGTGGAGCCGGAAATGCTCATAGCCTCGGCGGAGAATCCTTTGACACTCGCGTCGACACCCTCGCCTCGTGGATCGACTCGATTGTCGGAGACACGACACCGAATCCCGACCCGGATCCGACACCCGATCCCGACCCGACACCTGACCCGGATCCAACACCCGACCCCGATCCGACACCTGATCCGGTTGACGACGATCACGTCGACTCACCCGGCACGGATGCAACGCCGATTGTTCTCGATGCGAACGGCAATGGCTCGGGAGCAGGTAGCCTTGAAGAGACCGGCGATCGGGATGTCTTCAGTGTCGCGATCGCTGAAAACAGCAACGTCGAATTTCGGCTCGATGGATTCGACCTGGACACTTACCTTCGCGTCCATGATGAAGCGGGGAATCTGGTCGCCGAAAATGACGACAGCGGAGGAACCCTGAACAGTGCCCTGCAACTGAATCTGGCTGCCGGTACGTACTACATTTCGGCTGGATCGTACGCCGACAGCGAAGCCGGTGATTACGCCGTCAGCGTTCAGGCAACCCCGGTTGAAGTCCCCGACGATCCCGGCATACCGCCATTCGACGACGCTCAGCAGATCAATCTGCTTGACAATCGTGGTCGAGCGAATGGTCGGCTTCAGAACGCGGGTGATGAGGCCATCTATAGTTTCACTGCCGAAGCCGACGGCCGAATGACAATGACGCTTCGCGGCCGCGGAGACCTGGACACGATGTTGACCGTCTATGATTCAGACGGAAACGAAGTCGCGTTCAACGATGACTGGCAAGGTACTGACAGTCGCGTACGCGTGGATGTGGAAGCCGGTCATACCTACTACGTGCAAGTCAACGGCTTCGGGGACTCAGTGGGGCGATTCCGCCTGAACCTGCGACTCCGACCAGCCCCAGTCGCCATCAGTAACTCCGTTTCCCATTCATCAACGGACTTTGTGTTCGCTCGAAACCCCGACTGGTACATGTTCGGAATCACATAAACTAGCCAACACTCACCGATGGACTGCCAGCTTGTCCTGGTAGGTCACCTGAAAGCAAACATTGGATGAGGTTGTGCAGTCGCTGTAAGGCGCGAGCGGCGGGTCGTTTCCAGTCTGGTTCTTTGAAACCGTGACGTAGCTTGATCGTCGCTCGCGAATACTGCTCCAACTCGAACAGTCGCAAGAGCGATGTGGTATCACCTGATTGGAATTGCAGGAAAGGAGTTCAGCATGGATCCGTGCGACCAACGATGCGTCAGAATTGATGTCTTCGGAAAACACTCGACGTCGCCAGCCAGGACAGCAAATCGGCGAACACATTCAAAGACGATGAAGGAGAACTTCCAAAACTGCTGACGATACTCAGAAACCAGACCTGTTAACGGTCTACCTGAAAACGACCGGGGGATTGAACGACGACTCGTCAACATACTGCACATGGACGTGCCACGACGTCTGCGTCGTCAATCCTCTCCATATCTGGGACTTTATCTGGGACTTTGCCAGAACCGCCGGAAAGCCCGCAAAAACAGACGCCATCGATGGCTGCTTTTAGCTCGCCTCCTGACATTCTCGACCTGGCCAACCATTTTCGAACCGTCGAGGGCCAGAATCACTTCCCGGCAGGCAGTCGCCATCAGGTGACGCACTTGTTTTCGAGGGAGGTATTCGTGCAGCAACTAATGATGCCAGACCCAAATCGCGCCTGGCTGCGACTTCCACCTGGTAGCCATGCACCATCCAGTTGCCGAGATCGTCACTGCGAACCTGCAATCCCGAGTTCCCATTGTCCCCGCGCGACTCAAGTCGCAGCACGAAGTCCGACGGCTGTTGGCCTCACCAGATCCGCCAGTTCTTTGCTTCCGCCTGACCCGTACACCAGATTTCGCCGACTTGAACCTTCCATGCGTCTGGCATCCCGGAGCGACCTGCCGCGACCGAACGAACTGCCACCGGAACGGACCCGATTTTGGTTGCTACGCTGGTTGCTACAGTTCCAGCAAATAGCAGTAATTCTCAGGGGTCGTCAGAAGCAAATCGAGAAACGAAAACCGCCCGGAAAACCGGGCGGAAGTCGTTACCAGATGAGGA
>JAQBWV010000236.1 GCA_027624335.1 Planctomycetota bacterium
ACTGAGCCCCGAATACACCATCCCCAACACGAAATCCAGGTCGAAACAGGTATCCGGACACACTGCTAGGTGACGTTTCGGTGGGATACTGGTCAAGTGCGTCCGAAGAAAGCGCCATCCACCGTTGGGCTCCGATCATGGAGCTGCATGCTGACCAGGGATTCAACGACGGTACTCAGACTCGCGGCAACAGCTATCGGCTGTTTGATATCTCAGCAAACCGCAGCGTCCTCAATGTGCTCGCTGGCGTCACACTGGATCTCCGCAACGGAAAATACTTCTCGTTCGGATACGGAACCGGAATTGGCGGAAGCAGAAACGCTTCGGACGGCGAGTTCCGAGCCATGCTCAATTGGCCATTTGACTTCAAATAGACGGATTTGGCACAGGCATTCCGGGAGTTCACGTCGATCAGGACGAGCGACCGCGTTGCCGCAATCGTTCGCTGATATCCTGCAGCCGACGCTTTTCGGCCGGTGTTAATGCACTGTCGCCGTGCGTGTGGAGCTTCTCCAGAAGTTGATCGAGTTGATGTTCCATGTCTCGATCTTCCTGTTGCTGCTTCAGTTGCCGTTCTTCCTCGCGCTGAGCTCTCCAACGGGAAAGGACTCCCGGACGCTGCTCCGCTTCCGGGTCATCCGAGAGGGACTGTTCGAGGCTCGTGTAGCCCTGCGAAAAGTCGTATCCCATGAACGATTCTTCGGAACGATCTTCCGAATTCATCTGGAACGACTCGGAAAGATTCAGTGGCAGAATGAGCGCTCCAGCCGCCATCAGCCAGGTGTTGTCCATCATCAGACCGCTCAACAGCATCAGAATACCAACCGCTCCGCCGGCACGGAGATACCACATTCGGGACACGGCAGCTTCGAACCGCGTATTCAGAACAAGCTGCAACATACGGCCGCCGTCCAACGGATGGACCGGCACCAGATTGATCAACAGCAGCAACCAGTTCGCCTTGAAAAGCATCAGCCCCAGCACGGGAACGACTGAGGACGCACCGCCTGACAACTGCACCGGCGGAAACTCGAACGGATTAATACAAGCCGCGACGTGCGTGGAATTCAGAACCTGTATCAGAGAAATCAAACACAGGCCGATGTTCACCAGTGGGCCGCCAGCGACTGTCCAGAATCTCGACTGAAACGTCTGAGCCGGATAGCAGAACGCCAGCCCTCCCAGGGGAGTCAGCAGGATCTCATCGCCATCGCCGCCAGTGATGCGTGCCGCCAGGACGTGACCGAACTCATGAGCCACCACGCTGATAAACAGGATCATCGCAAACGACAGTCCGACGGCTGGTTCACCAAGGCGAAAACTCAACGCCAGTGCCAGCAGCGGGAAAAAGATGCTCATTCGCACTCGAACGGCAAACCAGTTTCCCAGTGGAACAGACCAGAAGGCAGCACTCCGATCGGGATTCATGCAGCAACCTGACAGACAAAGTCTGATGGAATTCGTTCAAGACCCCGGCATCACTCCGCGTGAACGCTCTCGGTCCTCTCCCCGGCACAGTACGCCTGGCTACGACAAAAGGCCAGCGATTCTGCTCCGACGTTTTCGAGTATCGCAAACTGCCAACGGAACTTCGACCACAAAAGAAAGTGGTCAGCGTCGTACGGGTCCATCGACATCGCACCAGCTGGATCCGCCCCTGAGCATTCTTCCCAATCACTCGACCCGGCAGACACAGGCAGTCGGGATAGTCCCGATAATCGTTAAATCCTGCTCAAGCCAGACATTCGACAGTACCGATATACGATAGAGGCTGCCCGGAGCCAGACGCAATTTCACCAGCGTCTCGGCAAAAACTCTCGCAGCCACGTGCTTACTTTCGGAACTTGTGAGAAACGTCCATGCTGGCTCATACACGCTGTAGAACAGGAATCGATCCGGTACGAGCATCACTGCTCAGTCGGACCCGGTGCCTGAAGGCGTTTGCCATCAGGGCCTGCGGCTTGCTGGTCGTCATCGGCGGTTGGGTCATACTGAGCTGCTCATCGGACGTCGCCGCGGCCGACCAGCCGAGCGTCATGCCAAGCGAGCGTCCGAGACCGTCGCTGTTTCGTCTTCCGGACATCCTGAAACGTGGAGACAAGCCAACATCTCCCGTCCACACTGTTCCCGGCGATCGTTTCGTCGCCCGATCTCGCCAGTTGTTGGCGGACGCGCGACAGCTTGAACGTAACGGACACCCTGAAGCCGCAATGGAACTGGCTCGACGTGCTGAGTCCATCATCACAACGGCTCAGCACACCACCGGTGTTAACTGGCCACAAGGCGAAGACAGCCCCACCGATTACATTGCCGAATTACACCGGCGGTTTCCCCCATCAAACGAAGCAAGTACACCGTCTGGCGTCACAACAGTCATGGATGACGACCGGACCTCTTCGTCGGGCCAGCCGCAGTTGCTGCCGAAAACTGCTGCATCCTCAGCCACATCGGTGACGGCACTAAGCATCGGTTCAGAAGCACGAGTCGCACAGTCGATCGACACGGCTACCGCCAACAGAAACCAGACGGGGACACTTGTCAGCGACTCCGGTGCAGGCCGCGTTGATACTCCCCCCGAACAACGGACAGTTTTGCCCGAGTTGCTCCTTGACTGGGGGAATCGAACTCCGTCAGAAGAAATCAAATTGACCGGTTCGGTCCGTGACCAAACCAGTAGTGACGCTGAGATGCCGGGAACCGCTCAGTCTGACAACGCCCAGGACCAAATCGCGCAGGATGAATCCGGTTTACTGCTCCAGCAACTCGGGCGTCTTGAGGAATGGACCAGCATCCAGGTCGACCCTTCACGTCGCCAATCAGACGCTGACACTCAGCCGACTTCGTCGTCACCGCCTTCCAATGAGGTGCCTCAGCCCCTGTTTGAAGGACCATTGACCGCGATCGATACTGGCCCGGCTACAATGCCTTCAGTCATTCCAGAACTGATCCCTCGATCGACAGAAATCGACGATCGAAACGTCGGCCCGATCCCGACTCAGGTTCCACTTACCGGAAATTCACAGTCTCGGGATCCCTCAGCGACAACGATCCCCGTCGTCCCTCACCGGGCAGGCCGGAATTCTTCGCGACCGCTCAGTAACGAGCCGACGACGGACGAATTGGCCGCATCAATTCACGACAGGACACCTTGGCTTTTACCAGGTCAGAAACCTGACGCAGCCTCATCATCTGACACGAACTCAACTGAACCGGCGCCGGTGATCGCGTCCGGCAGTAACTCAAACCTGTGGCAGCTGGCTGCCGTCCAGGTGTTTGCGACGTTCCTCGGAGTCCTGCTCGCGATCGCGGCGTTTCTGGCCATTCGTGCTGTTGCTGCCAGGCTATTCGGCACGGCTCTGGGCGTCACCGTTCAGGTCGGTGGCAATCCCATCTCGACAGTTCAACAGCAGAAGATCGCCGCAGATGGAAACACGTATTACGTCAACGAGTCATCAGACGTCGTTTGGCTCGGCGGTGTTTCCAACCGGACATCAAGCCCGCTTCCAGCAAATTCTGAGGACCAACCGAGTCGAGCCGGCGGCGTTGCGAACGCCGAAGATTTTCCGTTTCGGATTGTCGGAGCATCTGGCGACGACGAACACCTGCTTGAAGAGCAGGAATGCGAAGAAGCAATTCTGAAGTCTGTCTTCGACCACAATATCAACCTGATGAACCAACTCAACGGGCTCAAAGAATCCGCTGCGTAACTCGCTGAATCAATTCCGTTTACTACTTAATCAAGCAGGTTGATCGACTGGAAACAGCGGAGAACTTAATCGTGCATCTGGTGATCACCACAGTACTCGCAGGGTGCGTGAAGCGAAGCGGAACGCACCGGATTTCGGTTGCTGCCTTCGAGTAATGCACGCTCCCTATCGCTACCCAATCAGAGTGCTACATCACAATTAAAGCCCATGAATCAATAGGGTTCATGGTTCACTGAAGTCTGGATCCTCAGCCTTGTCCCACCGTAATTCGCCAGAGCTACCTGGCAGGAGAGCAGTCGTGAATCAGCCAGTCACATACATCGGAATGGACCTTGGAACGTTCAAGACGTCAGTCGCGTCGGCCAATGGAAAGCGAACCGTCGTTCCCAGCGCCGTCGGTTGGCCGAAAGACCACGTCGCTCGCGGAATGCTCGGGCGTGACGTCATCTTTGGTGAGGAGATCTGGAAGCAACGTCTGGCTCTGGATGTCATTCGACCGTTTCGTCGCGGGGCGCTTAAATACATTGATGGTGCCGATGTCGGTATCAGTCCGGAAGAAACCACGAAACACAAAGAAGCTGCCCGGTTGCTGGTGCAGCACGCCGTCGCCTGCACCGCTCCGTCTGCCGATGGTCCGATCTATGGCGTCATTGGAGCACCGTCGCGAGCGACCATCCTGAACAAGCAGGTCATTATCGACGCTGCCAGAGAGACGTTCGACGCGGTCATGGTCGTGGCCGAACCGTTCACCATTGCCTACGGCATGAACCGACTGTCGAACACGCTGGTCATCGATATTGGCGCTGGCACAATCGACATCTGTCCGATGTACGGGACTTATCCCAAAGACGAAGATCAGATCACACTGCCAATTGGTGGCGACGCCATTGACGAAGAGTTTCATCGTCTGATGAAGCAGAGTGACAGCGATGTGCAACTCTCGTTGAACATGGCTCGCGAGATCAAAGAGAAGTTCGGCTTCGTTCACGACATGGAAGAACACGCGATTGTCACGCTTCCTGTTGCTGGAAAGCCAACTCAGGTCGACGTTTCATCACAGCTGAAAACGGCCTGCCGCTCAATCGTGCCAGCGATCGTCGAGGCGTTACGCGAGCTGGTATCCAAATTTGACCCCGAGTTCCAAACGGCTTTGCTCAGCAACGTCCTGCTCGGCGGCGGCGGCAGCCAGCTCAAGGGTCTGGATCGACTGATTGAAGAAGCTCTCAAGCCCTACGGAGGGGCAAACGTGACTCGCGTGTACGACTCAGTCTTCGCCGGAGCGACCGGTGCTTTAAAGATGGCCATGAGCATGCCGGAAGAATACTGGCAGCAGATCGCCGACCAGGCACACGAAAGCAGAGAACAGGATGAGCAGGAAGAAGTGGCCACCGTCAAGCTTCGAGCGGCAGCCTGACGAGCCATACAGAACGGGCGGCGATCGGTTCAGCGAGCGACTGGAGCACATGCTTCAGTCGCTCGCTCCGATTACCGGGAGATGCAAAACACAACACTTTGCGTTTCATCGGTCATCGGCACTCAGGCAGGCGGGGTGCAGACGTAATGCCACATCCGTTGGGCAACAATCCCACGATCAAAGAAAACAGCCCGGTTTCCTGTCTGGAAAACCGGGCTGTCTGGAGTTGGTTGCTGCAAAACTTCTGTGACGCCGTTGTCGTTGTGACGCCGTTGTCGCTGTGAGACCTGCTCGCTACCCCAGCGGCATTTGCTCCGGCTCGATGACGAACGGGAAGACTTTGACCGGGTCGCCAGCTTTCAGCTTGTCCTGGTAGGGTAGCTGTGCGGCTCGGTCAGCCGCGAACTGCAGATGCGTTAATCGCAGACCACTGTAGACATCCAGGCCGGACTCGGCAGCGACATCGGCGAACACTTCGCCGGCGGACGCCGCGTGACGACGAACCCCGTGAATACTCTTTTCACGAACCTTGATCCCGGCGGCCGACAGCTTGACGAGCCCTTTCAGAAACCGACCGACGATCGATTCCGGATTCGACGCTCGCCAAAGGCGTTCCCATTCTTCGTGGGCTTCCCAGTAGTACCCGCAGTTGAACAGGTCGATCGCCAACAGAAAGTTTCGGTTCTCGTGCCAGGCATCAGGATCGAGCGCCTGTGGCGTTCGCCCCTTGCGACCGTGGCTGTGGCCATCAGGATGCCGGATCGGGTGCGGCGTCGACGTGCCGGGAACATATGTATAAGGCGGAAGCATCGCTGCTGGAAGCAGTCGCGGCACTTCAATCTTTTTTGGCAGGACTTCACTAACCAAGGGACTGGTCTCCTCAAACGGATCAAAACAGGTTCAGCACCCCAACAGAGCCGGTCGTCTTTCGACAACGCTCCCCGGAGCAGAAGTCTGCCACCAAAGCCGGGACTCAAGCGTCCTCGCGTCGATACATGAGTATCAGACCGAGACTGGCAGCATTCGTCAAAATCAAAACACTCTAAAAACGGTCCATCGTCGAGAGGTCTGACTGGTTGCTGCGATATCCAATACAGGCAGCAATGTCAGGCGGGACAGACGGAAAGCACCCAGCGTCTGCGGAAACGGAGCCATCATGGCCCCGAGGTGGGAAAGTCAGGCGGGAGAACAGGTGGTTGGCGACACTGAGGGCGTTAACAACCTGAATGGTGCAGCATATCGAGCCAGTTCAGGATGTTAAGATCTTCTCGGTGAACTGGCTGAAAATTCTCAGAATCAAGGCGAATTGCGGCACCGCCAGTCCGCACACGGCTCTCGATTGAGACCATACGACCACATTTCGGCCTCGACTCACACGTCTGATCACAGGACATCCACCTTACTCAACCTGACGCGTGCGGGACCGCCAGACGATTACTACACTCCCTCGCCGTGCAAGTCCGGCGCTTCAACATTGCCTTCCTCTCTGGTCTCGCGTGAATTGATCTAATCGGAGTTTATCTATGGGCGGTAAATCTGTTCTGAATCCAGTCGTGCTGGCCTTCATCGCTGGAGCAGTCGTTTCCTGGGGCGTTTATGTTCCGATCGTTCACCGGGCGGCAGAGCAGTTGCACAGCAGCCTGCGAGCCTTTCTATTCGTCGGAGTGGCTTACTTTCTGACGGCGGTGCTGATTCCGCTCGCTCTGATCTTCATATTCAACTACGACCCGACGACGCGCGGTCAGACTCCCAACTTCAACATTGGCCCGGTATCCTGGGGAGTAGCGGCCGGCATTGCCGGAGCAGCCGGCGCGCTCTGCGTCATCTTCGCGGCGACGAACGCGGGTAAAGGTGGGGCACTGTATGTAGCGCCGCTGGTCTTCGCAGGGGCGCCAATCATTAACACGATCGTCACGATGACCATCTTTCATCCGGCGAAGAAGATGCCGGAAATTCCGTTCTTCCTGGGCCTGCTGCTGGCGGCCTGCGGAGCGGCTCTGGTCATGATCTACAAGCCGGCACCCGATACGCCCCACCCTGCACCCGCCGCAGCGCTGTCGACAGATGCCAGCGAGGCAGCAGCGAATCCCACACCGACCGAATAATTCCTCGGCAGTTTCCGATGGCGGGGTTGATGGCTGCGGACTCGTCCACGACGAGTCCGCGCCGCGAGACTACGGCTGGAATGAGTAATCCCAGGGCGTAACGCCGTCGCCGGAGTACCGGACTTCTTCGAAGCGGTACATGACTCGCCCGAGCAGCTGAGCGGGGCGTTCGAAGTATCTGGCGAGAGCTTCTTCAGCACTCTTCGCATCCAAAGCTTCTTCGCGCGACAGCGAGTTCGACAACGCGAGCAGGTAGTACTGTCCGGCTCCAGACAACTTGATTTCAAACTCGCCGTCTTCGTTGGACGTCGCGACGTCTCCCCCAAGGGTTTGAATTCCAGCCCGTGCCAGCTTCTGATCTTCCGCCTGATCTCCCGCGCGAAGTCCGGATACCGAAAGCCTGGCACTCCCCTCACGCTTGACCGGCACAACGATCACTCGGGCACCTTTTTCGGCCTTCCGCTCACCCGATGCGGTGCGGTACGTCAGTCGTCCTCGAAACGCCGTGTAGCGGGCGTCGATCATGTCATCAGTCGAATGGTTACGTGGATTGTCAACGGCTCCGACACTTGATCTCGACGGCGGTTCGACAGCGCTAACCGATTCCGTCTGAACCCCCTGGCTCACAGACGGAATTGTCGTGACGCGGCCAATCCAGAATCCCGCCGCAAACACAGCGGCCCCAATGCCACCCAGAGCGAACCACGTCGCGACCCCGAACTGAAGAATTCCGGGACGAGTGATGTTAGTCGGCAGCGGATCGGCAGCGGCGATCGGTTCACGACCATCGACGCCGGCAAGTACCGCCTCAGCGACGGGTGACGGCATCGGGTCTGCTACCTTCAGCGGTTCATCGGTCGAGTCGCCCTCACCGAGACGGAATTCAGCAGCGGCCAGCAGTCGTTGCCAGGATTTGCCGGCGCGCGCCGTACTTCTCCACGGACGATCGCCTGCCGATGAGTCATCATCACCGACGGTCGAGGTGGCTCGGACGGGCAACCGAACATCCAGGTCGATCGGCTCCGGGGCTGGCAACGGGGGCAATTCGATGGGCTCCGGTGAGGTCTCAATTCCGACGGCGGCTCGAACTTTCGCTGCCAGCCTGCTGTCGACGTTCGCGGATTCTTCGCTGCTCACATTTTCGCTGCCCCAATCACCACTGGCCCGATTATCAGCGCGTCGGTCATCAAAAACGCGACCCTCAACGCCAGTTCCCCCACCGCTCTGGCTGGCAGCACGTGAACCTGGATCGTCGATTGACGCCAGCTCGTCCAGAGCCTGAACCAGCTTGCTGTCTTCCAGATCAAGGCCCGTGCCAGGCAACGGCTTGATCGTCCCGTCCAGTTCCGGCACGCGAATTGTCCAGCCGCACGTTGGACAATCGAAGACCTCGCCCGCCTTCGCGCGGGAGATCCCCAGAAACTGCCGACAGTGCTGACATCGAAACTTGATTGGCATCAGGTAGAACTCTTCGAATCCGAATCAGACGGTGTATGACTTGAGCCGCCGTTGGAACTCGTTCGGTCAATCAGCAACACGACGGCAACGGCCAAATGAGCAGTCAGTGCTAATACGTCAAGAACCAGCATCGATAGCGCCACCCAGGTCAGCCCTCGCACAGCCTGGGCCCCGTTGACATCTCCGGCACCCGAGAGAATCAGTCCCAGGCAGACAGCCACGAGTGTCACGATCAGCAGAACGACGCCAGCGCTGAGTAACCAACTGATCCGTCGCTTGAAAAGTGAGAGCTGCACAGGAACGTCCCTAATATGCAGGGCCAAAAACGGGCAAACGCCGCTTCGTTGCGAAGCCTAGCGGCCATAGCGTCCCACAAGGAACGAGCAGCCCAGTCTATCGGGGTATCGTGGCCATCGCGACAAACTACTCCTTCTACTCCCTACAAATAAATGACCCTGTCTCAAGCCATGACAATGACCCAGCCTCAGCTTTCAATTGCTTGTCAGGTCAGCCAGAATGATTGCCTGTCGAAACGCTCTCCGGACACGGAGAAGTCTCTGACAAAAACCGTCGCCGCTTTCATCGCACTTTACATGGCACCTGACACGTCTCTGGTCGCTGTCGCTCAGCCTGAAACCACGCTGGAAGAGACGACTCCCGACACCGACTCCGCCGTCACGAAGACTGTGGTTCACCCGAGCCCAACCGGACACCATTCATGAGCACAAAGCTCGGTCCACTTCGAGCAGACCTGGTCAGACTCCGCAATACCCGCCAGATGGTCAGGCAGATCAGCGGGCTCGCCCTGTTGTTGCAGTCGGTTCTGCTGATTCTTGCGGGAGGCTTCCTGCTCGACTGGCTGCTCGACATGACGACAGCTCAGCGGTGTATTCTGCTGAGTTTGATGGCCGTCACGCTGGCCTGGAGTGTTCGTCGATTCGTGCGACCATGGTTCGGACAAACTGACGATCTGATCGATCTCGCACTGGACGTCGAGCGGAAACACGGCATCGACAATGACCTCGTCTCCGCTCTGCAGTTTGAAAGTCCGGAAGCCAGCAGCTGGGGCTCGGTGCAGCTTGAAATGGCAGTCATTACTCAAGTCGCCGAGTTAAGTCCGCAACTGAAAATCTTTGAAGGCATTTCCTTTGTCGACTTCAAGCGACGCATGCTGGCGCTGGCAATTGTCATCGTGCTTCCGATCGTCGCAGGCGGATTGTTTCCCGGCTACTTCTACGCATTCGTCAACCGAATGTTGCTCGGCAGTTCTCAATACCCGACC
>JAQBWV010000237.1 GCA_027624335.1 Planctomycetota bacterium
CCGTGCTGTTTGCGGAAGCGCAATTCACCTACACCGGCCTGCCGGTACAGAGGATGGAGATCGACCTGACGACGGCATCGCCAGCTGCGGGTGGTGCAAGATTCGCGATCGACAATCTGATCTACAACACAGTCAACGCAGTCGCTGCTGTGGGGGCCACGGTACTTGGGGGGGCCGGTAACGATACTCTCATCGCTGGTGACGGGGATGATCTTCTCAACGGCAACAGCGGAGACGATGCGATCGATGGCGGAAACGGAAACGACACCATCTATGGCGGAAACGGCGACGACAGTCTGTTCGGCTCGAACGGGAACGATGTCATCCGTGGACAGCGGGATAACGACTCAATTGAAGGTGGCGAAGGAGACGACAATATCGACGGTGGTCGCGGTCGTGACACCATCTACGGTGACGACTCGCTCGGAGCCGCCACTGGAAACGACACTATCAACGGTGGAGCCGATGGAGACTCGCTGTTTGGCGGAAGCGGTAACGACTCAATTCTCGGCGGTTCTGGCCAGGATAGTTTGAGCGGCGGCGACGGCGATGACACGCTCGACGGACAGGGAGACGATGACATCCTCGATGGGGGAGCCGGTGACGATACGATCGTATGGGATGGCGTCGCTGACGGTGATGACACGGTCACTCCGGGAGACGGTGGAGACACTGTTACCGTCAACGGGAGTGGGGCTGTCGACACTTACAACGTCTCGCAATCTGGAAGTGATCTGGTCATCAGCCGAGGTAGTTCATCAATCACGGTCCCGTCATTGGGGCTCGCCAGTGGCATCGAGGCTGTCGTCTTTAATGCGGGCGGTGGTGATGACACGATCACCGTCGGCAGCATCGATCAAGTTGGATACCTGTCGCTCACGATTAACGGCGACGACGGAGACGATACGATCTCTGCTTCAGGAGCGTTGCTTGGAAACGTCCGGATGCTCATCGACGGTGGAGCTGGCGACGACACGCTGACCGGAAGCCTGAGTGCCGACACGATTCAAGGCGGCGACGGCAACGACGGGATTTCTGGCGACACCGGGAACGATACTCTGCAAGGGGGACTGGGAAACGATTCTCTCTCCGGCGGTGACGGAAACGACCTCATCGACGGAAACGAAGGAAACGACACGGTTCTGGGTGATGCCGGAGACGACTCTCTTCTGGGCAGCTTCGGCGACGACATGCTTGTCGGCGACGTTGGCAACGACACCTTGAACGGTGGATTCGGTGATGACCTGCTCAACGGCATGTCGGGTGACGATTCGCTGAATGGCAGCAACGGTCGAGACCGTATCGCCGGAGGAAGTGGCGACGACACGATCAACGGTGGCAACGACGACGACACGATTCAGGGCCATAGTGGCAACGACCTGATCGACGGTGGCCACGGTGATGACTCGATCCTCGGCCAGGGAGGCGACGACACGATTCTCGGCGACGATGGTAACGACACCATCATGGGTGCCAGTGGCAACGACCTCATTCTCGGTGACGACGGCGACGATCTGATCGACGGGGAAGGTGGTTCTGACACAATCCTGGGCGGCGACGGGAACGACACGCTACGAGGTGGTGGCTCGGACGACACAATTCTCGGTGAGCAGGGCAATGACAACATCAACGGGAACAGCGGAAACGACACCGCAGCAACCGGTGAAGGCGACGACACAATCGGCGGTGTCGAAACGATCGATGAGACCTTCATGCTGCCAGCAGGGCTGCTGACCGGCCTGAACGTGTGATCGCGCCGTGTCGTCTCACCAGGAACGTTCACCGTTAACCATCCGCAAATTGAGAACACGACGAGAGTTCGAAACTGAACGCTCCGAAGTCGGCAAACGAGCCCGGCTTCGGAGCGTTTCTCTTTCGACCCGGCAACTCGCTGCACGCTCCTGGCAGCGCATCAATGAGGCGTCGTTTACTGCACTGTCAGAAGGCTCGTCGGAATAATCGCACGCGTGACCCAACACCGGGACGGCTTCTCTTCCGAGTTGGTGACGGTTTCATGATCGTGTTACGCGTTTGAATGCAGAACTTGCCGAGGTCTCGCAGAGAATCTGTAGAGACGTCGTCTGACCTCTGCGTCCTGTCAGCTCTGTTACCTCGGCGTCAGATGTTTTTTCAGGATGGCCATTACTGAGAACTGGCCAGTGTCTGAATGGCCATCCTGCCACCTGCTATCTGCAACAGACAAAACCTCCAAAGCCTGCTCGAAGGCTATCCATGGAGAACGCCATAGTGCATTTTCAGCCACGGATTCGGAGCACATCTGAAGAATGCACAGACTCGCAACGGCTTCCGTGAATTGAAGTTTCTGAGTCCAAATCCATGCGACCGAGCCGGGGGCGGACTGTTCCGGAAGGCCACTATCCAGGCCGCTACCGGGCGTTGACAAACAGATTTTCGCAGGACTACACTCGCGAGCTTGTTTTCGGGTAGGAATTAGCGGTAGTCGTAACCCGCCGGGCGGGATTTGTGCTGCCGACTGATCGCTCTAATGTGGTGCCCGATGTCAGAATGGAGTCACAGGAATCTGCAGGAGTAGAAAAGCCAGGATGAGCTTCAACGGATTTGCCCGCCATGTCGTTCCTCGTCTCGCATCCACTGCGATTGTTTTCCTCTGCCTGTTGAGCTTGCCTCACAGCCTGTCCGCTGCCGACTCGGTTAGCGATGAAGCGATTGCCGCACACGCCGCCGGAAATTCGCCGATGGTCGTTGGCTGCTGGTTCGCCAGTCTGGTTGGGTCTCTGGTCGCGCTATTCTTTGCTCGCCGCTTCTTCATCTGGATGGTGCTGCAGGACGAGGGCGACGATGACATGATCCGAATTGCCGAGCACGTTCGGCAAGGGGCTGATGCTTACTTAAGGCAGCAGTACAGGCTCGTCGCCATATTTTTCATGATGACCTGCGTGTTGCTGGCTGTTGTCGCTTACGTGTTTAATGCTCAGTCGGATTGGGTGCCTTTTGCCTTTGTGACCGGTGGATTCTTTTCCGGACTGGCTGGCTGGTTCGGTATGAAGACTGCCACGCTGGCGAGTTCACGTACGGCAGCGGGAGCGAAGAAGTCTCTCAACCAGGGGCTGCAGGTCGCCTTCCGCAGTGGTGCCGTGATGGGACTCGTCGTTGTCGGCCTTGGACTGCTCGACATCTGTGTGTGGTTCGCGGTGCTCAACTGGATTTACCCGGCGATGCCCGGTGGCCATATCATTGAACTGGAAGAGGTCACAGTAACGATGCTGTGCTTCGGAATGGGAGCCAGCTGTCAGGCACTATTCGCACGTGTCGGCGGCGGAATTTTCACCAAAGCGGCCGATGTCGGTGCTGATCTGGTTGGCAAGGTCGAGGCGGGAATTCCGGAAGACGATCCACGCAACCCGGCGACGATTGCGGACAATGTCGGTGACAACGTCGGCGACGTCGCAGGCATGGGGGCAGACCTTTACGAGTCCTACTGCGGATCAATTCTCGCCAGTGCCGCGCTGGGTGTCGCCGCCTATAGCGGCTACCCACAGATGCAGTACATGTTGCTGCTGCTTCCGATGCTGCTTGCAGCCGGAGGAATCATTGTTTCGATCTTCGGCATCCATCTGGTTCGAACCGAAGACGGGGCAACTCAGCGAAATCTTCTAAGTGCGCTTGGTCGAGGAATCAACGTCAGCAGTGTCCTTGTCGCTGTCGTTGCAGCAGGGCTGGTTTACCTTCTACTGGTTGGCCCTTCGCTTCAGGTGGAATTTGAATCGGATTCCGTACTTCCTCGAGGAAACGCGTTGTTCGGTGTGTTCTGGTCGATCGTCACTGGGCTCGCGGCCGGTGTGAGTATTGGTCGCTGGACGGAATATTCGACGAGTCAGGAGTTCTCCCCAACGAAGCGGATCGCTGATCAGGGAGTTACTGGTCCTGCCACAGTGATCATCGCCGGAATTGCGGAAGGCTTTTACAGCGTCTGGGTACCGATCGTGGTCGTGGGGGTCGCCATTCTGATTTCTTTCGGAGCCTGCACCGGATTCAACTACGATGATCCGCAATTATTTGCTTTAGGGTTGTACGGGGTGGCCATTTCTGCGGTTGGCATGTTGAGCACTTTGGGCATCACGCTGGCAACCGATGCCTACGGCCCGATCGCCGATAATGCCGGCGGAAACGCCGAAATGAGTCATCAGGATCCCGTCGTGCGCGAGCGGACCGACGCACTCGATAGTCTGGGAAATACGACGGCGGCGACCGGAAAGGGCTTCGCCATCGGTTCGGCCGCCTTGACCGCACTGGCTCTGCTCGCGGCTTACGTCGAGGAAGTCAGAGTCGGGATGGACCGGTGGGCCGAGGACTTCGACGGTGCAGTCGCCGTATCGACTGACCTGACGGACGCCACAGTTGTTAAGATTGGCCGCAACATCGTCGGAGTTATCACCGAGGAGGGCCAACACCCGGAACCATGGCTACTGATGCCGGTGTTTCGACCTGAAAATGGTTCGGCGCTGGCGAATATGATGGAAGTTGAAGTCGGTGGTCATGTAACTGGCGTCGATCTTCTTCAGCTTTCGAACATCGGAGCAGTCGTATCGAATGACAAGGCTACCATTCCGGACTTTTCCCGGTTTTATGACATCACGATCATGAACCCAAGAGTGCTGGTCGGTGCCTTCATGGGCGTCATGCTCGCGTTTGTGTTCTGCGCTCTGACCATGAAGGCAGTCGGTCGCGCAGCGGGGAAGATGGTGGAAGAAGTGCGGCGTCAGTTTCGTGAGATTCCAGGAATCATGGAAGGAACGGGGCAACCGGATTATGCCGCTTGTGTCGAGATCAGTACGGTAGCCGCTCAAAAAGAAATGATGCTGCCGTCAATCCTTGGGTTAGTCGTTCCCATCATCGTGGGACTTTTGCTGGGAGTCGGCGGGGTGATGGGAATGCTCGCTGGAGGTCTGACTGCCGGGTTCGCCGTCGCCATCATGATGGCCAATGCCGGTGGCGCCTGGGACAACGCGAAGAAGTATATCGAGTCCGGGGCACACGGAGGAAAAGGCACCGATGTTCATAAGGCGACTGTCGTGGGCGACACTGTTGGCGACCCATTTAAAGATACCAGCGGCCCCAGTTTGAATATTCTGATAAAACTCATGAGCATGGTGTCGGTGGTGTTCGCCGGGCTGATTGTGAAATACTGTATCTTCAACTTCTTCTAAGAGCATTCCGTGTCCACAGGAACCGCACTCGATATGTCAGTGACCGAAAACAGTAAGGTCGACGATTACTCTGATACAGCCATGCTGGTCGCTCGAATCGCTGACGATTTCCGCGGGAAAGACATTCTGCTGCTCGACATGCGGTCGATCACGCCCATCGTTGACTTCTTTGTGATCGTGACAGCGTCCAGCCAGCGTCAGATGAAGGCAATGGGCGAGGAAGTTGCCCGTGTCATGAAGAAACGCGGTCATCGGCGTCTGGGAGAAGAGGGCGCTGAAGGTGACAGTGTGTGGGTGCTGCAGGACTTCGGTGACGTCGTGTTGCATGTGTTTTCGCCTGAAGGTCGCGAGTTATATGACCTGGAAGGGCTCTGGGCCGATGCCCCACGTGTAGACATCTCGTCCATCGTCTCAGCTGTTTCCGGAGCGGCAGATTCTGACGAAACGGTAGTGCCGGATTCGTCCGATGAGATTGGCAACTAGCGATTGCGGTGGCCAGCAGGTGTGAATGCCCCACGACTGAGCAGCGTCATGCCGTGAGCAGGTAATTCCCCGAATCATCGCTTGCCAAAGCCTGTGGCGGTGTCTCTCACGGCTGAAATCATCGCTCATTCCAGTACGATGTCATCATCGACTTGAGCGTCGTTTGCCCACATCCTGAAATCGGATTGTGTGTGGGCACCAAATTCATTCGCCTTACTGCGAATTGACGAGCACCACGATCAACAATTCAGTGACCCGGATTCTCTCATGAGTGCACTTCAGGAAATTCGAAATCGCTTTGCTCCGGTGCTTGCTGGTTTGACGGACGACGTCGAACTGGCACTGAGCATGATCCGCGCCTCTCAGGATTCGAAGTTCGGCGACTTTCAGGCGAACTGTGCCATGCCGTTGGCGAAGTCTTCCGGAGTCGCTCCTCGGGAACTGGCGCAGCAGATTGTCGAACTGGTGCAGCTCGACAATCTGTGCGAGAAAGTCGAAGTTGCCGGACCGGGATTCATCAATCTGCGATTACGAACCGACTGGCTCGAACAACAGGCTCGTGCAATCGTCAGCGACGAGCGACTGGGAGTATCCAGAGTCGAAGCGAAGAAGATTGTGATCGACTATTCGTCTCCAAATGTTGCCAAGCCGATGCACGTCGGGCATCTGCGAAGTTCAGTTATCGGAAACTGCCTTGAGCGAGTTCTGCGATTTGTTGGCCATGACGTCATCTCAGATAACCACATTGGTGACTGGGGGACGCAGTTCGGGATGATCATTTACGGCTATCGTCACTTTGTTGATGAGAGTGCTTACCGGGATGAACCGGTTGCCGAACTGGCCAGGCTTTACCGGCTGGTTAGTCAGATTTCTGACTATCACGAAGCCGGTCGGAAGTTGCCGGATGTGGAAGAGCAGATCGAGAAGAATGGAGTCCTGATCACCCAGCTTAAGTCGTCCGAGGACGATCCGAAGAAGAAAACAAAGTCGCTGAAGAAACTTCGAAGTGAGCATGAGGGCCTGCTTGAGACTCTCGCTGGCCTGCAGTCGAAACGCCGGGCTGTTGATAGCGACGCTGACTTCCAGAAACTCGCGATCGACCATTCAGACATTGCGCGACTGGCTCGACTTGAGACGGCGAAGCTTCATTCCGGTGATGAAGAGAATCGAGCGTTGTGGGATGAGTTTCTGCCTGAGTGCCTCAAAGCGCTGGATCATGTTTACAGGAAGCTCGGAGTCTCGTTCGACAAGACCCTTGGTGAAAGTTTTTACCAGCCAATGCTGGCTGATGTTGTTGCTGACCTGAAAGAAGCAGGTCTGGCTATCGAGAGCGACGGTGCCGTCTGTATTTTCGCCGAAGGCAACGATGCTCCGTTCATCGTGCAGAAGTCGGACGGAGCTTACACGTATGCAACGACCGATCTGGCGACGATTCGATATCGGGTCAAAGTACTTGGCACGCAGGTCATGTATTACGTTGTCGACACTCGACAGAGCGAGCACTTCAAGCTGCTGCTGGACACCGCTCGTCGTTGGGGTTTCGGAGAGATCGAGTTTCAGCACGTCAATTTTGGAACCGTGCTGGGTGATGACCGTCGACCATTTAAGACTCGATCAGGCGATACGGTGGGACTGGAGAGTCTTCTCGACGAAGCCGTTGCGCGAGCCCACGAAGTCGTTGTTGAAAACGACCCTGCTGCGACTCTCGACGAAGAAACTCGTCGCGGCGTCGCTGAAGCGGTGGGGATTGGCGGTATCAAATATGCTGATCTGCACCACAATCGTGAAAGCGACTACGTTTTCAACTGGGATAAAATGCTGGCGAAGAACGGAGACACCGCGACCTACATTCAGTACGCCAACGCTCGAATTAACGGCATCTTCCGGAAGGGCGAGATCGAACTGGACGCTTTGAGAGCCGATGCAGGATTGCTGCGTCTGGAACATGATTCCGAGCGTGGGTTGTTCCTGCAGCTGCAGTCGTTCGGAGATGCGCTGTCAGCGGTGGGACGGGAGATGCGACCGAATATGCTCACTCAGTTTCTGTTCGAGACGGCGAATCGGTTCTCTACTTTCTATCAGGACTGTCCTGTATTGAAAGAAGCGGACGATGCGATTCGGTCCAGCAGATTGTTGCTGTGCGATCTGACGTCGAGAACATTGACGCTGGGTTTGTCCCTGCTCGGTATCGACGCTCCAAAGCAGATGTAGGACAAGTCGAGTGATGTTCGAGAAGCCAGGGCCGATACCGTTTGCTTCACGTCATGCCAGAAGATGCCCCAGTTGCTGGCGGGAGACTTATCGAACATCAGGCCACGAACAAGCATTGCCCGTTCGCCTAGAATCGGAGCAACCAATCGCGAGATTCCGACGTGTCGATGCAGAGCTCTCACCTCGGGCACAATTTCGGTCACGTTTCGAATCGCATAAACGCCGCCGCGGTCCCGGACTGATGTGGTGTCGCTCCCTTCCATGATTGCCGATTCGATAGCCGCGCGGAGTAACACAACTTCGTCGAGCGTGAGAACGTGTTCGACAATGGCGAATCCGTTCTCATCAACATCATTTGTGTAGTTTTCTGGAAGTGGCAGCGTTGGCCAATTCTTCTACGAAAACATGTTCGGATGTGACGTTCGCCGCCGCGACTAACTGCGTCTGGCGGCTTTGCGAAGTTGTGAGGAAGAGATGTCCTCGCGGAAGTTTCGTTCCGGGATCGCTGAAAAGAGGTTCTGAAAGTCGGCTGGCAGCGGGAGTTCATCGATCGAATGGAATCCGGAATCTGTCAGGCGACCAGCCACCAGAAAGCGGCAGCCGAGCGCCCCGATCGCCTTCAGCGAGTCCCGCATGGCTTGTTCACTGCCACAATAGAAACGTGGCTGAATGATGCGGACTGCGGTGTCGTATCCAATGACGAATGTCGTGCCTGGAAACAATCCTGCCTTATCGACAAATTTCGGAGTCGCGGTCAGCGCGACGGGAGTTTCTTCAAACTGTCGACGTCGACGTTCGATGGCAAAGGCATCGAGAGCGGGCTTGTCGGCATTGATGATCGGCAGTTCGAAGTAAACAGGCCCTTCAAGTTGCTCTGCGGCCACTGCCTGGAGTCGTCGGTGCCCTTGATGTAATGGGTTGAATGATCCCGAGAGCATACCGCGCGGATGTTTCGCGATGGTCCTGGTCAGCTGGCCGTCAGGGAGCGACCATACGACGGGTTGATCATTCGAACGTAGTTCCGCGATCAGGCCGGGAAGAAATTCGGTCTCGACAGTGACGGTTTCATTTGCGGCCAGCGGAGGCAGCGTCGGCGTGTCGAGCTGGCATGCTTCGCAGATCGTCGAGAGCAGCAGCCCGGCTGCGACCGCTTCTTCCTCCTCGCGGGATCGGATTTCTTTTATGAGTGTCAACGAGACAACTCGGCTACCAATTGCGGATTCGATAGCGATCCAGAGTCGATGTTCGCTGCGTTTTGGTCTTGAACTGACGAGCGATGCGGTACACGACACTCCCATGCAATATTTGGCACTGGCTTCATCACTGGTGGCGAAGTTCATCGCTCTTCGCCACGCGACTGAAGCCATACGGAGGGCTGTTTCCCGGGAGCAGAATTGATCCGGTATGCCGCCGAGGAACTCAGTGAGTGCGGCAGACGAGTAAGGGATCGTGATCTCAAGAATGGTGTTCGAGGCTCCGGGCACTGTCAGAAGATCACCACAAATACGACTGCCACCGCCCGTGACGCAAAGTGCGATTTTCCAGGGGCTGGCATGAAGTTGCTCAATGGCTTGCTGAGATGTCGCCACGGGGAGTGTCCTGCAGGTCATCGCTGGGTGCGTGCAGCGGTTCGAAAACGCACCCGACGGGATGACGCTTATATACGATTAGTCAGTCCTGTTTTACGGATGCCAGGGCCGCAGCGACGTTGGTCAGGCGTTGCTTTAGTGCGTCGTCGTTGGGCGGTGGGTAGAGCAGTTGGGTGACCTTCAACAGTTTGCGAGCCTCGTCCACGTTCTTCAGGGAAATCGCAATTTCGATGACATGAATTCGAGCGTCCATCCAGTCGGCATCCCCGGCGCTAAAGCTCGCTTCAAGCTTACGAAAGTGAAGCTGTGCCGCTTGAACATCAGCTGGTTTGTTTGACGCCATCAGCAAATCTGCCAGGCGCCGACGCATTGCTGTGTCTGAAGGTCGCCGCGTTAGCAAACGATTAAGGACGTCAGCAGCCTGGCTTGCCTGGCCGGTCTGTTCCAGGGCCGATGCGATG
>JAQBWV010000238.1 GCA_027624335.1 Planctomycetota bacterium
TGGTCCTTGCGGCCGAACAGACCGAATCTGTTGTGCACATCGTCCACGAAGTACCTGGCTGGATTACGGTTCTCTTCGGGCTGATCCTGGCGGCGATGATCGCGTCGCTGGCGATTGAAGAGAAGATCCACGCGAAGAAGTCGATCATCGTTGGGGCGTACGCTGGACTGTGCCTGATTCTGGGAACAGTCCTCGACTTGATTCCATTCGGAGAAGTTCACCTGCCTGACGGCCATTCGATTGAGCTGCCTGTTTACATCCCGGCGATCGACTGGGGTGTAATCACGATCATTCTGGGAGCCAGCCTCTTTGTCGAAGTGACCAGTCGCTCCGGCGTGTTTACCTGGATGGCGATTAAACTGACGAAGCAGTCCGGCGGCGATCCATTCAAACTGCTCATCGCCTATGGCTGCCTGACCGTGCTGTTTTCGGCGGTCCTCAACAACGTGACGGCGATGATCATCGTGGGATCCTTGACGACAGTCTCGCTGAAAAAACTCAACCGAACTGAACTTCTGCTGGGCTTCCTGCTGGTCGAAGGGCTGTTGACCAATGTGGGAGGCATGCTGACTTTGATCAGCAGCGTGCCGAACATCATTGTCGGCAAAACGGCGGGAATCAGCTTTGTGTCATTCTTTCTTTATGCAGCACCGTATGTCGTCATTGCGACCATCGCTACGCTGGCGATGGCTCGAATTCGATTTGGGATCAAAGGACTGAAGACCGAGGAAGAGCGAGAAGAAGGGTGCCGCATGGTGGCAGGCTTCGACGAGAACGAAAGTGTGCCGAGCCACCGATTCTTCTGGTTTTCAGTGGCAATCCTTGCGTGCTTTATCTTTACGCTCGCTGGCCAGTCTCAGCTGCCCGGTGGGCTGGAAGGACTCGGTATGGGCTTCGTCGCGTTGTTCTTTGCCGGCATCGTTCTGCTGGCCTACAAGCACGAAGTCGACAAGTTTTACTCAGCGGTTGACTGGGACCTGCTGGCGTTCTTTGCTGCGTTGTTCGCCGTGATCAATGTCATGGAACATGCTCTTGTTCTGGAGAAAATGGGAGACGGAATCGCGATGCTGCTGGCACTGCCCGAGCATGTGAATTCGGCAGTGCTGCTGGGCAGCGCGGCTGTTGCCAGTTCCGTGACGGATAACATTCCGCTGGCGGCGATGCTCGCGCAGATTCTCGATCAACTGAAAACACCGTCCGACTCGCCTTTCTGGTGGTGCGTTATCCTGGGAGCAAATCTCGGTGGCAACATCACGCCGATTGGTTCGGCATCGACGGTCGTGGCGGCGACGATTATTCACCGTCAGCAGTTGAAGTTGGGCTTCATGGACTTCGTGAAACTGGCATTGCCGTTCGCTGCGATGCAGATTGTTCTGGCGATCGTCTACGTGTTGATCGCAACGGCCGTAATGTCGGCTGGCAATGCCGAACCTTCTTCCGCGACGACTGTCAGTCTGCAGCAATAACACGCGGGCATTTTTCGGAGTTGGTTCGCCGAAAGCCCGCGGACGATTCCAGGTAAGGAAGTTGAGATGGCCGGTAAGACGACACGGGTCATGTATATCGAGCAGAAGTCCGGACAGGGTGACCGAGGGTCTGCGAGAATCGGTCGCGTGTCATTTTCCAAAAGCGGGCAAACGCTCTACTACGGAGACTTGGAGTTTCAATCGTGCAAGGGGCGAGGAATTGGAGCAAACTACTACGAAGTTGGCTCAAAAGAGGAGTACTGGATTTCCGGACCCAAAAAGAATGGTCAGGACCGTCACTGGGCTGGTGGCGGCACGGTTGAGATTGATCCAGACGTTGCCGACGAATACTGGCGAGACGTTCGTGGTTGCGAACCGCCAAAGAATCCGTTGATCACCTGAGTGATCTCTGGATTCGACAACGCTCCGTGAACTTCCGGGAAGTCGTTTCGGACGCGTTCCGTCAATTCTCCAAACCAAGTACTGCATTCAACCCGGCCAGCGGGATCTTCACCCAACCGGGTCGGTTGTTGATTTCGTAACGCAGCTCGTACAGCACTTTTTCGATGAGGAACAGGTCGAGCAACTGTTGGAACGCGGCTCGGTCCGCCGGGAAGAACGGCTGCCCTGCGGCCTTCAGCTCGTAGCCGACCAGAAATGCTGATCGCACGATTTCGTACCAGAACTTCTGCCACTCGTTCGGATTGACAATCGTCGCAACAGGTGAGGGCATCAATCCGACAGTCGCGCTGCACGAAGCGTAATGCAGCGACCGGATCATCCCGGCGACGTCTTTCATCGCGCAGCGCTTCTGGCGGCGTTCGTCGAACGGGCGATCCGGCTCACCTTCAAAGTCCAGAATGACAAAGTCCGAGTCCGTCCTCAGTACCTGCCCGAGATGGTAATCGCCGTGACATCGAATGCTCACGACGTGCGCCTGCGCCGGATCGAACGACGACATTTCATCAAGTAACTCATTGGCTCGCAGCGAAATCTTCTGAGGCAGATTGGCCATGCAGTCTTCGATCGGATCAGCCTGTTCCAGCAAGTCACAGGTGGATTGAACTTCGGCTCGAATCTGGTGGACGAGTTCGTTCAGGGAATCCTGAGTGAGCGGCTCCGGAGCGAACGCCGGATCGTCGTTGTCGCTTGAAAGTGCGGCATGCAGCTCTGCGGTCCGTCGCCCGAGACTCGCCACATCATCTGCAAACGTACCAACGAGTGTTGCACTGAGTTGTTCGATCCCGGGAGGAAAGGTTTCAACGCTGTCTCTGTTCAACAGATCGAATGTCGGTGGAGATTCCGGCCTGTCTTCACATTCGGCAACTCGAGCCCAGTAGCCCTTCAGGTTGTCGAGGGTGTATGTCCACGCGTCTGTCTGCGCCGAGACCTGTTCGGAAATCAAAGCCAGACATCGCTGCCCGTCGGGGCCGATGATGTCGATCGTGGCGTCGACTCGTGGGCTGTTTGTGAAACTGGTTCTGTCCGTCAGAAAGATGCCGACTTCAGCATCGGGATTGTGTCCGACTCTCGGACGTCGAAAGAGCTTCACGAAGAAGTCGTCACCAATCGCGACTGCCGAATTGGTTTGCTCGCCCTCGTGGACCGAAAACACCGCTTCACGCAGCGTCTCCGCGTTGCCGAGTTCCGTATTCGCAGTGCGGGAGAGTTTCAGATGGCGACCATTCCGCGTCTGCAGCGGGGCTTCAGCAAGAGCAGTCATGATCGCCTGCCAGAATTCGGGAAGGTCGCTGCACTCGATCAGGGACTGTGAATGTGTGCCGGATTCGTTTTCCCCGGAAAGCGAAGCGATCACTGGCCCGCTCGCCGCTGGACTGTTGCCGGCAGCGTTGTCTGCACTGCATTCCGGGCGGACGGTCATCGGGAGGGCGTAACAGTCCGTCGCTCCACTGTTTGTCGTGATGATTGCCAGAACCAGTTCGAACACAGTCCGCCCGCCAGGAATCAACACGCTGTCGAGGACGTCAACCGAGCGGATACCGTCAATCTTGGCAGCAAACCAGCGTTGATCTTTGAGAAAGGTCGTCAGTGCGTGGGCGAGTTCGCTGCGGGACGCAGCTTTTTCCAGAAGCGTTGATAGGGAAGAAGAGTTAATCTCAGGCCGGGTATGCATTGCGAACGAATTCCTGCGGAGACGAGTTTAAGGCGGTCGAAACACGCGACATTATCCCCCCGAGCGGTATAGCTGACCGCCTCGACGACGACGAGGGAGATTTAACGGATGTCGGTGATGCGTGAGGCGAAAAGTCTGAATCTTTTCGACGGTCGGCCATCTTGCCGGAGACGCGACCGTTACACTAAAGAATGGCTAACAACCTAAGCGAGTACACCGGCGCAAGTTGTACGCTGCAAGCTTGTGATTCAAGCGCCTCTGGCGTCATCTGTCGGTCGGCGTAACGCCGGTCGCTGAATGTTCGATCCATTTTCGAGTGGCGTTACTAAAGTCGTTTGGCTTCTGGTTTGTTGATGCGTGGAACTTTCAGGGCTGGAGCAACATTCGTGTTCGACTTGCGATTTCTCAAGCTGGCGGTGTGGTGGGCTGGTGGTGGCGTTCTGCTCGCCATTGCTAAGGTCGTGATGACTGAAGGTCGTACAGCCGCTGAGTTCTCGCTGTATGAAGTCGTGCCGTTTGCAGTCGGTCTGCTCGTACTGATTCTGCTGCATTTCTTTCTGAAGCGACCAGCGCGCGATGGCTGCAACGAAAGCGGTGAGCTGACAGAGGGAATGCAGTTCGCCGTCGACCGGGAAAAGCTGACACAGGAGCGAGCCGAGCTGGAGCGGTTGCGCACGGAAATTAAACAACAGCTTGATCTGCGGGCCGAGCAACTGAATTCGCGTGAAGTCGCGCTGACTGACCGGCTCGTGCAGTTTCATGAGTGGGACGAGTACCCGAAGCCGGAGAACGGAGCGTCGAGTGGCAAATCGCCGGCGATGCTTGTCGCACAGGATCAGCGAGTGATTGAGCTTCTCGATTGTGAAGCGAAGGTCGTCTACGCACGGTTAAAAGAGGGCTACTACAACCCCTCTGGAAAACTGGATCCGATTCTGATCCGGGATCAGGTCGTGGATCTGATCACTCGTGTGGCACGTGTTTACCGACCGGATGCCGAAAACCCACTGATGGAGACCAGTGTCGATCAGATGCTGCGAGCCGGTAGTCGAGTGTGTCTGCACCTGCTGATCGTGCTGGATCGGCTCCCGCTGAATCTGCACGAGGAAACGCTGTCAACGCTCCACACATACATTCGCAACGCCATCAAGGCGTGGGATGCGTACTCGACGGCGGAGCCGTACCTCAGTCATATGGGCCGAGCGTTGTACGTCGGTCGTTATCTGGCGGGAGCGTCGCCTTTGACGATGGGCATCACCTGGGCGATCAGCGAAATCGGCAAACGAGGTGCGGCGGCTTACGGGAAGAAGTTCATGGATCAGCAGGCCGTCTCGCTGATCGGTGATGTCGTGCGGATCGTCGGCTTCGAAGTGGCCACGGTGTTCAGCGGCGACTTTCGACATCGCAGCTCGGACTGGGTATACGGTTCCGAGCTGACAAACCTGATGAGTCGTTTCCCGGTCTCGCGTGAGAACCTCGCTCATTCGCTGCGTGAAGTCGGGCGACTCTCGTTGCGAAACGAGTACGACAGAATCTTCCTGTATCGCTGCCTGTCCGCTCATCGTACCGCCGCACCTCTGGTGAACGCTGGCGAGTTGTTGTCGGCTGATGACCGGCAGAACATTGCGCGACAACTCGAAAAGTTCTATCGTGATTTCATCCACGGTCGAACAAGGAAGCGACTCGACTCCTGGCGGGATGGTGTCGAAGAGCGACTGGGCGTGCCGTTGGAAATCGACGTCCCTGCGAAACGCGATGTCGAGCGAGTTGCCGACGGCACCGTGACCGGTAATGAGTCTCGGTCGGCGCTCGAATCACTGGCCGGATTTCTGACCTCTGTGAAAGGGAGGCCGGTTCGCGAACTGGCTACTCTCATCCCACCGCTTGAGTCAGCCAAGCTGATCGACCGCGATATGGTTCAGTCCTTGTATCAGCAGCTGGAAGCCGAATCGCCTCAATTGTTTGAACCGCCAGACATCGATCCGGACAGTGCCGCTCTCAAGGCGTATCTCGATGACCTGATTCGACTCTGTGTCGAAGTCGCTCCGTACGATCTTCAGCCTGACGATTTCGTGATCGAGACCGCGGCCTACTTCGGTGCGGACATCAAAACGGTTCAGAAGCAACTCGATCAGAAGTACTGCGACTTTATTACCGAAAGAGTTCCGAAGGATGCTCCGTCATCGAAGCCTTCTCCCATCGCCGCTCGAATGCTGATCGGCTTGCTGGAAGATGATGAGTCGCCGCATTTCGTTTACGGCAGTGTGAAGGTGCTGAGTTTGTCCGGAATCAGTGAAGGCGTGCTCGTCGCCACTCAGAAGCGTTTGCTACTGGCGTCCGTCGGCGAAAGTTGCTGGACGGCGACCGCAGACCTGAGCGGCTCGATGTCATTCTCTGCAGAGAAGATCGATGGCATGGTAATTGATGACTGCCGCTTCATTGGTCAGTGGCGTCTGTCAGAATCGCTATCTGAAAATATGTCTGAAGAACACGACGCTCAGGGTTCATCACTGGATACGAATCGCAGTGGAACACGACTGGAGCTGACAATTCCGGGTGCTGTGCTGACTCGCTTCGAAAACTGGTTTCGCCCGCTGCTGCAAATCAGCCGTGGAGAGTGGTCGACTCCCGAGTAAGACGTCGCTGATTTCTCAAGTGCGCGGGATCCTGTAATGCGGGTTCTAGCCGGTCGCTGGTTGGCTCGAACCAGCACGATGGATCACCTTGTCGCTGTGCGAATCATGCATACTGGACGGACCAGCTCGTGCTCGATGAGCTATCTGATCAGAACTGGCGTGGTGAAGATGGAGTCGCTGCGAATTTCGGTCTGGCCTTTGACCACGGTTGGATCCGAGAACGGAGCCGGCTGAACGACGACTCGTCGTTTACTCGGATTTCCGGTGAGAGCCACATCCATGATACGAACTCCGACGAATCGACTGATCACATAGGTGGCGTTGTTGCCAGGGCCGGAAACGCTCGTGAAAAGTGGAATCGCTTTGACTTCGCCAATAACCTCCTTAAGTACAGATTCAATCCCGGCGCTGACGCCTGTGTCGCCGTTAAGCTCCAGGGGTTCACCGTCAAAGCGAAGCTCGCCACCGAACCAGGCCAGATCGCTGCCATTAATGCCTTCCCGAATCTGCCGTTTCAGATCACTGGTGCTGTTGTTTGGGCTGCCGATATCGACCGTGCCTCGATTGCCGGGAGGGAGCGAACTGCTGCCGGATGGGTAGATGTTGATCTCAAGGATTCCGTCTGATGAGTTGACGACCTTGCCCAGTCCGGCGTTGTATTCGTACTCGTCGTCGCCGACACCTGCGAGCATGTTGTTCCAGGATATTTCGTCCAGCGCGATAGGCAGAACTGCGGCACGTGACGAACTCTCGGAAGAGATTCGAAAACCGGCTCCCGGCATGATCGCGGAAGCTGTCGAGACTTGGAGACCAGCATCCTTGTGTCCGATGACAGACGCAAAAAACAGCGGCAGCGGGCCATCGAGTGTCTGACCGTTGATATCAAGAGCGGTTCCTCGATCTCGGTGGACGGCGACCTCAATCAACGTGTACGGCTCCGCGCCCCAGACTTCTGCCCACCGTTCTTCAGCGGGAATCCACTGCAGTTGCCCCAGACGAATGTCCTGCAAAACGTCGATGTACGTTGACGGGAGTCCCCCCGCCGCATTTTCGCTGGCGACTGTGCGTGCCGCGTCCATCGAGACAGTGCGAACGGCAGCGCCGGTGAGCGTTGGGGCAAGGCCGGTGCCGGCTGCCAGTTCCGACGCGCCCGCGAATGCAGCAGCGTCGCAGGCGTTACGCATCTGAGCGAGTGTCAGTGTGAGCCAGCCGACATCGACAGTAAACGATGTGAAGGCCAGAACCATCACCAGTACCATCGCTGAAAGGGTAAGGACGCTGCCCTGGCGACTTTTGTTACCGAGATGCAAATCTGGTAAATCGACTACTTTCCTGGTCAGCAATGGGTTGAGACTACCCTGGTGTGAATCTGAAAAGTGAACTCGCGAGCTCTGCTGCTGCAGCCGATGTGAAATGTTCATGCTGGAAGTTCCCGAAGGGTAGTTGGCTGTTTGTCATTAGCCGGAGTCGATGGCACGGCAATCGCTGCTCGAATCATTTCGGCGAGTACTCATGCACGATTCGCTGTGTCTCATCTGTGGTGACGAGACCTTCCTGGGAGTAGTACCGGACGGTTGTCAGGACGAGTTTTCTGACTCGGTGCGAAGCGAACGAGACGCGAGAGTTGGCGACTGAAACGTCGGGACTGTAGTTGGCGAGATCGTTCAAAGTCGTGCTGTACCGGGTCTTGAGATAACCGTTACCGCCGAAGGTCGACCATGTTTGCGAGACACCGTTCCGAATCTGAAATTCCAGAGCGCCATCGTCGATTCTCATTGCGGAAGTGAACGTGATCACTTCATTGTGAAGGTCAAGTTTCTTTGCCTGCGGCGATGTACCGAATCCGGACAGCCAGTCGCGCCGCCAGCACTGCAACTGCATGCCACCGGAGCTGTATTCCGGGTACGTCGCGTGGTTCAGTTCGAAGACGGAATGCTCGCGTTCGAGATCGCCCACGGGAGAGAGCACCGTCACGATCTGAGGGGCGTGGTCTTCCGGAGAGGGCGTACCGATTTCGACTCGCCAGTCCTCTTCGACTTTGATAATTGCCGAATCGTCGGCCGTTACGGATGAGACGGCGAGTAGGCACGCCGAAACAGCGATCAGCCAGCCGACACATTTCGCGGGCAGGTTCACTCTGACAGTTGAAGTACCGTGATGTTGGTCCACGACGGGAATCGGGACTGAACGCGTTCGGCGCAATGCAGAGAGCAGCATGGCATATGCCTTTCGAATAGAAGCCGTTCGACAGCCGGGCGGTCTCAGATTTCCGTACCTTTGGAATCGGCACGGAAACCGCGAAGGAGTTCCTTCGCCGATCCGAAGCGGAATTGCTTCGTCGAGATCCCTGGTTTTGCGTCCTCACCTCACGATGAGTTTGCCCGTTCGTGGTTCCTTCAAAGGCTGTTGCGCGACAGCCAGACTCTGTTGCAGCACGACGCCAGTTCGCGAGTGCGTCGGTGATCTCCCTCCATCCTGTCGGGATTTGCCGCATCTCAATCCTGGCTCATGGAGCCGCAGGCGGCGGAAATATTCCTGGCGATGTGCCGAAAGGCGCAGGCACGCCAGGGGGTGTCCTGGAGCGTGCTGACTCCGCTGCTTCAGTGTCCGATTTCAGCGTCACCTGTCACTCGCTGGTTTCTTGACTGGGACTTTCGCGTCTTGCGTGACACTTCGGAATCGAGTGTCTTGATTTCGACGCCTACTGCGGAGTCCCAACCTGCCAGGTTGCGAGCATGGCGCGGCGAAGTTGAAGAGTATGACTCTAAGCTCCTGGTGATCTTTGCGGCCTTCTGTCCAGACTTCGTCAGGCGGAAACTGACCTACGCGTGCCGTTCTGTTGGTGTTTCGGCGAGGAGTGGATCTACGGCGCGGGCAGATTCGATCATCATGTCTGTACTGTGCGGGTCGACATGGCGGCAGGACTCGGTGAGCTGGTACGAGATTGATTGCAGCTCGCCGTGCCAGATTGAGTCCTTGTCGATGTGCGGCAGGAACTCTTCACACATCAGAATGAAACGCAGAACATGACGAAACAGAATGCCCTCCTGTTTCGCGATCTTGCGAGATGTCACCAGTTTGTTGAAGTCACCGCCGAAGTTCAGCAACTCGCCCGCCGCCCACACGTCGGTCATGGGAACGTCGCTGACTCCGGGATACTCAGAGCGAAACAACCGCAGCAGCTTCTCGGGAAAGTTCAGCGGACGGACCCATTCTTCTGGCTCGCGATAGCCGCCGCGTTCGTCATTTTCGTCATCGTCCTGTTTCGTGCCGCCGAGTTCCGTGATCGTGGCGAGTCCACGTTGCAGGAGTTCCGGATTGAGGAAGTCGGTCACGAACGGGCTGAGCGGCATCACGTCGGGGCGAGGGATGCGCAGGTTCCGTGAGACGGCTCCAGGAAATACCAGCACGCTTTCAAGCGCCTGAACACGCTCGGGACCACTCGCGAACGGCAACACGTCCAGCAGAAACATGCCGTACAGCGGGTTAATGCTTTTGAAACTGAGCAGGTTGATCAGCGGCT
>JAQBWV010000239.1 GCA_027624335.1 Planctomycetota bacterium
CAATTCGATTACGCTCAATTATCGTGCTGCGGATGGCCAGGAATATTTGCTGAATCTGATCGATACGCCTGGCCACGTCGATTTTTCCCATGAAGTACGGCGGTCTTTGATGGCGTGCGAAGGCGCTTTGATCGTGGTCGACGCGTCTCAGGGAGTTGAAGCGCAGACGGTTGCTAACCTCTATCTGGCTTTGGAATATGATCTGACCCTTCTGCCGATCATTAATAAGATTGACCTTCCTGCCGCGGACGTGCAACGAGCGCAAGAGGCGATTGATGCAGAACTGGGGCTCGATCCGTTTGAGGCGATCCCGATTTCCGCCAGAAATGGCATCGGTATCGAAGAAGTTCTGAAAGGCATCGTCGAGAAGTTGCCTGCTCCCAAGGGCGATCCGGAAGCGCCGCTGAAGGCACTCGTGTTTGACGCCCATTTCGACACGTATCGAGGCGTGATTCTTCAATGTCGCGTGATGGAAGGAACACTCAGGCCACGCGATACGATTCACTTCATGCACGCTGGTCGCGACTTCACGGTGGATGAGGTCGGCTACAACCAGCTCAAGCTCAACCCCCGGAAACAGCTCGGTGCTGGAGAGGTGGGTTATGTGGTCGCCGGAGTCAAAAGCGTCCAGGACATCGAGATCGGAGACACGATTACCCTGCGTGATCGTCAGGCCGAAGAACCGATTCCTGGCTATCAGCCAGCCAGACAGGTCGTCTTTTCATCCATCTATCCGATGGACACAGGCGATTACGTGGAACTGGCCAAGGCCCTGGACAAACTCGCGATCAATGACGCAGCGCTCACGTTTGAAAAAGACAGTTCGGCGGCGCTCGGCTTTGGGTTTCGCTGTGGGTTTCTCGGTCTGCTTCACCTGGATGTGATTCAGGAACGCCTGCAGCGGGAATTCGACATCGGCCTGGTGATCTCGGCACCGTCGGTCAAGTATCAGCTCACGTTGAGAAATGGTTCGACGATTGAAGTCGACAACCCCAGTTACTGGCCGGATCCGACAACAATCGAATCCTGCAGCGAACCGTACATCAAAGCCTCGATTCTGACTCCCGAGACGTACGTCGGTTCTGTCATGGAACTATGCAGGGAACATCGTTCGGAAAGTCAGACGATGAACTACCTGTCCGCCAACCGGATCGAAGTGATCAGCGTCATGCCGCTCGGAGAGGTTCTATTCGACTTCTACGGCAACCTGAAGATGATTACGCAAGGCTATGGATCGTTTGACTACGAGCCGATCGAATATCGAACAACCGATGTGGTGAAAGTCGATATTCTTGTCAACAAGGAGCCGGTCGACACGCTTTCCTATCTGGTCCATCGTGACAAGGCGCGCCCTCGTGCGCTGCACTACTGCGAACGACTTGCCGAAGAGATTCCGAGGCACCAGTTCAAGATACCAATCCAGGGAGCCATTGGCGGCGAGATCATTGCGAGAACGACAATCGCACCGTTCCGCAAAGACGTGACCGAGAAGCTGTACGGCGGCGACGTAACGCGAAAGAAGAAACTTCTCGAAAAGCAGAAGAAGGGCAAGGCAAAAATGAAGCAATTCGGTAGCGTCAACATCCCCCAGAAAGCATTCGTCTCAGTTCTTCGCGCCGACAAAGATTAGCATTGCTAAGGGTTTTGTCCTCGGTCGTCTTACTGGAAAGTTGTGTAACCTTGCTTGCTGGATAGAAATGCTCAACAAAGTCGAGTCCAACGCGAGTTCCCAGATGAACGAGAACCTTTTCGATCAGCGGGTACGATTGCCAATGTCTCGGCGGCGGGTTCTGCAGATTGGCGGCATCGGCGCGGTTGGACTGACGCTTCCGACGCTGCTGCAGGCCGAAGGCGTTAATCGGACGGCATCTGGTATCAGCGGCCTGCCACGATCCTGCATCTTCATCCATCAATTTGGTGGACTGAGTCAATTGGACTCGTGGGATATGAAGCCTGAGGCGCCGCAGGAGATCCGAGGTCCGTTCTCGTCGATTCCGACCGCGACGCCGGGATTCCATCTCTGCGAACTGATGCCGCGGCTCGCACAGATTTCCGATCAGTATGCCGTCATCCGGTCGATGACGCACCACATGGCAGAGCACCGGATGGCCAACTCGATGTACCTGTCCGGTCGAACGAAGCCGGCAACCGACGATCCGTCGTTTGGCGCTATCGTCACCAGGCTGCGTCCTTCCAGCTCCAGTCTTCCAGGACACGTGTGGCTGCAGAAGTTTGGTGGGGGTGCCGCTCCCCCGGATCACACGTACCTGACTGGCGGGCGGCTCGGCATGGCCTACGCTCCGATGCTGATCGGCGAACGACATGACGACAATCCGGCAGCGGTCGACTTTCGAGTTCGAGCGTTTGACACCCCGACCGACGTGACGTCTCAACGTCTGCAGGAGCGGCGAAATGTGTTGCAGGGGCTCGAACGCCATTCCCCACTGGCCATAACTTCGGAGTTTGAATCGCAGGATCTGTATCAGAGACGATCCTTTGAACTACTGCACGGCACTGCAGCGAAGCAGGCCTTTGACGTCGATCAGGAGGCCGCGTCGCTACGGGATCGGTACGGCCGAAATCCTCTGGGACAGAATCTGCTGCTGGCGCGACGGCTGATCGAATCGGGTGTCCGGCTGGTGAACGTCGTTGCCTGGACGGGCCTGGCCGACGACGAGAAGTTTGTCAGCGTCGAGACATGGGACATGCACGGCAACGCCGACGTCGGCATCTTCGAAAACGGTTGGAACGGGCTGCCGTTCGCGCTGCCGCGTACGGACCAGGCCGTGGCTACGCTTCTGGACGATCTGCGAGAGCGAGGTCTGTTGGACTCGACGCTGGTCGTCCTTGTCGGTGAGTTCGGTCGCACTCCCATTATTCGCAAAGGCGCACGACGGATTGGCCGCGACCACTGGCCGCAATGTTACTCGGCCATGCTGGCGGGTGGCGGCGTCCGGGGCGGGGTCGTCTATGGCGAATCGGATCGACATGCCGCTTTCGTCAAATCCAACCCGGTGACACTCGAGAGCTTCACCGCAACGCTGTTCTCCGCGATGGGAATCAATCCCGCGTCACGGCTGAGCTCTGATGGCTTTACGGATCCAGCCAGCAGTGGCGAGCCGATTCCGCAGCTACTGGGCTAACGGCCTCTCATTTGATCTCCATGAAGCGAACGCAGACCGGCGTTGGCACTTCGATGCTCACCGGTGTTGGTGTCAATTCGCCGGTGGACTGATCGATCTTGAAAACGATCACGTTCCCGCCCGATTGATTCGCCACCAGCATGTATTGACCACTCGGTTCGATGGCATAATTGCGGGGAGTTTTGACCCCCATCCCCTGATGTCCGACGGCCGTCAGTTTGCGCGTCTTCTGGTCAATCGAAAAAATCGCGATCGAGTTGTACGGATCCCGGTTGGACACATAGACGAATTTCCCGGACGGATGGACGACGGTCTCCGCGGTGCTGCCTCCCTTGCGTTTGACATCTTTCGGCAGCGTGGACAGCACTTGTGTCTGCGTGAGCACGCCCTTTTCGGAGTCGTAGTCACACGCCATCAACGTCAGGTCACTTTCACCGTTGATGTAAGCGGTCCTGCCGTCCGGGTGCCACGCAAAGTGACGCGGACCGGCTCCCTTCGGCGTGTCGAACGCGCCATGCGGCGTGAGCGTTCCTCTCGCAGCATCGAAGGCATAGATAACCACCTTGTCCAGACCCAGGTCACAGCACAGCGCAAACTTGTTTGCTTTGTCGACATGGATCGAATGCCCGTGCTTCTTTGGCCCCTCGTGTTGCTGAAACGAAGATGCTTTGCCGAGCGTTCCATCCACGTTGATCGGAATGCAGATGCAACTTCCGCCCGAGTAGTTCGCGGCAAGGACGTTCTGTCCGGTCGGATCAACGATGAGATGGCATGGCGCCCCACCCTGCGACGGTTGCGAATTCAGAAACGTCAGGTTGCCCGTTCTGGCGTCGATCGCAAAAGCACTGACTGTTGCCTCGCCCTCATTGACGGCGTACAGAAACTTCCTGTTGGGATGAAAGGCGACGAATGATGGACTGCTTGTTTCACCGGACAGCGTCGGCTCTGACAAAGTCCCGTCCTTGAGATTCAGCTCGCACTGATAGATACCCTTGCTGACTTTACCCGTGTAGGTGCCGAAATAAACGCGATACATGTCCTGCGCCTGTACAGTTCCAGTGACAAGAAGAAGAACAACAAACGAAAGACGGAATCTCATGGGTGCGATCTCCAATTGGGTGAATGTCATTCGCCGACAAACGTATGCTCCATGACTTTGACGGCAGTCGGGCAATCCTGGTTAAAAACATCCTGTGAATTAGTGACTGTCGCGATGGTCGAACAGTCATATCGACGAAGGGTGATGGATGCCAGCATCCTCAGCGTACGACCTTCTGTTCGATTCTTCGATACGATACGAATGGACGACCCCAGCGTCATGTCGGGCCGTGATTACCCTGCGAGGCTGGTCGCGGGCAACTCGTAAGTTATTTGAGATCGAAGTGTGAACTGGCTCGCCGCGGCAACGGCGAGTTGCTTGACGGCTGGCTCAGGTTCACGAAGCTGGTGCCGCGTGCGGCTTATCTGTCAGGCTGGTACTCGGAGGCTTCGAGTGGTTGAGAAACTCCACCTGCTGAACGCGACTGTGATCATCATCGCTTGCGTTGTGGCTAGCGCTGCCGTTGCCTGCGTTGCGGATGAGGCGGAGAAGTCGGGAGCTTTCTACGAGGCCGCCGTCGCCGACATCGTCACTTCTCGATGCCTCAAGTGCCACGCGGCAAACCGTCGCGAGGGTGGATTGGATCTCTCAACCTCTGAAGGGATTGTTGCCGGTGGCGATTCGGGAGTAGTCATCGACCACGAAAAGCCGGAAGCGAGCCTTCTGCTGGAACGAATCGTTTCCGGCGAGATGCCGCCTGAAGACGAGCCGCCGCTCACTGCTGAGCAGAAAGCCGTCGTGCGAACGTGGATCGAGGCCGGAGCGAAGTTTCGCAATCCACCGCGTCATAGACTGGTATCGCAACACGACGTGATTCCAATTCTGCTTCTGCGTTGCACGGTCTGTCACGGAACGCGGCGTCAGGACGGCGGGCTGGATTTAAGAACTCGCGAGTCGATCCTCAAAGGTGGCAACTCAGGGCCGGTTGTCGTGTCGGGAAAGCCGGGCGAGAGCTTGTTAATTCAGAAAATTCGCGATGAAGAAATGCCGCCGCGGCGGAAGCTCGTTTCGGTCAGTGTGAAACCGATGACTGATTCGGAACTGAAGATACTGGAAGCCTGGATCCGAACGGGACTTCCGCTTGCCGGCGATGCGCCTTCGAACGCCAGCATTGCACCACAAACGGTCAGAGACGATCGACGAGCGTTCTGGTCATTCGTGCCTCCGAGTGAAGTGACAATTCCATTGGTTGACGACGAGTCGAACAATCCCATCGACGTCTTCGTGGCTGAAAGACTTGCTGCTCGCGGCCTTAAGATTGCTCCGCCAGCTGACCGACAGACCTTACTGCGACGCGTCTATTTCGATCTGACTGGCCTGCCACCGAATTCCGAAGCGGTTGACGAGTCGCTTCAGGATGCGATGCCAGGTGACTGGAAACGGCTGATCGAGCGACTTCTGGCATCGCCGCGTTATGGCGAGCGATGGGCGCGGCACTGGCTTGATGCCGCAGGCTATGCCGATTCCGAAGGGGCGCAGAACGAGGATCGCGTGCGGCCTCACCTGTGGAGATATCGCGATTACGCCATCCGGTCATTCAATGATGACAAACCGTATGACCGCTTTCTGCACGAGCAGATTGCTGGCGACGAACTGGCGGACTACTCGAATGGCGGCGAGATCACACAGGAAGTCTACGACAATCTGGTGGCCACAGGTTTTCTACGAACCACTCCGGACCGAACCTTCGCTGACATTACCAACTTTGTGCCAGACCGTCTGGAAGTCATTGCTGACGAGATGCAGGTTTTCAGCTCGGCAGTGCTGGGTCTGACTTTACAGTGTGCTCGTTGCCACGATCACAAGTTCGATCCTCTATCTCAGCGGGATTACTACAGCCTGACCGCGATTTTCAAGGACGCCTACGACGAGCACGACTGGTTGAAATCGCAGGGACCTCGCACGCTCCCTCACGTGACGGCTGCAGAACGAGCTGAGTGGGAGCGGCAGGTTCAACAGCTCAACGAAGAGATCGCCTCGCTGCAGAAACAGGTCGATGCGGAATCGAGCGAGGAACAGCAGGCTCCACTGAAAACAAAGATCGACGAATTGAATTCACGCAAACCTGCTGAGCCGCGGATTCGTGCGTTGTGGTCGCGAGGTCAACCGTCACCGACATACCTGTTGCGACGAGGTAACTATCTCACTCCAGGGGACATCATTGACCCCAACGTTCCGGCAGTGCTCACGACCGAGGGATACGTTCTTCAACCGACACCGCCGGGAAGCGATGCGGCAGTTACAGGTCGGCGTCTGGCGCTGGCAGGCTGGTTGACTCGGCCCGAACATCCGCTGACCGCTCGTGTGCTGGTAAACCGGATCTGGAGACATCACTTTGGTCAGGGTCTAGTGGCGACCGTCGGCAATTTTGGCACGACAGGCTCGCGGCCATCGCATCCGGAATTGCTCGACTGGCTGGCAATGGAATTCGTCCGACACGACTGGAGCGTCAAGTGGCTGCACCGTCAGATTCTCACGTCGCGAACCTGGCTGCAGTCGTCGGTGATACTTGATTCGCATGACGCTCGCGGCGAGACCATGTCGGAAGAAGAGCGAGTTTCCCTGCTGTACGGTGCTCCTTTACGACGGATGGAAGCGGAAGTCGTGCGGGACGCTTTGCTCAGCGTTGCCGGCCAGCTTGACCTGACGCCGTATGGTTCTCCGGACGGCGTCACTGAACAGCCCGATGGACTGATCACATCGTCACGAACCGCCGCTGGCTGGCGGCGCAGCATCTTCGTCCTGCAGCGTCGTACAAAGATCCCGACTCTGCTGGAGAATTTTGATGCTCCGCAAATGGGACCCAACTGTCTGGAACGCAGCGAATCGACCGTGGCTCCGCAGGCGCTGCATCTGCTTAACAACGCGATGGTGCATGACCTCGCTCGTCACTTCGCAGACCGCGTCACCACAGTTCTCGCTGATCAGCTCAGCGCCGAACCGCAGGCGCAGATTCGCGAGGTTTACCGGCTTGCACTCAGTCGAAACCCGACACTGGAAGAACAGGATGCCGCTATCGTCGCGCTGGGCCAACTGCGTGAACACTGGCGGAAAAAGGCCGATGCGACCGATGATTCAGCGGCACGCAACGCACTGGGCAGCTTCTGTCACGCCATCATGAACTCGGCCGAATTCCTTTACATCGATTAACAGTAGCAGCAATCATCAGGAATCGTCGGAGTTCGCTCAGTGGCGTGCATTGTCAGTCCTGATTCATCGTCCTGCTATATCAGACACCGGCACCTCATGAGCCATCAACATACCAATCCAATCTCGCTGACTCGGCGCGGACTGTTTCAGCAGGTGTCGACGGGTATCGGGACGGTGGCGCTGGCGAGCCTGCTCAACGAAGACGTCTTCAGCGCCGGCGAGACGCTGCACTCGCTGCCACATCATCAGCCGCGTGCCCGGTCTGTGATCCACCTCTTCATGAATGGTGGACCCAGTCAGATGGACCTGCTGGATCCGAAACCTGAACTCACTCGACACCACGGTGAGGACTATTTCAGCCGGATCGCTGGCGAGGTTGAGTTTCCGGACGCGGCAGGTTCATTGATGCGCAGCCCGTTCAAGTTCGCTCAGCACGGCGAGTGTGGCATGTGGGTTTCCGAGTTGATGCCGCACCTGGCCACTCAGGTCGATCGTCTCGCACTGATTCGTTCGCTTCAAACGACGAATCTGACGCACGAACCGGCGCTTTACAAAATTCACTCCGGCAGTGAGTTCACCGGTCGGCCATCACTGGGAGCATGGGTCAGTTACGGACTGGGAACTGAGAACCGGAACCTGCCGGCGTATGTTGTGCTGGATGATCCGCAAGGTCTGCCGGTTAACGGCGTCGATAACTGGCGTGCGGGGTATTTGCCGCCAGTGCATCAGGGCACGCGTTTTCGGGCGACAGGGTCGCCGGTGTTGAACCTCAGGCCAGAGGCGTCCGAGCCGGATGATGTTCGGCAGGTCGAACGGGAACTGATCGCACGCCTCGACCGCATCCATCGCCGAGATCGTCCGGGACGACCTCGGCTTGACGCACGGATCGCCAGCTACGAACTCGCCGCACGAATGCAGCTGGCGGCGAGCGACGCGCTCGACCTGTCGCAGGAAACGGCAGAGACGCAACGTCGCTACGGCATAGATCAACCAACCACTGAGTCCTACGGTCGCCGCTGCCTGATTGCTCGCCGTCTGGTTGAACGCGGCGTCCGATTTGTGCAACTCTTCATTAACGGTCAGATCTGGGACAACCACAGCAACATTGGGTCTGCACTGAAGAGCGCGTGCGACCGCACTGACAAACCGATCGCGGCATTGCTGGAAGACCTGACTCAACGCGGCCTGCTGGATGAAACGCTGGTGGTCTGGGGCGGCGAGATGGGCCGTCTGCCGATCTCGCAACTTACCGGCGACAATGATCCCGGCAAGTCAGGTCGCGATCACAACCGCAACGCGATCTGCACCTGGTTCGCCGGAGGCGGCACCAAAGCAGGCATCGTTCACGGAACAACTGACGAACTTGGTTTTTCTGCAGTGGAAGACAAGGTATCCGTCCCCGACTGGCACGCCACGATCCTGCACCTGCTCGGCCTGCACCACGAAGAGCTGTTCATTGACCGCAATGGCCTCAAAGAACGCCTGACCGGCGTATCACCCGCCAGAGTGATTTCAAACGTCATTGCCTGAAAGACCTTCGAAGTCGTTGTCTCGTGTCCCTGTCGTGCGGGACGTGCGAGGTGGCTCGATTCTGCATTCTCGAAGGATGTGGGAATATCCTGGTGACAACGAATGCAGGGATTTGGTCAGAACGGAAAGTGCGAAAACTGGGCAGGTCTGGCAGTAAGTGCCGGCCTGTCACTAAATGTGGGGAAGACTGTCAGAGCAAACTTTGCGGGTGACCGTTTCAACTCGCAGCCACTTTGTTTGATCTGACTCTGGAGTCTCTGCCGTGCATCTCACCAATTGGTTGAACCCGTTTCGGAATCGTCTTTCTCATCGGTCACGGCGAGCGACTCGTCGAAGCAGCAGTGGCGAGCGGCGGGAACAGCGCACGCTGCTCACTACCACCGGTCTGCTGATCGGGACCGAGTTGACTGTCTTCGCGGACAGTGGCGACGACATCACCGTGCAGCGAGATGCGACCTCGGGAAACGTGCAGGTGCTGGCTAACGGAGCAGTCGCCAGCTCGATTCCTTCGATTCAGACCACGACCGTGACGGCGATCAGCATCTTTACCGACTCGGGAGACAACGTCATTGATCTGAGTCTACTGACCAGTGCGGAATTCAGTGCTCTGGGTTCGATAGTTGTCGATGCGGGCGACGGCGACGACATGATCACCGGCAGCGACGACTTCGCAGAGATGATCGACGGGAACGACGGCAACGACACGATCGTTGGTGGAGCAGGCAACGACACACTCGATGGCGGCGACGGCGACGACTCGATCGACGGTGGAGTCGGTCTGGACTCG
>JAQBWV010000240.1 GCA_027624335.1 Planctomycetota bacterium
GCAGCAGATACGATCGTCGGTGGAGTCGCCAATCCCATGGTAATCTTCCACACGAACTTTGGTGACATCCCGATCGAACTGTATGCCGATCTGGCACCCAGCACCGTCGCGAGTTTTCTCGACTATGTCGATGATGATGACTACATCAACTCGTTCATCCACCGATCCATCGCCAACTTCGTCATTCAGGGTGGCGGCTTTCAGACTTCTACGACGACGTTCGTGAATGGAACGACTGTCATCACCAATGTGCCCACGAACCCCCCGATTGTAAACGAGGGGAATGAGCTGGGAAGCCGTTCCAACGTGCGAGGAACGATCAGTACAGCTCAGTCAACCAATATCGACACGTTTACCAGTCAATGGTTCGTAAACCTCGTTGACAACCTGGGGCTGGATGCCGTGCCGCACGTTGTGTTTGGTAACGTACTGGACATGACCGTGCCGGACTTGATCGCGACTCTGACGGCCTACAACATTTCTGTGCAGACGGGGAACGGAGCACTGACGAACGTCCCATTGTCGAACACACCGGCAAGTAACACGGGCAACTTCGTTGTTGTTTCCAGCGTCACGGTCAGCATCGTCCCGTCGAGTACATCGACAGGCATCGATGGAAATGATCTGATCTACGGAGCTGCTGGCAATGACACGATCTATGGCAGTGGCGGTAATGACACGCTGATGGGCGACGCTGATAATGATTCGCTGCTTGGTGGAGACGGCAACGACACGTTGCGGGGAGCAGCCGGCGCGGACTCACTATTCGGGGAAGCTGGCGACGACATGCTCTGCGGACAGGGTGGTAATAACGATGTCCTGTCTGGCGGAGACGATAACGACACTTTAGGTGGTGGTGCCGGTGACGACACGCTCGACGGAGGTAACGGCACGGACACCGTCTCAGAGACAGCAGATACGAACTTTGTCTTGAACGACGTGCTGCTCACAAGCGTCGCCACTGGGAACGATATGCTGACGAGCATCGAAGGCGCCAGCCTCACCGGGGGAGCAGGAAACAACACGATCAATGCCAGCGCGTTTTCAGGAACCACGACTCTGAACGGCGAGGCCGGAAATGACTCGATCACCGGCAGTGCACAGAATGACGTGATCACCGGTGGAACCGAAAACGACACCATCTTTGCGGGTGACGGCAACGATCTAGTCAACGGCAACGAGAATGACGATCTCATCAACGGTGGTCTGGGAAGGGACACGATCTTTGGTGATAGTGGCAACGACCGGCTGATTGGTGAATCCAACGCGGATGTTCTGGCAGCAGTAACGGACCTGGCAGTTCTCAACCAGATGACTGCGGACTCGATCGATGGCGGAGACGGCAACGACATCATTGTCGGCGGCCTGGGTGCCGATACCGTCAACGGCGGCGAAGGGATGGACATCATCGACGTCGCCGGAGGAGGCGATACGACCACGGGGCGCGACAGTGTCATTTCATCGATCGGTGGTGATCTTGTCTTTGCCGATCCGGAAGATATTATCGCGTAGAAGTGTGCAGACAGGAATGTTGTGCACAATTCATAACGTACTGGATTGCCTGCAGAGCAAAATCGTTGCCAGACGTTCGGATCAGGGACGACGTCTGATCTGCACTTGTCCCTTGAGGTCTTCGTGTCGCTCTATGACAGAGACCGGGAACGCCCATCGCTCGGGAGCGTTGTCGTAGATGACCACTTTGGTTCGCTGTGCCGCAAAGGCGACGGTCAACGGAATGTCGGTTTGTCGAAGCACGTTGAGAAATGTCGGGCCATCACGGTGTGATGTCGGGAGGTCATACAGGTCCAGCCGCTTGACGGTGGATCGTTCGAACAGCGTCGCGTATAGCGCGATGCCGGACATCTCGCGTTCTGCCTGGCACCAGATCGCGACCCTCTCATTACCGTCGACAGCTCTCAATGCTCGAAGTGCCCGGCGGATATCCCAGACTCGCATGCCATCAAGTGTCTGTCCCAGCAGCATGAAACGGCGGCGATTGTGAGTCTGTTTCCTTGCGCTCTGATCCCAGGCCGTTGGGCCGATGCCTCGCGGACAAACATAGGCCATCCCCCAGGGATTGGCCTTCAGTAGTCTGGCCAACGATGACCACGCAGAATCGTCCGGTGCTGCGGTCGTTTCGTTTTCAAATGATTTCGAAAAGCCAACTCGAACTGTTGCAAGGAATTCCGACCAGCCCTGCTCATCGAGTACGTTGAGAACGGACAGTTTCAAAGCTTCCGGTTTCACTTTCGAGGATCGCAGCACGAACAGCGTCAGATCGATGTTGAGTTCGGGACTGAAAGTGAATGCCGACAGATGGACTCCGTCATGCTCGGCCTCGAACGCCGTTTTTTCCAGCTGCTGTTTGACTGAGACCTCATCCTTGTCCGGCCAGCCGCGAAAGCAAAGTTCCGTCAAGCGCTTGCAGTATCCCGCTGTCTGGCAGTTACCGACCGTTACGTCGGCGGCTTCCGGCAGGACCGCCGTCGCCGTGAATGTTTCGTCGATTGTGGTGTTGAGCTCGTCCTTCGGCAGTTGGGCGAAAACGCGAAGTTGCTCCGGCTCGAACAGCTTGACCGCCGCTGTTTCGATCAGCGGGTCTTCGCCTTTGAGAAACCGATTGAACCAGTGAAACGCGTGGATGCGCAGTTCCTGAGTGTCCTTGTGTGGCCCTTCGGTGATCTGCAATCCGATGTGGTCCCGTTTGCCGTACAGCTCGTAAATGCGGCGAGCTTTCGAATAGACATCGACGACGCCGTCGAGCGGAAAGATGCGATCTTTATCCGTATTCGAAATCAGCAGTGGTCGAGGAGCGACCAGTGCCGCCACCTGGGCGTAATCCCAGCGGTATGTATTAACCATGTACATGCAGTCGCAATGCCCCTCGACGCAGCCATCCACGACGTGGTTCTGCAGACTCGTGATCCCGGCCACCGGCACCGCGCATTTGATGCGTTCGTCGAGGGCGGCGATCCACCACGAGTACGCTCCTCCGCCGGATCGACCGGTGACACCGATCCGCTCACCATCGACTTCGCTGCGAGACTGCAGGTAGTCAAGCGAGCGAATGCAGTTCCAGGCTTCGACTCCCGCCGACGAATAGCCTCGCGAATTCCACCACCAGCGTCCGAGATTGTGGGTGCCGTGATGGATGCCCTCGATTTCGCCAAGCTGCAGAGTGTCGATGGTCAGGCACACGTAGCCGTTCCGGGCGAACCACGCTCCATGATGCTGGTAATGCGTCTTGTTACCGAAGCTGATGTCGTCCTTCTTGACGCGACCGTGGCCGCACACGTAGAGAATCGCCGGCAACGGTCCGCTCTGCTGTTTGGGTCGATAAAGATTGCCGGTGACGTACAACCCGGGGCGCGACTGAAAATGCAGTCGCTCAACGACGATGTCATCATGCTCGACCGTACCTGTAATCACCGGTGTCAGCGGAGTCTTCTCAGGCATCGGATCGAGGCCCAGCATCTCAAACAGGCGTTCTCGATGAGTTGCTCGATCTTTCTCCCAGGCTTCCTTCGACTGATAGGCCGCCAGGCTCGCATTGCCGAGCTTTGCTGTCTGAGCCGCAAAATAGCGACTGATCATCGCATCGCCGCGACTGGTATCGCGAGGAGCTGCGTCCTGTGCTGACGCGAACTGCTGGAAGGCCGCGAGAAGTAGAAACAGGGCCAGACGGCGGAAGATGTTTTGCATGACGGACGCCTCCTGGGATTCGCACGGACAAGACAGACCGAAGGCGGATCCTATTCCGAAAGGCTCGCAAAATGACAGGGACCCGCTGAAGCCGGAAGCGACGAATCGATCCCAGCGATTTCAGGCAGAGCCTTAACTACATGAAAACAATCAGTTCTGCCGGGCGGATCAGTGAATCAGGATGAACTCATTGGAATTCAGACACGCCCACATCAGGTCCTGCAGTCCCGATCGCATGGCGAGTTGCTGATCGACGAGGCGAGTGCTTCGAGGGGCAGACTCGCGAATCATTTTCCGCACGGCAGCACTTTCCTGCCGGCTAGGCATGCGAGACAGAGCGGCTAAAGCGATCGTCTCGATCTTCTCATTCTCCGTCGTAGAAGAGCGAGTGATCCGATCCAGCAGTGTCCCTTGCTCTGACTCCAGGGCCAGATCCACAAGGTTGCCGTTCATCATCATCAGAGCCTGCGGAACCGTTCCGTCAAACAGGTTCACCTCGTCGTTCTCGTCGGTATCCCATGCCATGACAAACTGCTGGAGCCACTTTTGGCGGTGTGCTTCGACCGCGTCCCACGATGAGCCGAAGACTTCATGCGCCTGCGTCGCGATTAACAGTGAATCGAAAAGCTGTTCGACTGACATCTGTTTCACATAGGAGCGACTGAACAACGGCTCAAGACCCAGCGACGGATCGTCCTGCTCGTTTCCGGCGTCCGAATTGAAGCGGCTCGTCAGGCTGTACGCTTCTGAGCGGCAGATCCAGCGGACCAGCTGTTTCGCGTCATATCCGCTGCGAACAAACTGCCGTGTCAATTCGTCGAGCAATTCCGGATGACTGACGGCGACATGCGGCCCCATGTCGTCCACTTGAGGCGTGAAAGCGGCACCAAAGAAATGCTGCCACATTCGGTTGACGTAAGCGCGAGCGATCTGAGGGGAATCGCCCTCGGTCATCAGTCTGGCGAGTTCTGCCCGGCGATTGACGCCATCATTCGCGTCGATGCTGTGTCCCTGGAAACTTGGAAACACGGCTTTCATCACGCCTTGACGAGTTTCGTAAAACGTCGCACCGCCCTCCCGCGTGTTAACAAGTGCCACTTTTCTTAAGGGCGGGTTGCTGGATATCGGTTGGTCCTGAACCTTGATCTGCTTGAAGAAACTGTTGAATGCCCAGAATTCATCTTGTTTCTGATTGTTAAACGGGTGGTTGTGGCACTGCGTGCATTGAAGCTGCAAACCCAGAAACACATGCCCTGTGATAGCCGTTGCTGGAACTGCCTGATTATTCACGTGAGCGAGCAGGAAGTTTGTAGCACCGTTTTCGTCATGACTTCCTTCGGCTGCGATGAAATCAGTGACGATGTCGTCCCAGCCTCGGTTCTCAGCAAAGCTTTCGCGAAGGTACTTCTGCAACGCCGGTCGATTGACTTCACGCGGATTCGATCTGCCAATCAGAAGATTGGTCCAGACCGTCGTCCAGTTTCGAATGTAGTCTTCATCATCGAGCAAAGTATCGATCGTAATCGAGCGTTTGTCAGGTCGCTTGTTTGCCAGAAACTTTCGAACCTGGTCGGCTGATGGAATGTGTCCCACCGTGTCGAGGTAGACTCGACGCAACCACTCAGAATCATCCGCCAGCGCTGACGGCGTGATTTCGTTATCAGTCCAGCCGGCCTGAATCAGACGATTGATTGTGGCGACAACGGCTTCCGTTGAACCACCACTGGCGACGGGATTACTCAGAGACCCCGGCACGCGAATTTCAGCAGGAACCGCGTTCGTAACCACGTGAGTTGCAGGCGGAGTCAAATCTCTCGGATCGGATTCGCCGGGGCGACGACTGCCTGGCAATGGCGGTTGTGGCGGCTGAAGATTTCGAGCTCCGTGATCCGTCTCGACCAACAGGACATGCGAATCCTCGTCCGGAGCCAGCGGCTCAACTCGCTCGCCGATAGCTGGTCCTGCCACAGAATTGTCTGCGGGGTCCGTCGGCGTATTCAAGATCGTAGAAACGAAGACCAGGAGAATGACACAACAAGCCGTCCCAGCAATCGTCTGCCACTGGATTGCTTTTTGCCGCGCTGGACGAGCCAAGTCAACTTCCGGTTCGCCGGTCGCACTACTCGTTGGTTGCAGATCGTCAGACGGGAAGCGATCCGAATCAGCTGTCAGTGCCAGGTCCCAGTGCAGACTGCCGTGGAGATCCATGTACTGGATGTAGAGCTGTCGAGCACCGTTGTCTGCACGGATCGTCGCCTCAAGTTCCGTGAACTGCTCCGGCGTTATTCGATCCTCGACCTGCAGTTCAAGCAGATCGAGAAAGCCAGTCAATTCAGGATGTTCCTGCGAGTTCTTCATCGAGGTGCCTCTGCGGCGAGCCGCCGGTTAATGCACTCAAACAGTGTTTTCCGAATCCGGCCTATCGACTGATACACCGAATTAATTGGTCGATCGAGTTGACGAGCGACACTCTCGCCTGAATTTCCTGGCAGGTATCGTTGTTGAATCAGCTCTCGATCGCCGGGTCGCAGCTTGCGGAGACATTCATCCAAGGCAGCCCGCCGCAGATCCAGATCGTCTTCCTGTTCTTCCGACTCCTGAGCGATCGCTTCCAGAACGTCTCCGGAAAACACCAGTCGGTTTGAACGCTTCTTATCGCGATACTTGAGGACTTCAAAGTTTGCGATCTGAAACGACCAGGCAACAAAGTTGGTGCCGAGTTCGAATCGATGAAATTTGTTCCAGATGACCACATTGGTCTCCTGGAGAATCTCTTCAGCATCAGTTGGTGAGCCCACCTGCTTCAGGATGTGCAGATACACCCGCCGCTGATTCCGACTGAAAAGTTGTACGAACTCTTCACTCGGAACGAGCGGAACCTGAATGTCCGGAGATGATGCCACGATGTCGTGAATCCGGGCCATGAAAGTGCAACAGCGATCCCGTTCCGAAGTACTTTCTCGCTGTATATGAAACGCGGGAGCCACTCAGGGCTCCCGCGTCGCAGTTCCTGTCGTCAGGCAGAAATCAGCTGATCAATTCTTTGATCGGCGTTCCGCCGTTAGCGATCTTCATCGGGCGACCGTTCTTCGATGTGTGAACCGTTGAAGTCGGGATACCCATTGCATGAGCAACTGTCGCCCAGATATCGCCTGGCACATAAGACTTCGTGATGCAGGCGGTACCGTCAGCATTGGTCTCGCCAACGGTCTGACCATTGTTCAGGCCACCGCCACCCACCATGACAGACCAGCTGGCAGCCCAGTGATCTCGACCGACGTTCTGATTGATGCGCGGCGTTCGTGCGAACTCACCCATCCACACGATCGTGACGTCGTCAATCATGCCACGTTGCGTCAGGTCAGTCACAAGGCCTGAAATAGCCGTGTCCATCTGAGGCAGGTTGTTGTTCTTCAGCGTGTTGAAGACGTCACCGTGGAGGTCCCAGTTACCGACATTGACACCCACTTCGATAAATGGAACACCGACTTCGACAAGACGTCGAGCCATGAGGAGGCTGCGACCGAAACCGCCAGCGTTCCGCATCATCATGCCGCCGTTACCGGCCGGAGGACCGCCCGTGTAAAGGTCGAGGATTTCCTGCGGCTCGTCAGTGATACTGAAAGCCTTCATCTGCTCAGAAGTCATCAGATTGACGGCCTTCTTGTAGATGTTTTTGTGGTCCTGAGGCAGATCGCCACGCTTCGACTTGATGAAGTTGTCCTCAATCACGCCAAGCATCGAAAGACGCTGTCCCAGACGATCCCGACCGAGTTCGCCCACGTCCGCATTCGAGATTCGGCCATTGCCATCGACCACGAATGGTGCGTTGGTTGTCCCCATGTATCCCGGACTTCCGCTCGGAGCGTTGATCGAGATGAATCCCGGGATTTCCAGATCCTGGCGCTTTGATCCCGCTTCGTGAGCGACGACAGAACCGAACGTTGGATGCACTACGGTTGGATTCGGAACGAATCCCGTGTGCATGAAGTAGCGACCACGTCCGTGATCCGCTTCACGAGTGCTCATCGAGCGAACGATCGACATTTTGTCGAAGACCTTAGCGGTCTTCGGCATGTGCTCAGAGATCTGAACGCCGGGAGCGGCGGTATCAATCGGCTTGAACTCACCACCATTTCTGGAGCCGGGCTTCAAATCCCAGATATCAATGGTCGGAGGTCCGCCGCTACACCACAGCAGGATACAGGCCTTGTTGTTTTTTCGGGCGGTAGCAGCATTGGCCTTGATGTGCTCAATGAAGTTCATCGCCGGAAGCGTCGCAGCGGCTCCAGCCATGTGGCTCATAAAATGCCGTCGTGACATTCCTTTGGGAGTTGGGAAGTGCATCGTGTTGCCCTTATGAGGGAAAGGAGTTACCGCAAATTCAATGAGTGAGTCTACGAAACGCTCACCTCGGATGGAACCACAGCTGCAGATTTGAGTTGGCCTGTGTAGCTTGTCGGTCTATGTATTTACCGTGACAGGTCTGGAATAGTTCGGAATAAAACGGGAAGATTCCTGAGACTGATGTCGAACCGGAGCCTGATTGGGCATTAAGTCTCACTTAACTGACTAGCAATTAATACGTTGCGTCATTCACGAACTGCCGAAGTGTGCCAGCATCTGTTCCACATGACTTCGCCAGGTTGGACAGAATGAAACGTAGAAGGGGCACAGTGAACATGAACGCGATCGACTTTTCCGGCCGAGTTGCCGTCGTGACGGGCGGAGCCAGTGGAATTGGACGAGCCACAGCGGGGATGCTCGCTGAATGTGGAGCAAAGGTAGTGGTTGCTGATTATTCACTGCTCGGCGAGAACGATGAGCCATTTTCGGAGCTTGGAATCGAGCAGCGGGTGTGTGACGTGCGGTCTGAGCGGGAACTGCGAAACCTGATGGATCATGCGGCAAGTCTAACGGGGCGAATCGACATTCTTGTCAACAATGCCGGAGTCGGCATGGTTAAACAGATTAACGAGGTTACCGAAGAGGACTGGAACGCCTGCTTCGACACAAACGTCAAAGCCGCATTCTTTGGCTGTAAGCACGCGATCCGGCACATGACTTCCGACGCTCGCGGCGGGAGTATCGTCAATGTGTCGAGCAATGCAGGAATCCTCCCGCGAGCCCACGATCCGGTTTACTCGATCAGCAAGCTGGCGTTGTCCGGTCTGACGAAGTCGCTCGCTCTGTGTCACTCGAAGGATCGCATTCGGGTAAACGCCGTCTGTCCAGGCCCTGTCGGCGGAACCCGCATGATTGAATCTGAGATCGACATGGCGGAAAGTCGGGACGCCGCGATACAGAGGCTCATTGCCGCCAGCCCGGCTGCGATGGCCCACGGTCGAATGATCGACGTTGATGAGATTGCTCAGGCGGTGTTGTACCTCGTCAGCGATGCAGCGATCATGGTCACCGGGACGCTGATCGCCATCGACGGCGGAAAGTCATTAGGGGTGCCTCCGCAGTAGCCTGTCAGCGAGACCAAACTGTGCGCAACCGAACATACAAACGGAGTTTTCCGGGATGGATATTCTCTCCTGCGATCAGCTTGCGAAGAAGAACTGCGTCCCCTGTGAAGGCGGGGTTCCAAAGTTCTCCGCCAAAGAAGCTGAGGAGCAGATCACGCACCTCAGCGGTTGGGAACTCACTCGTGATAGTCAGCGGATCCGCAAGTCCTGGGTCGTGACTGACTTCCAGGCGGCGATGAGTTTCTTTGAGAAAGTCGCGGTCGTCTCAGAATCTGAAGGCCACCATCCGGACCTCCATCTGGAGCAGTACCGCAATGTGACGATCGAACTCTGGACACATGCGGTCGGCGGACTTTCAGAGAACGATTTCATCTGCGCCGCAAAGATCGATGAGCTTCCGATTGAGTTGAAATGCTGACTTCGACCAACCCGCCCA
>JAQBWV010000241.1 GCA_027624335.1 Planctomycetota bacterium
TGAGCCCCGAATACACCATCCCCAACACGAAATCCAGGTCGAAACAGGTATCCGGACACACTGCTAGTGACCAGGTATTCCGTGTCAAACGCGTTGCGGTCTCGTGAGGATGCCGTGAAGCAACTCGACGAGCTGGTTTTTGCCGCGACCCGATCGATGAATCCGGATGACTCACCCTCGCCGCAACAGGATTGCGTCGATACGTCGTCGAACAGTCGCCCGTCGACGACCGGCGAGATGTCGATCGACATGGACGATGAGAACGAACCAGAAACTGAACTGCAGCTTGAGGATGTCGAATTCGGCCAGTCGTCAGCAGTCGCTGAAAGTGACACGTTGGCGCTGTCAGAAACAGTAAGCAAAGATTTGGCAAGTGAGCACTCGATCGATGGAAGCGCTCGTGAGTTTGCAGATATCGATCTTGAATCCTCTGTTGACGATCTTGAGAGACTGCTTCATGAAACTGATCTCGAAATCGAAGAACCCGAATCGTGCTTGAGTGAGTTCACATTTGGCGGGGAAACAGACGAACTGATTTCCCGGGAGACGATTAATTTCAGGGTGTCTGAGGATCGCAGTAGCGCGACGATGAACGATCCGGTCGCGAAGCGTCAACTGTTTGAGTCAGAGTACGACGTTGAAGATGAGTCCCATGATGTGGGTGCGCACCAGAACTTGACCGACTGGAGCAAAGTCGATGCCTGTGAAACAGCTGAAGAACATGAGGCCTCGCTCGAATCCGGAGTACTGAGCCGTTTCAATCTGGAGCGACTGGATGAAACCTGTCCGGAAGCTGTCATCAAAGGGGATGATGCGTCCGACGACCATTCCATTGACGAGACGGTGTCGGCATTTGATGAAAGCGACGAAGGCTTCCAGTTCGACGAAGACCTGACGGCTGGTGACCTCGAAGAAAGTTTGGGTATTCAGCTGACCGACGAACCGAGCGTATGTGATCTGAAGATTACTTCTGACTCGACTGAATCGTCTTCGCGATTCCCGCACGCTGGACATCAGGCACGGTCGTGGTTCGAGTCAAAGTTTCTTGCCGGCGATGACGACGATCCAGAGAACGATGACGACAACGGTGTCGCAGCCAGCGAGTCCGAGACGATTGTGGATTCACTTGAAGTGGCTGCCGACATCAGCGGTGGCGTTTCTCCCGCAGAGGCCCACTTGAGTACTTCGGACTCTGCCTGTGAGTTGCGGCAGAGGCTCGCGACAATGTTCGATCTCCCGACATTGACAGAGGAAACCAAACCAGTCGCGAGCGGTGCGTCGCTTGATGGACGCCTGAATTCATACCGCAATGAAGTACCGGAAAATCAGACGGGGAACGAGGACTGTGGCGAAGAACGTCACACGCAGCACGAGGCGCCCGACAGCGGTGTACTACCGATCGGCGAGTGTGACGCTGCCATTGAATTCGGTACCAGTTCAGTCGACGAATCGAGTTCTGCTTTTGAAACAGAAACTCTCGATGCCTTTCCTGATTCCTCGGCAGAGGACACCGATTCTGCCGGAACAGAAAGGCGTTCAGGGTCAACGTTTGAGCCGGTCGTTGATGACCACGAAGAGGAAGAGTCGATCAGTGCGTATATGGAAAGACTGCTGGCACGAACTCGCCAGGCTGCAAGAGGGAAGGACCACCAGAAAGAAGACGTCAGCAGCGAACACGAGACCGCTGAATGCACGGAATTAGCTGTCACTGAGGCCCCTTCAAAGATAATTGAGAAACACACCATCAGCGGCAACGACAACGACAAGGCAGCGGCGGAGGCATGGCATGAAGAGAACCCTCGGCACAGGCAGAACAAAGATCAGGTACGGGCCGACGTTCAGATTTTGAGGCAGATCGCCAATCAGTCAGCTCGGTCTGCGGTCGCGGTTGCCAGCCGGCGAGTGGTTCGTACTCAAGTGATCGTCAAAACGATCGCATCAATTCTGGCCATAGGGACCGGAGTCGCGTCTCTCCTGTTGGATGTCTCGTTGGTATTCGGGCTGTTCGTTATCGGTATAGGACTGATCTTCTCGGTAGACCTCGGTATGACAATCTTTCGGAACTGGAAGCAACTCTATGAACTCCGGAAGTCGGCTGCTGCCATTGCGAGAAACACAGCGTCGTCAGAGTCAGGAAAATAGTCAGTCAGAGCAGCTACCAACACAAACTCAGAAAGTTTAAATCTCAGTTGGTCGAGAGTTTCTGAAATCTCAAACGGCACAGGATTTCGCATACAGCATGCACTGGGTCCGGGGGATTTCGAGCCGTTGCATGACGGAACTCCTCTGGACTGATGACGCTTCAACAACGGTGAAGTGAAACCAGGCATGTATCGTCGTCGTGCCGGTCGTGGTCGGTAAACTCCGCAACTGACTTGAGTACCGAATTGATTGCGGACTCGGCGGAACCACTTCCATTGACAAGCGCAGCTATGACTCGGGACGTGGCGAACAGCTCGTTCAATGAGTTCCGGGCTTCCGTGATACCATCCGTCATCAGAAGTATCGTGTCGCCCGGTTCCAGTTTGAGAGTGATCTGCTCGAACGGCAGACCAGCGTCGATTCCAAGAGGACATCCGAAGCACTCTTTGATCGGATCAGAGACCTTTCCCTCGCGACACAACAGTGGAGCGACATGACCGGCACTCGTCATGGTCAGTGTATGGTTGCTTCGGTCGAGAATCGTCAGGAGAAACGTGATGAATCTGCCAGTTGATACGACGTTGGCGAGCGTAGCGTTTAACCTTTCCACTGCGGCTGCCGGCTCCGACTCAAAGGCCATTACCGTTCGCACTGACGCGAACAGACTTGCAACTAGAAGTGCGGCGGCGGTTCCCTTGCCCGCCACATCGCCAATCGCCACAACAAATCGCCCATCCGGCAATTCGAAGTGGTCAAAGTAGTCTCCCCCGAGTTCACTTGCCGGTTGATAATGATGGGCAATGTGATAACCAGCGACATCAGGGGCATGTGACGGCAGCAGTGTCCGCTGTAGATCAGCGGCGAGTCGTAGTTCCTGCTCCTGCAGCTGAGCTTTGAGGTGCTCTTCGTGCAACAGATTGTTCTCAACAGTCTGCCCGGAGATCGTTGCCGCACAAGCCAGCAACTCAAGATCGTCCATCACAAACGGATGCAGCACGTCGCGGCGATCAAGATGGATGACGCCGAGCGATTTCCCATCGGATCCCTTCATCGGCGCACACATTACCGACCGGATATCCGCGTCAGCGATTGACTCACTCGTAGAGAGAAGCTGATCGTCGGCAGTGTCGACACATAACAGGCTTTGTCCCGAGTCCATGACTCGCCTGGCGATTGTTCGACTGGCGACGCCACGAGGAGCCTGTCCATCGTTGCAACTGGCTGAACGCCATGTCCGGACATGCAGCTTGCCGTTTTTCCCAGGCAATAGTATCGCGCCGCATTCGGCGTTCGGGAAGACCTGAAACAGTGTTCCAAGTAATCGGTCAAGCAGGCTGTCGAGCGACAGAGAACGTGCCAGACTCGAAGAGATTGCCATGATCGCTCGGAGCTTTTCTGCGGAACGTACTTCCGGTCGAACTTCCGTTGGTGACTGCGCAGGGAAGACGCCGGTCACCGAGGACGGTCGATCCAGCAGTGGGTGCGGGTCATAACTTCGAAACAACAAGCGGTGTTGATCGATTGCGATTTCATCACCATCGACAAGTGATTCCGAGGTCTGAATCTTCTTTCCGTTGAGCGTCGTGCCATTGCGACTCTTGCAATCTTCCAGCATGAATTGTGTGCCGAGTGCGCTGATTCTCGCGTGGACTCTAGACACGCCGGACCCATCAAATACGACCTGGCATTGTCGTCGATCGCGGCCGATCAGAGTCGGGGTGGCGGATAATTGAATCAGTCGCTCTGCACCCGACTCTCCCACGATTTCGAGTACCGACATTACAACCCTCCATTATCTGGCCTGCTGAACGGTGACGGCATTCTTCACTTCAATTCAGTCTCACTTGCAACCGATCAATCTGTGGCTTGAGGGACTCTTGAGTTTTTGTGGTCACTCGAACTCAGATCGCTGGAAAGCGCAGCTGGTACGGCTGGATCGAAAGTGCTCGAATCCACAGACACACCTTCGCGGTCGATTTCGTAAATGCTTGTGGTCAGCAGAAACATTGTACCCGCGAATTCAACACGGTCGCCGGGATTCAGCACTCGCAATTCGTCGAGCAGTTCCTCGTTCAGCAGCGTTCCGTTGCGACTATCAAGGTCCCGGACCAACCAGACGTCATTCCTTTAGACGATTTCACGATGTCGGCGACTGCAACGGTTGCTGTGTAGCACGATCTGATTGTCTCCGCCATCTCCAATCTCGGTCGGAACGCCTGGCCTCAGCGCATGGATGCTACACCACAAACCAGACGAAGAATCAACAGGATAAGTGGTGGCAGCAATCTCGCCGCATCCCAATCTACAGTCAGTCATCGAAAGTCCTGGCATCATGTTCGTTTCCACGTGATCGGCTAAACGCCGGTTCTAGAACGTGTTGAGTGTGCAGCATGAGCGAAACAGCATCTGCGTTGCTGCGGTCAAGTGGTCGCAGTCGACCGCATGCATGTCAATCGCCCCGTGATCGAGTTGCACAATGACAAGGAATAGTATCTGTTGACCGCTACCGTCGTTCGGAAATTCGAGCGTCGACGAAACTGCGTCCCTGTCATAAGACTTTTTTTGTGAAATTCGTCACCCGTAAGTCTCGGCTTACAGCGGTTCCTGTTCACATCCGGGCGTGGTCGAAAGGCGCACACTGCAAACCTGAGACCGTTTGATGTCTACGAATAAGCCACGACAAGAATCATCGACCCAGAATGCTCAGGGTGTCCGGAATGGCGCGTTGTGTGTCATAGTTCGCCGGATCCAAATCGTCTCGACAGGCGTCAACGAGTGTTGCACGATGCCACCTCGGGCGTGATGAGCTGCTGTTTCGAAACGACTGCCCGCCTCGAAAACTCCCATCGGCATCCTGGCACTGCTGTAATTGATCTGATAGATTCCCGACCGAATGGACGAGGTGTGTTTGGAACGCAATCTGACAAATGGGGATTCGTCTTCTTCGCGGATCGTCTCACTCACACATGGCCAGAGGCACCCGTAGCTCAATTGGATAGAGTACCGGTCTTCGGAACCGGGGGTTGTAGGTTCGAGCCCTACCGGGTGTACTTCCTCAACTGAGCTGAAAGCATCGAAATTCCCGGTGTTTTCGGCTATTTTTGTTTCTCGACGCCTTCCCGTATTCCGACCCGTCGAACACGGCAGAGTATCGGAATACGGCAGTTTGCCAGAAAGCGATATTGAGTTACTCACTTGGCTTGTCGCTGGGCAAGCATAGGGGAAGTGGCCATGTGCCTGTTGCGGCGTTCCGAAGCGTTGCCGCCGAGCACCGATCGGTCCTGACAGAGGATCACCTTGGCCCTACCGCTCCACATCGCGCCACCGCAAGAGCGCACGGAATTTCTGCCGGACCACCACCGGAGACCAGATTGTCACACTCGAGTTCGTGCAGCGTCAGCACTCACAAGCCCCCAGAACTGCTCTACAGCCGCACCTTCGCCAGGTAGATGCACGTCTTCTCTTCGTGAGATGAGTAATAGCTGACCCACAGCAGGCCGTCGTGCAACACCAGGCCTGCGTAACTCGTGTCTCCGCCGGACGGAAGTGCAAGACATTCGGTCATCGTGCCTGCGACCGGGTCGACCCAGGACAGAGACGTTCTCGCACGCGGGGAATAGAGTCGTGTCGCAGCGATGATCCGACCATCTGGAAGCTGGATCATATTGGGACCGCCGATGCGCAGGCCGACTTCCTTCCAGATCCAGTTGGTGAACGGCGGTCTGGACTTGCCCAGGAACCCGTTCTTCGTCCCGGTTTCATGTCGCAGCAGGCAAAGGGCCGATCCATCTTCGAGAAACAGAATGCGATCTTCACCCACTCCGTTATCCACGTTGACCTGTTTGATCAGAGTCTTGTAGGTCGCACCGTCGTCGCTCTTGTAAAACCGCAGAGTTCGCTTCGTGCGGTCTCGATCAGTGGCGTAACCCATCGTGTACGCTGTGCCGTTGTGCCAGTGTGCCCGCCAAAGCCAGAAGCCCGGATCACCGATTCTGCTTCCTTCGTCCCACGTCTTGCCCTTGTCGCTGGAGAACCAGACCATCGAGTGGTAACGGATTGGTTTGTCGGCCTGCATGCCGGCACCGTTGAGCATGAAGCGACCGTCTGGAGTAATCGTGAGCTTCGCGTCTCGCAGATCATCAACCGGATGCGAAATCAGTGCGATTGAATGCCACTCTTTGCCGTCCAGTGACGTGATGACTCTCAGCGAACCGTCGGGAGAAACGTGCTTGCTGCCTTCGCGAAACACGCAATACCAGCGGTTTTCGTGACGAACAAGATCCGTGAACGCGTTATGAGCGGCGCGATCCCAGATGCGAGTCGCGCTGACCAGTTCAGGAGTGGTGTTCCTGCTGTGTGTGGCTTGAATGTGATCATCCGCAGGTATCGGATGTGCCAGAACCAACACGAACAGGAATAAATACAGCGTCGAAAATCGGCCAGTCATGATCTCACCCGGTAAAAGCAGTTTGAGTTATGTCGCCGGTTCAAGACGACTGACTGATGTTACCAGTTGGCATTCGGGAAACAACGCGTCCTCCGCGGACGATTCTGAAGACTTGCGGCGAAAACTGGCCGACGTGGTATCTGACGTCTGATTGGCGTTGCTGCGGCCGCTCCTGAGACGGCGGGGGTTCTTTGTTCAAGGACTTGTCTTTGATAAAGTTGACCCACCAGGTTGTCCGGTTTTCCGTGGTTAAAACCAAACTCTCGCACGACTGAGAACGATGAGCCTCACTGATTCGAAAAAAAAGCTCTTCTCACCGCCGGAAAAGCCGCACACCTGGGGTTATCTGTCGGCCTCGTCGGGTGATCCCGGCATCGAGCGTTATCCAGTCGTCAATCGAAAACCGATCAAGTGGCAGCCCGCCGCATTGAAGAACGCGGAAGCCCGCATGCTGATTCGCGGCGACGTTGGCATCCCGGGACCGAGCGTGGATGCCGGATGGCCGGAGGTGCTGGGTGTGACTCCGAGTTCGCTCGGTGAGAAGCCGCGGTCCACACTCGCCGACTGGATGGCCGATCCGAAGAATCCGCTCGTCGCGCGCGTCTGGGTCAATCGGTTATGGCAATTCCACTTTGGTCGCGGCATCGTGGCCACTGCCAGTGACTTCGGCGTGAAAGGTGCCGAGCTGACTCATCCGCAACTGCTCGACTGGCTGGCGACGGAATCACACGGAATGCAATCCTCGCTTCTCAGTCACATCCGCGTCATCCGTGTCCCATTTCTCACCAGAAAAGAGTCATTCGATGTCTGGACGAGCGAAACTCGAAAAGTGATCCCCGGTCCCTGTATCCAACCTGATCCACCCTATCACCGAAGCTCCGTGACCTGGTGGGCTGTACTTCACGACATCGTCCCATAACAACACCGAACTGAGAGATCGATGATTCATCCCAGAATAGTGACTCTGCTCGCCGCAGTGATCGCCTTACTTGTGATAGACGTGCCAAATATTTACGCCGACCAGCCGGATCACGTCATCAATCTCTGGCCGGGAGAGCCTCCAGGTGAGAACCGGAAACTCGAACCCGAGCAGGATCTGACAAAGGATTCGGACAAGCTGATCGCCGGCCGACGGATTATCAAGCTGGGAAACGTGTTGACTCCGCAGGCCCACGTCTATCTGCCGCCGGCGAATCGTCGAACGGGAGCGTCCGTCGTCATTTGTCCCGGCGGCGGCTTCAGCATTCTGGCCTGGGATCTGGAAGGAACCGAGGTCGCTCAATGGCTCAACACGCTGGGTGTCGCCGGAATCGTGTTGAAGTATCGCGTACCAACCGGCAATCAGGATCCACGCTGGCTGGCCCCGGTGCAGGATGCCCAGCGCACCGTCAGCCTCGTCCGACATCACGCCAAAGAGTGGAAGCTCGACACGGACAAAGTCGGAATTCTCGGTTTCTCAGCCGGCGGAGTTGCGGCCTTCAAAACATCACTTGCGAGCAAGCGGCATTACGAAGCCGTCGATCCCGCCGACGAAGCCTCATGCCGACCGGATCGAACCATCCTGATTTACTCAGCCGGTCTTCCCAAAACTGCGGCACCGACCAGCAAGGAAGCCCCGTCCGATCACGATCAGAAACTCGACCAGATCGACATCGTCACGCCGAAATCACCGCCCATGTTCATCGTGCACGCCTTCGACGATTTTGTGCCGGTCGAGGGGGCGGCGAATCTTCTGCTCGCGCTGAAGCGAGCTGGGGTCGCCTCTGAACTGCGCGTCTACGACGCTGGCGGCCACGGTTACGGCCTGCGAAAACAAAGCGACCTGCCGGTGACGCACTGGACAAATCCGTGCGAAGCCTGGCTCCGCCGCGCCGAATGGATCGACTGACCCCATGGCGGTTGGCAATCTGAATTCGCGAAGACGGTTTGACCCTGGAGTATTCATCGCGATGAACCGGTCAACAACTTTGCGAGGGTCTCTCCGAACAATCGGGCTGAAGTATCGTCTTCGCCGGCGATGAGTTTTCCATCGACCACGACGTCGTCGGCCGACGTGCAGCGGTCTCCGATCGAGGTCAGTCGCGCTCCGTTGACCTCAGCGTTCCAGCGCGAAAGTGGCTGCACAATCTGCTCACTTCAGCTTCCTGCGGAGACTATCAAACACCTCCCAGAACTCCATGACGGTCAGACCATACCCACCGTACGAGGTACTGACCTTTATTCTTGATCTCGAATCATGTTTCCAGCCAATGCGGCGATGTCTCTGCGACACACAAAGAAAGCCCGACCAGAAACTCTGGCCGGGCTTTACTGATTACTCTGATATCCGCACTGATCAGGACGTTAGATCCTGTGTGACGTCCTTGCCACGTCGGTCATGAGCTTCCCCTGGCGAATGACTTCCGACCCTGGCTTGATCACGCGAACTGCTTCTTGCGACCAACAAGCGTCCGAATTCGCTCTGCAAGCAGGGCTGAGTCGAACGGTTTGCGGAACGTCTCATTAAAGATTGTCCGGTCAAAACCGGCAGCGTTGTCTTCGTCGCTGAGCAAACCGATCAGAACGGTCTCAGAATACTCAGGGTTTCGGCGAAGGTTCTGAGCGATCAGCAAGGCATCGTTGCGACCCATAGCGAAGTCAACGACAACGCAGTCAGGGTGCAATGATTCCGCCTGAATTCCGGCCTCGAATCCGCTTTGGGCGTATTCGACTTTGAAGTCTTCAGGTGTGATCATCTCATTCAGGCTGGACTTGATAACAGATTCTGCACCGACGAGCAGGATTTTACCCATTGCTTCGTCTTCAAGTTCACCAAGTGGCATCCCGTGTTCTTTAAGGAACCGGATCAAATGCTCTCGCGGGATCCGGCGGTCCTGGGAACCAGGAATTCGGTAGCCACGAAGGCGTCCCGAATCAAACCATTTACTCACAGTACGAGGTGCAACTTTACAGATCATAGCTACCTGTCCAGTAGTGAAGATCGTCTTCATCGCGGGCTCCA
>JAQBWV010000242.1 GCA_027624335.1 Planctomycetota bacterium
TGGGTAGCAATCGGCGAATGCGCGGGACTCGGCCAGAAATTGAGCCTCGGCGTCCGGGCCTTCGAACTGAGCGATCAGCTTTTTCGACACCGCTCGGGCGTGCGGCCCGCGGCTGACGACGAGCCGGATTCGTTCCTCAATTGCCGAGCGAAATTCTGCTTCACTCACGACCTCATCCACAAGTCCCAGCTGCAATGCCGCTGCCGCCGGTAGCAGTTCGCCGGTCAGAATCAGTCGTCGAGCGACAGCACTGCCGAGCAGTCGCGTTGCCCGCACGGTTCCGCCCCAGCCAGGAAGAACACCAATCCGGGTTTCCGGGAGGCCGATAACAGCCGCTTCCGCTGCGATCCGCATGTCGCAAGCCAGAGCCAGTTCTGTGCCGCCTCCCGCACAGGCGGCGTGAATGGCCGCAATCGTTGTTGCCGACAGCGCGGCCACTCGATTCATCAATGCCTGACCCTGCTGCGAATTCACGAATCCCGTTTCAGGGTTGAGGGATCGCAGCTCGTTGATGTCAGCTCCCGCGATGAACGTTCGACCTGCAGCTTCGAAAACCACGACGTTGATTCCGGAAAGCTGTTCGATTTCTTCGAGCACTTCATGCAACCGCTGTCGAGTTCCCGCACCCAGCAACTGCACGCCTTTCTCGCCGGATAGCTGCACCCGTGCGATCGGACCGTCAGTTGTCAGCGCGACCTGAGTATCCATCTTGAGAGTCCTTATAACGCTGCGGCGTGATTCGTTCATGCTGAGAAAGAGCAACTACGAAAAACACAAACGACACGAAATACGACTTTACCTTTCGTGTCTTTCCGTAACTTTCGTGGTTCTAAAACCGTCTGCATTGAAACGCCAGGTAGATTCCAGAAAACCAGCATCGCCCGAAATGCTCAGTTGTCGTACAGGGCGGCGAGATATTCTTCGTAACGGTTGATGATGTGGCGGCGGCGGACTTTCAACGTTGCGGTCAGTTCTTCCTCTTCCACCTGAAACGGACGAGCCAGCGTTAGAAATCGTTTCACACGTTCAGGTTGGCTGACCTGTTGCATCACAGTTTCGATTCGCTGTCCCAGAAACGTCAGCACGTCCGGCGTCGTGATGAAGTCGTCATCGGATTCGATGAACCAGCCGTTTTTCTCCGTCAGCGTTTGCAGCTTGTCGAAATCCGGAACGACCAGAGCGCTGACGAACTGTCGACCGTCTCCGTAGACAACAGCCTGATCGATGTACTCGTCGCGACCCAGGATCCTTTCCAGCTCTGCAGGGGCGATGTTCTTGCCGGACGACGTGACGAACAGATCTTTCATTCGATCCGTAATAAAGAGGTAACCGTCTTCGTCCAGACGCCCGACATCGCCGGTGTGCAGCCAGTTGTCGATGATCGTTTCCGCCGTCGCTGCGGGGTTTTTCCAGTACCCGGTCATGACGTGTGGGCCTTTGGTGAGAATTTCTCCGGCATCGGAAATTCTCACGGCAACATCGCCGAGTGCCTGGCCGACCGATCCCAGGCGGTAGTTCTCGATACTGTTAAACGCGATGACCGGAGAGCTTTCCGTCAGGCCGTACCCTTCGAGCAGTGGAATTCCCGCTTCGAAGAAACCTTCAGCGATGTGTCGCGGCAGAGGGGCACCGCCCGATGTCAGCTGTTTGACTTGCGAGCCAAAGATGGCGCGCAGCGCGGCGTTGCGGGCAGCCTGGTCGAGCGTCGCGACGGCGTTCCAGACTTTCTCATAAACACGCGGTACCGCTGTCAGCCATGTCGGCTGAATCCGTTTGATATTTTCCATGAGCGTGTCGACAGACTCGGCGAGCACGACCGTCAAGCCGCCGATTGATGTCAGATAGTGGTCCACCGTGCGAGCGTAAATATGGCTGTACGGCAACCAGCTCATCAGCACGTCGTCCATCGACACGAACGAAATGTCGCATGTCGATTTCGCGTTACACAGCAGGTTGCCATGTGTCAGCATGACGCCTTTTGGATTTCCTGTGGTACCGCTGGTGTAGATAATGGTCGCCAGACTGGACTCATCGAGTGCGGTTTCGCGAGCGGTGATCTCGGCGTAGCTGATAGCTCCTGAGCGGTGTTTCAGTCCCTGCCAGGTAAGTGTTCTCAATCGAGTGTCTGGAGTCTCGATCGCGTCGAAGGAAATCAGAAACTCCAGTGACGGCAGATTGCTGAGCACCTCGAAAACCTTATCGGCTTGAGCCTGACCGCTGACAATGATGCCACGAGCTTCGCTGTGACCAACCTGGTACTCGACCTGCTTCGCGGAGAGTGGAGCGTGTAGCGGAACGTCGGCTGCGCCGGAGCTCAGAATCGCGTGATCGGCGATGAGCCATTCGAACCGATTTTCGGAAAGAATCGCCACGCGGTCACCGACGTTGATTCCCAGGTCGATCAGCCCGGTTGCTGCCTGGTCCGCCTGCCGCCGATAACTGCTCCAGTCGAGGTCATGATACAGCCCGTCCTGCGGATGCCTCATCGCGACGCGGCTGCCGAAACGCTCACTCTGCGAGCGGTGCATCATGCACAGGTTATTCCATTCGGTCATGGTGTTCGTCCTGTACGAAACAAGCAGATCCGCAGCGTGCGGCCCACGGCCTGCCACCTACCTCAGATCAAAGCACTTCAGAGTCTTTCCGTCCCGCACGTAAAGCAGGCCGTTACTTAATGCTGGAAGGGCTCGCGTTGTGACTCGGCCATCAAACAGCGTTGCTCGAGCCAGTTCGCGATACTTCTGTGTGTCGGCGGCGGCAAGAACCAGTTCTCCATCAGTTTTCATGATGAGCAACTTGTTGTCGGCGAGGATCAGCGTCGCATAACCGAAGCCGCCTTCGCTCCAGATGATCTGCCGAGTCAACGGGTTAATGCAGCGAAGTTCGGCGGGAGCAGAATCCTGGCGACCGTGAATACCGAACAGTGTTTTGTCATGAGCGATCGAAGTCGTGTACTGGCTCGACAGGATCTCGTCGCTGGACCAGACCTCCAGAGAACCGCTGCGTCCTGCTCGAGCCAGCACGGCTCCAAACTGGTAACTGCCGGTGATGAACACGGAGTTTCCCAGTATCAGCGGGTTCGCCGCCGTTACGGCCGGGCCGAGTTTGCCAAACGGAAACTCGAACAGGACGCGACCGTTGGCCGGGTCGACCGAAACAACTTTCAATCGAGTTGCGAACACGATGTGTCGCTGCCCATCAATGGTCGCCGCGACGGGTGAGGAATAGCTGGCTCGTTCATCGGTTGCGGTCCACAGTGTTTCGCCGGTCTTTCGATCAAAGGCAACGATGCCGGCGTCTTTGTCGCTACCGCCAACATTCAGCAGCAACCGGTCTCCTTCGATGATCGGGCTGCTGGCAAAACCGAAGTAACCTTCCGCAGGTTCACCGCGAGATGTTCGCTGACTGCAGAAGTCGGCGAACGTGTCTCGCTGCCAGACTTTCTTCCCGTCCGCCAGTTGAACGCAGCACAGGTTGCCTCGTGCTCCGTAGAGATAGACAAGTCCTTCATGGATGACCGGAGCGGCACGCGGGCCGGCATCTGGATTGAACGCCGGAACGTACTCGGTGGGAAACGCGACACTCCAGATTGGCTTCCCGGACTTCGCTCCGACTCCTTCGGCAGTTTCCAGGTCGTCAACCCGATGAAACACGACAGCGATTCCCTTGGCGATTGAAACGCCTGCGAATCCGTCGCCGACCGCTTTTTCCCAGACGGTCTTCGGTTTGCCACTCGGCCATGAGTCGGCGATCGACTCTTTCTGTGCGATGCCGTCTCTGGTCGGACCGAGAATCTGAGGCCAGTCGCCAGCCGACGCGGAATCCGCCGAGACAAGGATGGACAGAAAAATCGCCACAGCGACAAGGTCGAGTGATCGCATAACGCGTTCCTGTTTTTGATGAACTTACAAACGGGTCCGAAGCGGAAGTCTGGTAAAGCGCCGTTGCAATGCCAACCGTCGACCGCTCACAGTGCGAAACGTCCGGCACTGAGAAAACTGATCGGCAGTTTCGTTGCACCATCGATCGCCAGTTCAGCGAGCGCTTCGCCCAGCACTGACGTGAACTTGAAACCGTGTCCCGAGAAGCCGGCACCGTAGAACACGTTGGCGTGTTGTGAGTGACGATCGACCACGAAGTGACCGTCGGGCGTCATTGTGTACATGCAGACGGCGTGGTGATCGCAGGCGGGATCGACATCCGGCATGACTTCTTCCAGGAAGTGTCGGATCGGCTGCGTGTCAGATTCTTTCAAGGTTCGGTCGACGTGCAGCGGATCGCTGACTGTCTCACCGCCGGAATGCTCTGCAACTTTCAGCGTCTGACCGTCGAGCGATGGGAATCCGTAAATCGTGGCGCCGGGCATCTCGAAGAGGAACCCGGTTCCCCCATTGCTGACGTCGTATACGCTCGATCGGACGTGGTGCCAGTGCAGCGTTTTACGGAGAACCGTTAGTTGTGGAAATTCGGGCAACGACTGCAGGAGGCCGCTCGCCCACGCGCCGGGGGTGAGGATCAGGGCTGCCGCTTCGTATTCGTCAGACTCCGTTCTGACCCGGACAGTCCGACCGTTGGATTCCCACGAGACGATCGTCTCATCCGAGCGATGCTCCGCTCCAGTGGCGAGTGCGAGTTCGATGTGAGTCTGCACGCAGTCTTCAACATGCAGATACCCTCCGGCAGGTTCGAAGACCGCTGCGAAGCCTTGGGGCATTCGAAATCCAGGAAACCGGGCGGCTCGCTCTCCCGCGAAGTCTCGCGCTGAAACGTCCTCGACGGAAACGCCGTGCAACCTGGCCGCGAGCTTTGCTCCGGAAACCACTTCGCCGCTCGGAGGTCCGGCCAGGATCAGTCCGCAAATCTTCATCAGCTTGCGTCCGGAGACTGACTCCAGTTCCCGCCACAGACCGTACGCCCGGAGCAGGAGCGGGACGTAATCAGGGTGTTCAAAGTACGCCTGGCGGATGATTCGCGTGGCGCCGTGCGAGCTGCCTCGGTCGTGTGCGGTCGGGAAGCGATCGAGTCCCAGAACTCGGACGCCTCGGCGGGCGAGATGGTACAGACAGCTGCTTCCGAAGCCGCCGGTGCCGGCGACAATTACCTCAAACTGTTTTTTCATAAGTAGTTGCGAACATTGTCAGAAGGTTTGAAAAACTGCCCGGCCAACTCTTTTCAAGACTGCATAAGCGTGGTAATCTGCGAAGACTGAGTAATATGAATAATCGAAAGAACCGGGTTAACCGGAAAAACCAGTCAAATACGATCGGCGATTCAGCCCTGATTCATTGAGGAGAGAGACCATGAAAGCAGTCGTATCCATTGTGTCAGTCACGTGCCTGTTCGCCACGATGAGTCAGCCGATTCTGGCTCAGACTTACTGGCAGGCCAGTCCCAATTGCGCTCCCGTGCTGTCGTACTCGTCGGCCGTTTCCGCACCGTCTACGACCTACTATGCGGGTTCGGTATTGCACTCGCCATACTCGACGTGTGCGGTCGCTCCGACGTGTGCGGTTGCTCCCGCCTGTGCTCCCGCTCCACGGTTCCGGCAGCAGCCACGGTTCCGGCAGCAGATGGTTGAGGAAATAATTTCGGTCCCGGAAACGGTTATGGAGAAGCGAACAATTCAGGAACAGCAGGTTCGTTACGAGCAGCGTCCGAAGACAGTTACGGTTTACGAGCAGGTTCCGCAGGTCGTCAATGTCAATGAGACGGTGACGGTGATGACTCAGGAAACGCGGATGCAGCAAGTGACGCAGACCGGTTACCAGGCAGTCGCTCGCAATGTGGTCACCCCGGTGTCTGTCGCGGTTCAGGGAGTCGAGAACCGGGTGGGAGTTCGGCAGGTCGTGCAGAACGTTCCGGTCATGATTCAGCGAGTGGTCACTTCGCAGTGTGCCTGCACTCAATCGTCGCCCGGCATGGCCTCGCTGCAGACTCTGAATCAACCGGTCCAGCGGATGGTGCAGGAAGTTGTGAATCAGCCAGGAGTTTTCAATCAGCAGTTCACCTATCAGGTTCCGGTGACTCGACAGGAAACTCGTTACCAGACTCAGCAGGTCGTTGACTATCAGCCGATTCAGCAGACGGTGAACGTGCCGGTTGCGGTGCAGGTTCCGGTTCAGCAGGTTCGGACGCGACAGGTCACTCAAATGACGACGGTGTCACGAGAAGTAGTGACCTACGAAACGGTCGCCGTCCCGCACACGGTTTCCCGGGAGATCGAAGTTCCCGTCACACGTTACGTGCAGAAAACGATTCAGAAGACAATCCAGGTTCCGGTGACCGAGGAATGTTCAAGCTGCAATCGGTAAGCAGTCCGACCGGTGCTGGATCGCAGACAGGCGAGTGCTTGAAGATTCGTTGCCGCCAGCCCGGTCACTGCGCCAATGCAGTGCTGGTGGGTCTTTGAAACGACGCTTCCAGCCGCTCCTTGCGTTCCAGAATGAACTGCGATAGCAGCAGTTCGGCTTGCAGTGAGTCGATGATCCCGTGCTCTGTCAGTTGTTTGATCAGCATGTCCGAACACTCGGCCTGATCGGCCAGCAGGACGGCCAGTTGCTCTTCTGAGAGCAGTGAGAGCCGGTGAGCGATTGCGCCGAACCGTTCTCCGGTCGACTCCTGGATGTCCAGCACTTGCTGGACATCGGACATCTGCATCCATTCTTTTGAGCAGGCAAGTTCACCAATACGGATCGCTGGAGGACGCGACGCCTTCGCCATTTCAAGGAGATCATTTCCGTCGGCGATCCTGCGTTCAACGAGCCAGTAACTGAATCGGTTTTCCGTCACGAATTGTGCGAGCCGTCTTTCCAGTTCGCTCGCCATCGAATGGATCGTGACACAGTTCCGGCCTTGTCGTTTGGATTCGTACATGGCCGCGTCGGCGGTTTCGAGGATCTGCGAGGGCAGGTTCTCATCGCCGCGTTGCGGACTGGCGAACGCTGCACCCACGCTGACGGTGACTGGTACGACAGTGCTCTTATGGCGGAAGGTCTCCGATTCAATCGCCTGCCGAATTCGTTCAGCGAGAATTCTGAGACCGGACTCAGAAGCGTCGACCGCCAGAACGACGAACTCTTCACCTCCGTATCGTGCGGCGATGTCGGTGCCACGAATATTCTTCTGGATCGTCTGTCCGAGTTGGGTGAGCACGACATCTCCGAAGTGATGGCCGTACGCGTCATTCAGGTTCTTGAAACGGTCGACGTCGACAAAGACTACTCCAATGGTCGTTCCCCGTCGGCAGGCTCGATGGATTTCGTTCTGCAGCGTCTCGTCGAAGAACCGTCTGTTATAGAGGGATGTCAGCGGGTCGCAGAATGCCTGCGCTCTCAACTGCTGGTTCTGAGCTTCCAGTTCAAGTTTTTCGAGTTCGGTCAACTGTTGCTGTGCCTGAGTTTCCTGATTCTGATGGTGTTGAGCGATCGAAATTGCGGCGAGCTGTTCGCAGGCCTGTGCCATCAGATCTGCCGCCGAGAGAAGCTCATCGGTGTCGGCCGAAAGAAGCTCAGCTGTCTTTTGAACGCGAGCGTCAGTCTTTTCGAGGAATTCGTGCAGCGATTCTTCGGTGAATTCGAAAGTCGCTGACGTCAATTGGCGCAATCTCGTGAGCGCGACTCCCGGGCAATCGCCGCAGAAGTAGTCGCCGACAGTGGAAGCGATCATCATCGCGTGTGAAAGTTCACGAGAGTCTTCGCCGGCGACATCTTCGGGGTTCCCGTGGTGATGCTGCGTGGCATCACACATGGGGTCCGGAAGTTTCCATTGTTTCATCAGGCGGTAGCCGACTTCGGAGTGATCGAATCCCAGCGCATCGTGCTCGCACTGTTGCAGGCACGTGTTGCCTTCCGTCAGCTGTTCAATCACCGGCAGGTAGTCATTCCGCAAAACCTTCAGCATTGCCAGTTGACCAAGGTCGATCAGTAGCCCTGTCATAAACAGTTCGCTGGCCATGACCGGATTGGCGTCCGATGCCAGTGTTTCTGCGGCTGCAGCCTGGACGATCGAACGCAGCCAGAAACTCTTGTAGTGGTCTGCCAGAACGCCTTCGGTCATGGCTTCCGTCGAAAGGGAGAAACTGAGAGCCAACGATGTAATGACAGTGCGACCGATCAGTGGAACAGCCTGCTCCAGCGTGCGGATTTCCGATCGAAAACTGAAGTAGGACGAATTGGCGGAACGAAGGACCTTCGCAGCCAGAGCAGGGTCGGACTTGATCGTTTCGACAATGTCTCTGGTGCTGCTATCGAGATCCTGCGCGAGGTCCAGCAGTTTAATCGCCACAGCCGGAACAGACGGCAGCTGAGGTGACTTCAGGATTCTGTCGATTGACGATTGCGATGGGGTCATGGTGGAATCCTGTGCGCCAAAATACGGCTGAGTATCTTCGCGACGGCTACCGACAAAAGAAGGTCAGGCCCCTAAGGGAACGTGTCATGATTAACTTCATTAACTTCCCGATTTAAGACCGGGTCATTCCCGCGCAGGCGGGAAACCAGTCTTTTTTCACCACGCTGCCAAACTCACTGGGTTCCCGCCTGCGCGGGAATAACTAAAACGACTCAAGCCGTCGTTGAAATCGGGAAGTTATTTCGGGACGGATCCAAAACAGCGGGAAAGCCCACTGGCACAAGCTAGGTCACAACGAAATCGCAGAACCAGAAAATCGGGTGTGACACACGCACCTCACGATCTGCGGGAAGGCTGAGGTCCGGATGTAGCACCCAGGTTGCGGGTCCTGTCAGTAAATCCCCCGTCACTGGAGGGAAGTACCACACGGACTGCATGAGTGGAACGCTGATCGCTCTTCACGGATCGATGCTGCCGATCTCGTTTCCGCGCACTGCATGCGAACGAGTTCCATGCCACGACACTCGTACTGGCGGAGCCAGTGGCACACACACTTCAGGGGACTACTTCTTTTTTCCTCGCAGCCAGTCCGCCATCCAGAGCTGGCTGCTTTCGTCTTCTGAGCGAGTCGAAGTCCACATCAGTTTTGTGCCGTCCGGGCTGAAGACGGGAAGCACATCCTGGGAGCTTTCGAACGTGATCTGTGAAACATCGCCGGGGCTGAGCTTGCCGTCGATCGTCTTCAGCTCCAGCGTAAAGAGCTGGAATTTTGACTGCGGGGCACGCGGTCCCTGTGAATAGTCGGCACCGGCCCAGACCAGATAATCGCCACTCGGGTGGAAATACGGGCACCAGTTGACCTGATCGAGATTGTTTGTCAGCTGCACTTCAGTTTTGCCGTCGGCAGAGACAGCAAACAGTTGCAGCATGTGCTCCTTCTGCCGGTCGCTGCGGAAGATCACCCATTTGTTGTCGGGAGAAAAGAACGGTCCACCGTCATAGCCGTCGGTGTTGGTAATCTGCCGAACGTTTGATCCGTCCGCATCCATAATGAAGAGGTCCGGGTCGCCGTCGCGCGATGACGTGAACACAATCTGCTTGCCGTCGGATGAGTAGCTGCCTTCGGCGTCGTAGCCGGGAGCGTCGGTCAGACGTTTCATGCCCGTGCCGTCGAGCCCGACCGAGTAGATATCCATGTGCGGATCGAAGTCCCACTGATAACGATGGCGGCCTCCCTGA
>JAQBWV010000243.1 GCA_027624335.1 Planctomycetota bacterium
CCGTCAGCCATTCGTAAATGTCGCGACGCGAATTCTGGACGTAGTACTTCACCCACTCAGGATCGGCGTCCTCGCCCCATTCGATGAAATCCCGCTCGGCAAGTTCTACTGAGTCCTGCCAGCCGGTCTCACGCTGCACCGGCGTGTCCACCACGCTGACACCCCCTTGAGACATAACCGCATGACCTCCGAAGACGGACGACATGTCGACGACGGTGACGCTGGCACCGCCGCTGCCCAGTTCCAGCGCGGCTGAAAGTCCCGAGATGCCCGCTCCGACGATGATCACGTTTGGAGGCGAGTCTGGCGTTGTGTCGTTATCGACTCGCGTAGGTTTGACAGACTCGTTTCCGGCTTCGATTGTGGCGTGCGGCGGAGACAGCGCGTGGTACGCCAGCAGCGCGACCGAGGTCACGACGATGGTGAGCGAGATGTGACGGCGGCGTGTCATGAACGAAGGACCCCGCTAAAGTCTGACAGAACTGAATGAGCAGCAGGGTGTTCTGACGTCGAAACGGCGTCAGTCAGCCTGCTGATTCCAAACGTTACACGCCCGCAGCACAAAGAGGGATGCAATGGACCGTCGAACTTTCTCGCAGCTCCTGGCTTTCGGTGCCGGCATGTTTTCGGCCGCCCACGTTGAAATCAACGCAGCCGCCGCCGACGCGTCTGCGGAAGGAGCCGGCAAGTCTGAGGCTGCCGAATCCGGAACAGCCAATCACAACGCATGGCCGGCTTCTCCGGTGACGATCAGCGATTTCATCCCGCTGGCCAAAGCGAAACTTCCCAAAGCCACGTTCGAGTACATCTCGAGCGGATCCGAAGACGAGGTCACGCTCCGCGACAACGTCGAAGCTTTCCGCCGCATCCGTATTCTGCCGCCACTGCTGCACGGCGTTCAGCGGACGGACCTGTCGACGACGGTACTGGGGCAGAAGGTGTCGATGCCGATTCTGCTGGCTCCTGTCGCGGCGCTGCGGATGTTTCATCCTGAAGGCGGACGAGCCTCAGCGCGAGCGGCCGCCAGTGCAGGTACGATCTGCGTCACCAGCACGAGCGTCGGAAACAGCATCGAAGAAATCGCAGCGGCGGGTTCCGGCCCGAAGTGGTTTCAGCTGTACGTTCCCAGCGATCGCGAACTGGCGAGAAAGCTCGTCAAGCGAGCCGAAGCCGCCGGCTACAAAGCACTGGTCGTTACTGTCGATCTGGGAGAGCGGAAAGACGCGGACCTGCGAAACCGGTTCTCACTGCCGAAGGACATGCTGCTGAAACATCTGCGTGACATCGGTCACACGAAAGTTTCCGAGCGGAACACGTACGATGAGCTGGTCGCCTTCAACGCGAAGGCGTGGGACGTTTCGCTGAGTGTCGACTTTTTCCAGTGGCTTCGTCGCGAAACGAAGCTGCCGATCATCCTGAAGGGCGTGTTGACCAAAGAGGCCGTCCAGCAGTCGATCGATCTGAAGCTCGACGGAATCGTTGTTTCGAATCACGGCGGCCGCCGACTCGACGGCATGCCCGCTTCGATCGACATGTTGAAAGAAGTTGTCGAAGCCGCCGACGGAAAACTGGAGGTCCTCTTCGACAGCGGCGTCCGGCGCGGCGGAGACGTTCTGAAAGCACTGGCTCTCGGAGCAAAAGCCGTCCTGATCGGTCGCCCTCAAGCGTGGTCGCTGGCGGCTGGCGGAGAAACCGGAGTCAAACTGGCGCTCGAAATCCTGCGGGATGAATTGACGAACTCCATGATCTCTTCCGGCTTCGCGACGGTCGACGACGTGGACGCGTCGCTGCTGATGTCGGCCGCTCAGGCATGATGCCACGCGGCACAATTATGGATGACGAGAATCTGGATGCATTCTCACTTCGTCCATTCCTATTCGTTCCCACGGATGAGGCCCCCATGTAGTGTCAGCTGTCTCGAAGAGAACATATGAGGAAACCGCTGAGATGGCACAAATCGCGAGGCCACTGACGATTGTACTGAGCGTCAGGTAACGGACTGCCCGAGAAGGGAGCTCAGGCCGCGAGTACGTGGCGATTCGGCTTGCTGGAAGGACTGTGAGGCTAAGGCCGACAATCAAATGGTACGTGAAGATGCTGTGTGACAACTGCCAGAGTGCATCAGGAAAGGGATCCCATCGACCCATTCCACCTGCGGCATTTAAAAGCACATGCAGGAATTGCGAGACAACGCTGGCATAGAGAAGATGCCAGCCAGCCACAACTGCTACCAGAGTTTCAAGTCGCAGATGCCTCCTGATTGCGAGCAGGTGAGCGATAATGAAGAAAACCCACGCCGCGATTGCCCAGGGTGTGAGTACGGCTTCAAAGAAGAGTTCAGTGGGTGAGAATTTGAACCAAACCATCGTGTACACATTACTTATTTTGTGCCGATCGCAAGTGAAATACCCGGAGTCGGGCAGTTATTCCCGACTTGTGCCGATGCGGTAATCGCGTGCCGTCATCTTAGATTCCAGCGGTCAGGGTCGAGACCTGGTGCGTCGTTCGTCATGCCGTCTGGTTTGTTGCTGCCGTCGAAGTGCCAGACTCGCTGGTTTCGGCTGCCCATCAGGTCGCGCACGTTCGTGGGCAATTCAGCCAGACGTTCGGGTGGCCACTCGTCGACCGGCGCCGCCGGGCCTGCCCATGCCGGGCGATACGCGACGGCCAGCATCTCTCGAGAGTAATCGCCGCGGTTCGGATAGTTGCCGTGGAAGACTCGATGATTGATGAGGACCGCGGAGCCCGCTTTCGCCGTCACGGCGACTTCGGATCGATGAGATTCATAGCGCAGGTACGGATTTGCTTCCGCATGCATGCTGAGATGCGACCCGGGTACGACTCGAAACGGAGAGACCTCCGCCGTCAGATCGTCCAGATAATACAGGACGCGGATCATCCACGGGCAACTACCTTCGTGCCCGAAAATAGCGGAGCCATACGGCTGCCCGTCGGCGTGCAGACTGATCCCCGGATGCCCCGGTTCTGACCGAGCATAGGCATACGTCATCATCACGATGTCCGGGCCGAACAGCTCGCGCAGAAACGCGATGGTCGGAGGATGAGCGATCAGCTCCGTGATGCGGCCCCCTTCGAACTGCACGCTGGGTCGGCCTCGCTGATGCTCGCTGTAGTCGACCGGCGTGGTCTGCAGCGTGGCGGTTTCGCGTTTGAGCGCGGACACGTGCCCGGCGTCAAGCAGATCGGGAAGAACAAGATACCCTTCGACCTCAATCTGCCTGATTCGTTCGCCCAGCGTGAGTGCCGACCAGTCTCGATCATCGAATTTCATGATCAGGAATTCGCCGTTGCGGATTGCTCGATTTCAAGCAGCTGCGAAGCGGCCGCCTGAATGGCGGGTCGGTCAGCGTCGTTGATCTCTGACATGAGCGGGATAATGGGGCCGGTGTTCGCGATGCCGGCCAGGGCGATCGCTGTGTGCAGGACTCGGATGGGGTTGATGGAATTTCGCAGATCTTCCAGCGGCTGGAATGTCGCTCGAATCTGCTCGGCGGTTTCGAAGTCGCCGGACTTGATGGCTTTCAGCATTTCCATCGACTTGCTGGGAGCGACGCACACGCAGCCGGACGTGAAGCAGTTCAGGCCGAAGTCGCGCAGATGCACGGCCGCCGGCTGTTCGCCGATCCCGCTGACGATACGCTCAGTGCCGACGGTGTCGGCGAGGTCCCGCAGATAGGGATCGTGGGACGTGTCCTCGCGGACGATCGCGTACTTGATCCACGACAGCAGCCCGTCGTCCATCAACTTCTTGACAGCGTCGACTTCGATGAAGCCGTCGTTTTTGATGTACAGCACCGCTGGCTTCGAGGTCGCTTCAACAAAGTGCCGGACGGCAGAGGCAACCCCCGCCGACGTGACAACGTCACGCGTCGGGAGGATCATCGCGGTGGGAAAGTCGAACTCGCGCAAAATCGCAGCCTGGTCCATCATCGTTCCGTAAGCGGGACCGACGGACGGGATCATCAGCGTGTTCTCGCCTGCCAGGTCGGTCAGCATCTGTAACAGCTCGGCATACTCGCTGAGCGCAACGTGGTACAGAATCGCGTTCCCGCCGTAGAGCAATGTGGAGACTCCGCCGCCTTCCAGATGCCGGATCAGTTTCTCGTTTTCATCACGGCTCAGTGACAGGTCTTCATTCCGAGCCAGCGGCGGCACGGAGATGACGGAGCCAGCCAGTGTTTCGGGAGTGATCTCGGACTGGTTCATGCGACGTTCTCCGTCATGTTGTTTCGTGGATGAATTGTGTGGCGAGTGCGGCTCGAAGGACGGCGTCCGCGTCAGGTTTCCGCATCGAGTAAAAGCACAGGGTGCCAGCGAATTCAGGACGATCGACGATCTGTCTCGGTTTTTCAACGGCACGGCGTGTCCGCGTCGTCTCGTCGGTTGAGCCGCGGCTGCCTGGACGATCAAATGCGTAAAGTTTCCAGAGCAGCACCGCGACACCAGCCCGAGGTCGGCATGGCGAATGACACTGCGTTTCAAATGTCTGCGTCGAATATCCGCTTCGGACCGGGGACGACGGCGGAAGTCGGTCTTGATTTGAAATCGATGAACGTGCGACGGACGCTGCTCGTGATCGATCCTCGAATTCGTGACCTGCCGACGGGGCAGACGGTCCTCGAATCGTTGCGGTCGTGTCACGTCGACTTTGATGTCTTCGATCAGGTGGAAGTCGAGCCGACGGATGCCAGCTTTCAGGCGGCGGTCGCGTTTGCCACGGAGGGTGACTTCGATTCGATCGTGGCGGTCGGCGGAGGATCGACGATTGATACGGCCAAGGCGGCGAATCTTTACTCGACCTATCCGAACGAATTCTTCCACTACGTGAATGCCCCGATCGGTCGCGGCGAGCCCGTTCCTGGACCGCTCAAGCCGCTGATTGCGATCCCGACCACCGCCGGTACCGGCAGTGAAACCACGGGTGTGGCGATTTTTGATTACGTCGAGAAGCAAGCGAAGACCGGGATCGCTCACCGGTTTCTGAAGCCGACACTCGGGATTGTTGATCCTGATAATACGAAGACACTGCCGTCGGCTGTGGCGGCGGCGACCGGGTTGGACGTGCTCAGTCACGCTCTGGAATCGTACACGGCGTTGCCGTTCAACCAGCGACCGAAGCCGGAAACTCCGCTGCACCGCCCGGCTTATCAGGGGTCGAATCCGATCAGCGATCTGTGGGCGCTGCATGCGCTGCAGATGGTCGGAGAGTTCCTGCCGCGAGCCGTGGCCGATCCGACGGACGACGAAGCTCGCGGTCAGATGCTGCTCGCCGCGGCGATCGCCGGAGTCGGGTTTGGAAACGCGGGCGTGCATCTGCCGCATGGCATGTCGTACCCGGTGGCGGGCATGGTGCGGGATTTTCAGCCGGACGGATTCGACGTCGATCATCCGATGATCCCGCACGGCATCTCGGTCATTCTGCACACGCCGGCCGTCGTGCGGTTTACGGCTCCGGCGAGTCCACAGCGGCATTTGACTGCCGCTCGCGCTCTGGGAGCATCGACTGACACGGCGCTCAGCGACGCGGGAGACCTGCTGGCCGAGACCGTGATCGGGTTAATGAAACTGCTAAAGATGCCGAACGGGCTGTCGGCTGTCGGATACTCCGAGTCCGATATTCCGGCGCTGGTCGAGGGCACGCTGCCGCAGCACCGCGTGACAAAGCTGTCCCCGATTCCCGCCGGGCGCGAGGAACTGACCAAACTGTTCCAGGACTCTCTCAAGATCTGGTGATCAACATGGCCGCGGAAACTGAAGACATCATCGACGTTCTCAACCTGTGCGGCGGCACGTGGGAATCGCCGCAGACGGATCGCTATGACGACGTCTTCAACCCATCGACCGGTGCCGTGATCGCGCGCGTTCCGCTCAGCAGTGCGGACGATGTCGCCCGCACGGTTTCGGCCGCAGCGGACGCGTTGCCCGGCTGGAGCCGCACGCCCGTCATCGAGCGTGCTCGCGTTATGTTCCGGTACCGCGAGCTGCTCGAACAGAACCTGGAACGACTGTCGGAACTCGTCACGCGCGAGCATGGCAAGTCGATGGCGGAATCCCGCGCGGAAGTGCGTCGCGGCATCGAGGTTGTCGAGTTCGCCTGCGGCATTCCGAGCCTGATGATGGGACAGTCGGTCGCCAACATCGCCAGCGACGTCGATGCCGACGTGGCAAAGCACCCGGTTGGTGTGTGCGTGGGAATCACGCCGTACAATTTTCCCGCGATGGTGCCGATGTGGATGTTTCCGATCGCGCTCGTTTGTGGAAACTCTTTCATTCTCAAACCGTCCGAGAAGGTACCGCTCACGGCGGTGCGACTCGCCGAACTGTTACTCGAAGCCGGACTGCCCGAGGGTGTGTTCAATCTCATTCACGGCGGCCGTGAATGTGTGGACGCATTGCTGGATGACTCGCGTGTCGCCGCGGTTTCATTCGTCGGCTCGACAGGCGTCGCTCGCTCGATTTACGAACGCGGCACGCGAGCCGGCAAGCGGGTTCAGGCGGCGGGCGGCGCGAAGAACCACTGCGTGATCATGCCTGACGCCGATCCGGAACTCGCGGTGAGTGCTCTGGCCGCGGCCTCATACGGATGCGGTGGGCAGCGCTGCATGGCGACCAGCGTCGCGGTCGCCGTCGGACGGATCGCGGATTCCTTCGTCGATCGACTCTGCAGCCACGCGGCGTCTTTATCCGTTGGCCCGACAGACACCGGCGACGCCATCGACATAGGCCCGTTGATCCGCAACGAACACGTCCAGCGAGTCTCGTCGTACCTCGACGTCGCCCATGAAGACGGCGCGGAAGTCGTCCTGGACGGCCGCCGAAACTTCGAGGGCAACGGCTTCTTTCTGGGCCCCAGCGTCGTTGACCAGGTCACACCCGACATGCGAATGGCTCGCGAAGAGATCTTCGGCCCCGTGTTGTCCGTGATGCGTGCCGACAATCTGGAAGCCGCGCTGGCCTTCGGCGACCTGTGTGAATACGGCAACGGAGCGTCCATCTTCACGCGGGACGGATTCGCCGCGCGGCAGTTCCGCGAACACTTCAACGCCGGCATGATCGGCATCAACGTCGGAGTCCCGGCTCCGATGGCCTGGTTCCCGTTCACCGGTTGGAACAGCTCGTTCTTCGGCGACCTGCACGTCCAGGGTCTGGAAGGAATCCAGTTCTACACTCGCCAGAAAGTCACGCTGACTCGATGGTTCCGCTCAAGCGGCGATTCCGCGGAAGACCCCATCTGGCGCGGCCAGCAGTCGTGAGTGCAGCTTCTAAAATCTGCGACAAGCGTCACGGGATTCACGAGAGTCGTAGGTTGCGTCTCGACGCACCTTCCTGACGGCGCTGCTATCCGGGACGAGGTCTGGAATGGTGCGTCAAGACGCACCATTCCTGGAGTTCGGATTAATCGGGCGGACGCGTCGCTCAGGACAGCACTTCGATCGGGTTGCCGAACGGCAGCGTGATGATCGGTCGGTCGCCGTGATCCAGGTAGTGCCGTTGGGTATCGATTCCCTGGTGGCGGTACATGGTCGCCAGCACGTCCTGCGGCAACTTGGGATTGTCCAGCGGGTAAGCCCCTTTGGAATCGGACGATCCGACGACTCGACCACCCTGCACTGGTCCCCCTGCCAGAGCGGCACTGAAGACGTTCGGGTAATGGTCGCGGCCTGATTCTTTATTCATTCGCGGAGTCCGACCGAACTCGCCCCACGCCACGACCATCGTTGTATCGAGCATGTCTCGCTGATCAAGGTCTTCGATCAACGCCGAGTAACACAGGTCCCAGCGCGGCAGGAAACCGTTCTTCATCGAATCCAGACCCTGCACGTGAGTGTCCCACCAGCGGCAGTCGACCGTGACCAGGCGAACGCCGGCTTCGACCAGCCGTCTGCCCAGCAGCACGCGCTGATAGAACGCGTTGGCTCTGCAGTGTCGGGGGTCGCCCGGATCGTAGCGTGGAATGAATCCGTAACGCTGGCGAATCTTGTCCGGCTCGGCGACGAGATCGAACGCCGCGCGAGCCTTATCAGAACTCAATATGCCATACGCCTACTTATGAAACGTGCTGCCCGATTTCAGTTGCCCCGCAGAAGTGGACTGCTGCGAGACGTGTGTGACGTGACCGCCAACACGCTGTCCATTCCGAGCAGCTCGCAGCGATGTTGTTCCGACTTCAGCAACACACGTCGCAATCCTTTACCCTTGACGGCTTCCAGTCAGTAGAAGTCTGCCAGGTTGTCGTTCACATACGTGTAATCCAGGTCGAGCAGCGCCAGCAGACCGCAGATGGCCGGTCGTCATTGTCAGCAGGTCGCGAATACGCATTGCCTGCAGATTCTTCGACGAATCTGCCGGCGCATCCGCGGGAAAGAATTTCAGCACGTGGGCATCAATGCATCACTCCCCTTTAGCCTCGGACGGTCTCACATCCGTCGACGTAATACTCTTGCTGCGTGACCAAAGAATGTGCTGTATCTCGGCGGACTCGGATTCACAAAACGCTTCAGAAACGACGTATCCATGACGCACGAGCATAAAGCGGTGCATCGAGTCCACCTCTCGATCCACCGTCTCGATGAATTCACAAATCCGAGCTGACGAAACGTCCTGAGCTTCCGGCGTGCTGCGAGGCAAATCGAGCGACAGGGGAAGCAAACGCCACCTGGGCGATCTCAACGGGGACGGAGACTGATTTCAGGTTTAGTATCACTTACTTTTTCGGGCTGATTACCATCTTGATGCTACTGTCGCTTTTGCCTCTGCGTGGGTACCGTGTTTCACTCGCGTCATCCTGCGGCGGATCGCCGCGACGTTGAGTTTATTTTGGATGAACGGTCGATTCGAATCCTCCCTTGAGAATGCATTCCTTAAGCTGCATGTGAGTCAGCCGTTCCGGATTGTATGAGATATGCACAAAATCATCGGGCCATTTTGAGCTGGCTTTCACAACACCCGGAAGCCCTGACAGGGCTTCTACGACCGCGTTGGGTCAGTCGTCTCAGTAGATGCTGAGGCGTTCGGTCATGCCTTCGACCAGAAACGTCACCTGGCCAGCATCAGCGGTCCTGGCTACATCGATCTTGTCACTTTCGGGACCAGCGGAGCCCGATCCGCAACCGCTAAGAATCATCGCGGTCAGAGACAGACCGAAGCAAAGTCGGAGTTGGTTTTTCATCAGAGTCGGCCTGTTAAGAGCGTGGCTTCTAATATCAAACGCTGGATGATTAGTTTCCGATTGCGGCTGCAGTGTCACAGACGACGCGAAATCCGATCAGACGGTAGTTGATTTCCGGCATTCCCCGGAATCGACAGGCAGATCGGCAGGCTCGAGCGTCGTCCAGCCAGCAGCCGCCACGGACTGAGAGATAAAACTTCTTTGCGCCACCCTTGGTCGTGAAATCGGTGGGAGTGGCACCAACTGGGGGGCCGAGCGGGTCTTTGGCCGGGCTGTCGTAGTAATACTCTTTGTCGTACCAGTCCGAGCACCACTCGGCGAGATTTCCGTGCATGTCGTAAAGTCCGAATGCGTTCGGTTTGTACGAGCCAACATCAGCCGTCCGCCGCAGA
>JAQBWV010000010.1 GCA_027624335.1 Planctomycetota bacterium
AAAAGATGAGGCTCGTCAGAAAAACCGCCATACCGGCGGCCCAGCCTCGGGGCATTCGAAAAATGAGCCGCAGTCCGATCAGCACGGCAGGCAGCAGAGCCAGGCGGAACATCACTTCTTCATACACGCCGGCGCCGACATAGCTGATCAGTCGTGGTCCCAGTTCGCTGCCAATCGAAAGCAGCGGACGCTCGCCAGGCGTCAGCTGTCGAATGCTGACTTCGCCGGGGAACCAGCATTGAAACGCCATGTCCTGCAGTTGAGCGACGAACAGCAGGCACACCGCGAACAGCAGACTTTCGGCGAACATGCCGATCAGCGTTTCGCGAGATATCCGCCACGGGTACTGCCCCCAGCGATGCCAGGCGAGCAACACTCCAATAAGCAGTATCGGGAGAATGAAGGCGTCGATACCAACACCCTGCAGCCAGGTCCGCATCCAGAAGTCCGCTCCGTTGCGGATACTGCGTTCTCCAGTGCCGTGCCATAGCACGCCGAACTCGTAGAGCGCCAGCAGCGGGGCCAGGAAGATCAAACAGGCCAGTGGCTCGCGAGCCTGTTTCCAGTACGGCAGCACTGGCTCGACGTCGTCGTCGAACTGGTCCGCGACGTCGTGCAATGCGACTTCGGACATGGTGCAGGCTCAGGAAGATTGAAGATTGATACGACGTCCAATAGCGCGAGGACACTCCGTAAGTCGTGTTATCGGCTTGTGATGTCCGCTGCTTTGAGCATTCTCTGGAGGCCGCTGCGATGCGTTGCAGCCGCAGAATCGTTTCACTATCGTCGCTTCAGTTCAGTCCAGATGTGTCAGTGCTGACGGAATCAGCTCCCGCGTCGATTTCAGTCGTTTCCTTGATGTTCCAGATTCCCGGCAGGAGATTCGGAACATGGAACGCCGAACAAAGAACATCGAACAGAAATACCTCGAATTGATTGCGGGGCAGCCGAAGTCCGTGGGGGGCCGGCTGCTCCGCTTTTGTTTACGCGTCGCTTCCTGGGGGTACCGAGGCGTCGTCACTGTTCGCAATCTGCTGTTCGATGCGGGCCTGAAACGGTCGCACTACGTCACCGAACCAGTCATCAGCGTTGGAAATCTGACGACCGGTGGAACAGGTAAGACGCCAACTGTCGCGCTGCTGGTTGACCTGCTGAAGGAACGTGGTCATTACCCTGGAATCATTAGTCGCGGCTACCGGGAACTGCCCGACGGTGGTAACGACGAGGCTCGCGTTCTCCAGTTGCTTTGCCCCGGCACGCCACACGCCCAGGGCAGAGACCGCGTAGCAGCGGCTTTGGACGTTTCATGGGGTGAAGGCTGCACAGTGATCCTCGCCGACGACGCATTTCAACATCGACGATTGAAACGGGATCTCGACATCGTCCTTATTGATGCAATCAACCCGTGGGGGCATGGTGCGTTGCTTCCGCTGGGATTGCTGCGTGAACCAGTGTCCGGACTTCGTCGGGCTGACGTCGTCATTCTGACCCGCGCCGATCTGATTGATGAGGTATCACGAGAGGAAATCTGGCGGATTGTCAAAGAGAACAATCAAACCATCGCAACCGTTGAGTTGTCATTCGAGCCAACCGGGCTGGTCGACAAAGCTGGGACACAACTCACGATTGAAGCGGCCAACGCAGCCAGCAGGTCGACCGTTGATTCCGGCAGCGAATTCGGAGTGGTTGCGTTCTGCGGAATTGGTAATCCCGAGGGTTTTCGGAGGACGCTCGAAGCAGCTGGTATCGCCATTCGAGAGCTGGTGGCGTTTCCGGACCATCACCATTATGAGGCAACTGATCTGCAGCGGCTGACGGTTGACGCTCAGAAGATCGCGGCATCAGCGATGATCACGACAGTCAAGGATCTGGTGAAAATTCAGCCGGAGTGGTTGGGTGCAGTGCCTTTGTTTGCTCTGAACATCCAGGCAGAAGTGACCAGCGGCAGAGAATCACTTTCCGATGCACTGTCTGCAGCTACGCAGCAACGGACTCGCTGAGAGCAGCGATCGCCGTCCACGCGACTTCGACGGTCGCTGCAAGCTCGCATTCAGTGGATCGGCTGACTTCGATTCGAATTCCGTAAGCGTGCAAGGCCGTTGTTCGAAACCGAAGTTCGGACTCGTCCGCAGGTTCACACTCGAAGGAGGGCGTGTCTGCGAGCGGCGGAGAAAACGGCAGATGCACCGGTGCCAGCCGCTGGCCGGCTGCAAATCGCACTCTGAAAGAACCTTCGGCGACATCCCGGCCATCAACCACCGACCGGGACATCCACTGCGTGGTTTCCGGACTGCAACTGGGGTGTGGAATCGGCGCATTCAGATCGAAAGCCAGGGCAGCGCCATCCGACAGAGCGTGCTCTGCGGAAGCAATGACGCTGGCAGGTTCAGCTTGCCGGAAGGTCGGAGGCGTGTCGTCGGGCTGCCCGGTCGGTGAATGATCGAAGTGCTCGTCGACGTGGGTCGACGGTTCATCGAATAGTGACACCGACATGCTCGCAGCGACGGGTTCAACGAAGTGGCGCTTACGAAGTCCGGAATGGTTCCGACCATTGTCACCTTCGAAAGCTGAGACTGTTACCACAGCAGCCAGATACAGGCCTAACAGACACGCCATCCCTGTCGAGCTTCCCGCTGGCATCAGAGCCAGACCGAGCATCACACCTGGAATCCCACAGGCAGCAACGAGCAACGACCGCTGCGGTGGTGACAGGCGGCTGTTGAGCAGGTCTGGCACCGACACAGAGAGGACCGCAACAAGGCTCGCCGCTATCCCTGTCAGGCAGGCGGCCAGTTCCGACGTGAAGGCCGCAGCGTCACCAGAAATTCGCCGCGACAGCGCAACAGCCGTAACGAGAAACACGCCGCTCAACAGTCCGCTGGCGATCGATCGTTTTTGTGTCTGCCAGAGCATTTCCATCAAGCGTTCCTTCGCGCGATGGCCAGTGTGAGGCGTGTCATGCGATTCTTCAATGCGCGGTCAGATGTGCTGATCCTTTGGAAATGCTTCGGACCTGAGCCCACCATTTCCATTTCAGACTTCGATCAGGCCATGTCGATCATGTGGCCTCAGCTATTCCGCCGCTGGAACCAGGGGAGACGATTCAATCGGCTCGGCGGGTGGTAATGGCGCAATTTCGATGTATTCAGGCTCGAGGTCAGGCAGTTGTGGCTTAGGCGACCCGACTTCGAAAACTTCGAACGTGTTGAGCAGAGGGTCCGATGCGTCGATCTCGCTGGTGAACGACGCTGACTTTTGAGTTTGTTCTGCCTGACGGAAGTGCACCGACGAACTCTGATTTGTTTCCAGTGACTCCGCGACCGGTACGAAACTCAGATCAGCGTCGGCTGACGTTGGTCGATTCCTTCCAGCCGCCGCCGCGTTGCCAACTGGCTGCGAGATATCCGGCAGCAGGGCCGAGTCGATGTCTGATTCGGCAGGCACTGCCTGAATCGCTTCATTGTCTGGCTGACCGTCTTCCCACTCGGAAGCCTCGCCAGGCACCATGTTCTGGTTGTAAGGACCAACGCTGACCGCTCGCGGATGACTTACGAAACCATGTAACCAGTCGGCAGGGATCTTGTTCTTTCGCCGTTGTTTGGCGTCCGTATAAGCCTGCATCGGCCACAGGTCTTCTGTGAGGAAGATTTCGTTGTAGTCAAGCAATGACCCTTTCTCGAAATGCACATTCCTCACGCCGATGGTGTACTCGACGAGCGATCGATGAAAGTTCGTTTCGGCATCGAGGAAACGTCGCTGAGCGTCCAGCAGCACATCGAAGGCTACCTTGTCCGCATCGAATGCTGCCTGTACCGCGTCGAGTTGTTCGGAAGCGGCGATGCGACGGTCGTCAGCCGTTTCGAGCACCGACCAGGTGCGACTGAGTTCGGCAATCACTTCGCTGAGTGCCAGCACGACTTCGCGTTCCTGTTCCGACAGGATCGCTTGTTCGCGGCTAAGAAGAAGTTCAGCGTATTCCACAGCGGCATGTGCTCGCCGGTTTCCAATAGGCATGCTGAATTCGAAGCCCAGATGCCATTCCTGGAAGTCTCCGTTCAACAGGGTTCCCCAGGCATTGTTTAATGCGGAAATGTCGAGGTCTGCTTGAGTGGCAGTTCCGGATACGGAAGGCGTGTGCTGTTGCAGCAGGTCTCTTCCCAGACCTCTCCAGCGATACCGTCCCACCATATCCAGTCTTGGCAGCAGGAAGTTTTTCGATGCGATCAGCTCCTGCTCCCGCTGTTTGATGACCCATTTCTGCCGTCGCAGTTCGGCTCGCCGAGTCAACGCTTCGACAAGAATGGAATCCCAGTCGAAAGCAATCTCAGCCAGGATTGGTTCATCGTTTGGCCGCAGCAGTTTTCCATCGTTGATCGGAAGACCCATCAGCAATCGCAGCCGTCGTTCCGAGGACAGCACGCCGCCGTTGCCTCGAAACGAGCCACCCGCCGTACCGTTGTTGGTTCGAGTGCCTCCTTCAAGTCGTCCGCTTAACGCGTTCTGCACCTGCTCCTGAAACCGGAAATACTGCTCACGGGCCTGTGCTTCTTTCTCGGCCTCACCGCCTACGCGACCGGCCTTGTACAAAGCGTTGACGCGATTCCACGTTGCCAGCGCGTTGTCTCGGGCGACGATGCGAGCATCAAGGTCGCGATAGGCGAAGTACAAATCCCAGTAAGCATTTTCGACGTTGCTGATAAAGTCCCTGACGGACATCTCGAAATCGGCCAGCGACGTGTCTGTTCTCAGTCGAGCAATCACGACTCCGTTGACGTTTGACGGTGAGTTGCTTGGACCAGCGATTCGATTGAATTCGGTTCCGCTACCCTGGAGCAACGGATGCCGCGCTTCAACATCAAGCCAGGTTGTCCAGGCACTGCCAAAGAAGTTACCGGGAGCGTTGTTGGCGTCGTATTCGGTGTGGTTGAGCAGCGTCAGTTCCGTGCCTGTTGCCGCGCGCTTCGTGAGTTGAGATTCGACAGTCGCGGTATCCTGCTGCAACTTTCGAGTTCCACCACCAAAGAACTGGTTATTCAACGGTCGATCGTTCTTCTCGTGAAACGCGGTCGTCGCGAATGAAGCGTCAAACTCGCTCAAGGCCGCAGCGACGCCGAATCGCGGATCCAGTTCCTGCAGAGCCACATCAAACGTCGTGTCGACGTCGCCAGGATTTCGCAGGACAACTCCCCCCAGGTCACGCAACACACGGGAGTTCATTAACGACGTGTGAACCGCTTCCTGCAGAGCGACATAATGGAATTCGATATCCGATTCGTCCGTGACTGTCAGTGGCGCAGCGGTCGCCAGTACATCGTTATTCATTGGAGTGACAACGTCGGGGTATTCGATCGTCGTCGACGAAAGTTCGTAGTAGCTGGGATCGGCGTTCTGTTCGAAAGAATCGTCCGGACGGTTGAACCCGCAACCAGTCACCAGCCCCAGCGCAGCAATCAACAACACGGATGCGATCGCCGTCGACCTGACCCACGCGAGACCTCGCCGCCTCGAAGCGTTCATACGGGCGCCCCTGAGCGCAATGCTCAAGTCGATTCCGTTGCAGCCTCTGACTCCATTCATCGTGCTTTGTCCTGATCCACGAAAGAGGACTCGGCGGATTTCGCTCGTCCTTGAGCGAATCACCTGACACACCGGTTGCTTGCAGAGTTCTGCCCGCTGGACGGCAACGCACCCACACGAGTGCGCGAAGTTTTCCGCGCACCACGTAAGGGAGGCGTGTCTCCTCATTCATCGGCCAGGCCGGGCGACCGCCACAACCGATTTATTGGTTAGAACCGAGATTATCCGCACAGATTACCAATGGGCGTCAATCTGGGATATCTGGGAAGACTGGTGACCGCGTCGCCCTGGTTACAAGCAACCAGGGCGACGCACGGAGTCAGCTCGAAGCCTGCATCGACTCCGTACTGATTCGAGACCGGCGATCGATTTCGTCGCCCAGGCCACTACTCCGGCGAACAGATCGGGCGATCGCGCTGCGAATTACCAATTCGCTCCCGGCGATGCACAGCAACCCCGGTCGCACAGCTCCCGATGCTTCGTCGCTCGATTCTTTGACGCGAGTGACGGCGGTGTAAAGAAGCTCGCGTGACAGCACGGACGAATCGTGTTCTGGCAGTACAAGCAGCACCTGATGAAACTCAGAACCCTGACTCCGATGGATCGTCATCGCGAAGCAATCCTGGACGCCCGGAACGAGCGAGGCCGGCACGCGACGGACTCCCGATTCCTCACGAGGATCTTCCATGATGATCGCACGAGCCCGACCGTAACCTGCCGACGAACCGGAATTGTCGTCCGACTTCACAACAACCCCGACGTCCCCGTTAAACAGATCGAGTCGATAGTCGTTGCGAGACACCATCACCAGGCGGCCCAGCGAGTCATTGGCGTAAGGACTCAGCAACGCGTCTGCTGTCAGCCGCTCGGTAATTCGCTGATTCAGCATGGCTTCACCGCGAGGCCCGCTGCGGTGCGCACACAGAACTCGAATTTGTGACGATGCCTGAAGAAGTTTCAGAGTTCCGGTCGGCTCGCTTCGAAGTTGCTCCAGATACTCGCGGTAGCCAGCCGCGGCCTGGTCGACCGTCGCGTCGAGCGGCACAGCCTGGTCGCTGCCACCGCTGAGCCATTGAATCTCTTCTGGATTCGCATCGCGCAGCAGTGAGATGGCGTCGTCGGCTCGGCCATCACGGATCGCGGCAGCGAGTTGCCCGAGCGAACTGTCCAGCGAGAATCGATGGCTGTGGTTCAACGTGGCCACGCTCGTCGCGAGCGTGTTTGTTAGTGAATTCGACTCGTCAGGCTCGGCGTTCCATCCGTCTCCGAGCGGTAATGCCATCTGTTTCGGGTGAGCTTTTCTGCTGCGCGTCGCCACCTGCTTCTTCGTCCCTGCCTTCGCGGACAAGGACTGCGAATCAGTAACTTCACGGCTTGCCTCGGCAGGCAACCAACCGGTTCGTTTGCCAATGATGCTTCGGCGTTCTGGACTTAATCGCTCCCATGTCCTGCCGGGCAGGCTGCCACAGAGGTCGCTCAACACGCTGCCCGCTTCGACCGACGCCAGCTGGTCGCGGTCGCCGATCAGCACAACTTGAGTTGACTCGGGAATCGCATCGAACAGCCGGCACATCAACGCGAGGTCGACCATCGAAGCCTCGTCGACCAGCACGATATCCGCTTCCAACGGCAGTCCTGCCTTGTGGCGGAATGGTCCGCCCCGTTCTGGCGGCAGCGGAGTCCATCCCAGCAGTCGATGAATCGTGCCAGCCGTCACCTGCTCCAGTGCCGTTCGAATTCGCGGATCGACTTCCAACAGTCCTGCTGCCCGACTGAGCGATTCGTTCAGCCGCTGTGCTGCTTTTCCAGTCGGAGCCATCAGCAGAATCCGGAACGCGGCCGGATCGTTTCCTGCCGCGAGCTGCTGCATAAGCCGCAGAGCCAGCAAACTGGCGACCGTGGTTGTTTTGCCAGTTCCAGGACCGCCGGTAATCACGGAGAACCATCGATCGACGGAATTCGCGACGGCCAGACACTGGTCGCGACTTCCAGTGCCTTCGCGATTCGGAAACAGCTGCAGGATGTCAATGCACAATCGCGTCTCATCGAACCCGATGTCGGCCTGCTGGAGCCGCCTGGCGATGTGTTCAGCAAGACGCTGCTCGAAGAACCAGTACCTCGCGAGGTACAGTCGGTTCCTTTCAACGTCGAGTACCAGCGGTGTCGAGGGCGACTCACGTTCGGCATCTCGCTCGATGGCTGTTACCAATGGGCTGTTCTGCAGATGTTCGATCCATGTCGAGACTCTCGGCCAGTTGTTGTACTGGCGAATGTGCAGGTCCGCTTCCGGCGTTGGAAAGGTGAGTTCGTGAGCGGAAGGAAGATCGAGACAGACGTGCCCTCGCGAAAGCTGTTCGCTGCACAGCACGGCAGCCAGTACGACGTTGGGATCTCCGTCAGGATCAAGCCGCTGCAGTGTGTCTCCGAATGCCTGATGGATCGGCGACAGGACTCCATCGACGACAAGCTGCTGAAATGTCAGCGAGGAAGCCAGAGCACTCATTCTGCAGTCCCTCCGTCCAACGCGTCTGAAAGAGCCTTCACAAACGCTGCTTCAGGGCAATGGTGCCAGACTCCGACCTGTGGCGGGCCGTCGGTCGGAAAGCCTCTCAGAAAGAGGTACACCACGCCGCCGAAGTCACGCGCGAGGTCGAACTCCAGCAATCGCTGTTCGAGAAGGCGGCAGACTGCCACCGAATAGAGACTGGCCTGCAACAGGTAGTCATGCTCGAACATGGCGGCATCGAGTCGTTCTCGCGAGTAGTCTGAAAAAGCAGGACCGAGGAAATTCGTTTTGTAGTCAGCAACAAACCACTTCCCGTTTGACTCAAACACGAGATCGACAAAGCCCGCCAGAAACCCTTGAAGCCCGAATACGGACATCGCGCGAACTCGCCTCGCATAGTCCTTCAACAGTGGATCAGTTGCCGAGGCAAACGCGTCAGCGACCTTCTGTGTGGAGAACTCAGCGGCTCCGCCCAGCCTCAACAGAAACGGAAGTTCGGTCGCGAAACGGTGCGAGGGAATGCTGGTGAGGCAGCATCTGTCGTCACCGACAGGCAACGACTCGACCAGACACGTGGTCAGCGTGGCCGCTAATGGCGACAGCCATCGCGGCTCCAGTTGCATTCTTTCCATTCCCGGTTTGAGCAACTCAGTCAGCTGGTGAAGCACGTTCTCACGCGAAGCTTCAAACACTTTTCCTGAGTTCAGCGCGCGTTCCAGTACCGCATGCACGACATCGCCCACCAGCCGCCCGCCGGGCATCGTCGCCAGCGGCACATGCACCGTTTCGGTAGTGCCATCCAGCGATTCAGTGTCGCTGTGACGGAGAGCGCTGAAGGAGTCGTGATCGGCAACGTCGTCGATGAGCCGACCGTACGTTGAAGACACTAATGCAGTGAAGCTTGTTTGAGAGACGGCGGAAATGATCCGACGCCGCACCGGTCGCGCGGCCAGTTCCTGCTCGGAGTGCTGTTGCCGTTCGTAACGAGCGTTCGTCACGCGTCGAGCCAGTTCACCGGCGCTTCTGACGTGAACTCTGTCCAGACCGAATCCGTCGACCCACTCCCGCAGGCGACACTCCAGTTCGATGTCGGATGCATTTTCGGGAAGGTCGCCGAGCAGGATTTGACCGAGTGCGGAATTGCCCGAGTTCGCCGCCGCCGTCCAGTAAATGTGACACTGATGCTTCGCTCTCGTCAGAGCCACGTACAGCAGCCGGCGTTCTTCCGCTTCGCTTTCTTGCTGATCCTGCCCCTGGCGAGCGGACAACAGCTCTGAACCGACGTCAATCTGAGGCACAGGCAACGTCTCGCCGTTCTTCCCGCTGCGAGACATCACGACAGTCGGATCTTCCCACTTGCGAACGGACCACAACGCGGGGCAGTACACGATGGAATATTCGAGCCCCTTCGACTTGTGAATCGTGCAAAGCTGCACGGCAGCACTGTCGGTTTCCAGACGCAGCAACGCTTCCTCGTCACCGGTCGAGCCCTGGCTGAGAGTTTGCTCGAACCATCTCAGCAGTTCATCCGGCCCGCTGTGCGAAGTCGTCGCCTGTCGATGCAGCAACTCGCCCAGGTGGAGATAGTTGGTGATCTGCCGCTCACCGGTAATCTCGCCAGCCAGTCGAGCGATTGTGTCTTCATCACCCAGCAGCCGCCGCCACATCACGATGAAACCATCTCGCTGCCACAGCGCGTGCCATTCCTGCAGGCGTTCGACGAAGTGCGACAACCGGTCGCTGTCGTCCCGCAGTGAATCAAGCTGAGCGGCGTTCTGACCAAAGACGGGTGTCTGCAGCGCGTTGAACTGCCGCGTCAGGCTGGTCGTATTATTTACGGCTCGCAGAACATGCAGCACAGCGACGGCTTCGACCGATTCGAAGACGGATTCGTCGGTCTGCAGGACGGATGCGACTCCGCGATCAGCCAACGCCTGCTGAATGGTTCGCAGTTCTCGCCCGGTTTTGCACAGGACCGCGATGTCGGACGGTTCGAGTCGTCGCCACGTGCCGTCGGACATACAGATTTCATCGTCCGACTTCAGCTGGGTGACGATGTTCTCAACAAGTCGCTGCATGGTCGCTTCGAGCGCTGCCGTTCGCGACATCGCTTTGTCTGGTTCCTGATACTCAGGCCTTGGGATCAGCGAAACGCAAAACGCGGCACCGGGCCGAAACCGGTCGTCATGGTGAGCATCGACTTCAGGCAGTGGAATACGCTTGTTGAGAAACGGGTTGGACACGCTGTCGAAAACTGCCTGGACGGAATTCACCAGGGACCGGTCTGATCTCCAGTTGGTCCCCATGTTGTGGCGGTGTTCAGCCGGAGTCTGCTCCTCCGCTTCCAGGTAAGCCGCCAGATCTGCTCCGCGAAAGCGATAGATCGACTGCTTCGGGTCGCCGATCATGATGAACGCTCGGTCGACTTCCGGATCGGGAACCTCGGCCGCTTCACGAAACACGCGACTGAAGATCCGATACTGCACCGGGTCCGTGTCCTGGAATTCGTCGACCAGCGCGACGCGATATTTCTCTCGCAGACCTTCCAGCAGCAGATCTTTCTGTCGTCCGTCGAGCGCTTCATCAACTTTGCTCAGCAGATCGCCGAAGCTCATGATGCCACACTCGCCGCGCCGCTTTGCCGCATGATCACGCACAAACAGTCCGGCGCGAGCGAGCATGCAGGATTCCACTTCCTGTTGTCGGCGGGAAAACTCCTGCGACAGATCAGCAATCTCCTGCAGCAGCCCAAAGGCCGGATGCTCAGGCGTGCTGCCTCGAAACTTTGCCATCGTGCCGGATTCCAGCCCGCCTTGCGTCAGGCGGTTCTGGTCACCGTCGAGTTTGTCCTTCTTCCAGGTAAAATCCGCCAGCGATCGCGAGTCAACCAGCGAATCAATAAAGGCCATCGACTTATCGATCAGTTCGGATTTCCCATAGCTGGGCTTCTTCAGGACACCGTCCTCGACGGCCCTGTCGATCAAGTCGCGAACAGCGGCTCTTTGCTCGTGCCAGACTTTTGTCAGTTGATCCAGCAAACGATCAGCCGACGTCAGAAAGTCAGAATGCAACAGATCGTCAAGTTCGTCACCGTCCGGCACGATGGCCAGAGACGGATTGTTTAACGCTGTGTTGACGACTTTCTGAATCTTCGCGTAAAGCGAACCGGTAAGCGGCAGCCAGCGTTCGATCAGCGAATCTCTGGTCGTCCAGGATCGAGCGACAAAGTCGCCGATGCCTTCCTGAATGTGCTCATCGAGTGAAGCGACCAGCTCAACGTTGAATCGCGTGCCGGATTCGAAGACCAGCTCCTGCAATACCCGGCTGCAGAATCCGTGAATCGTGAAGACTGGCGCCTGGTCGAAACTCAGCAGCGCATCTTCAAGCCGCTCGACCGCGCGAGATGCAGAGTCCTCGGCCCACGCTCCGCCCTGCTGCAGCAGCTTGACGAGCTGTCGATCGGCTCCACCTGTCCGGCCAGCAATTTCTGCGTCGGCTTGTTCGGAATACGATCTCAGTAGTTGCAGTGCATCATTGAGTCGGCTGCGCAATCGATCCCGCAGTTCCGACGTCGCGGCTTCGGTAAACGTCGTGACAAGAATCTGATCCGCGGAGCAACCGCCTTCCAGCAGCAGCCTCAGATAGAGCGTCGTAATGGTAAACGTCTTCCCGGTCCCGGCACTGGCAGCAATGCTGTGCACCCCGGAAAGAGGCATCTGTAGCGGATCAAACATCCCAGTTCCCTGGTCGAAGCGAAACACGCGCAAGCTACTCGACCGGGGTGGAGAGTGCATCAGTCTGTCGGCTGGCAATCTTCTGATGACGTGAGTACCGTGTTCTGCCTTACGTTAATCTTTGTTCGTACTCAAACAAGTCAGCGACGCTCATGTTGACGTTTCGCCGGTAACACAACATTCTCCCGCGGGCCGCGGAGTGAACCGATGAAGCTCGTTTCTTTCGTTGTCTGCTCGCTGGTTCTTTCTTTTGGGTTACTGTCTGAGGAAACCGCCGCTCGTGGTCCGATCGGTGGGGGAGGACGAAGTCCTTCCGGTGGCGGATTCTCGGGACGCGGGTTTTCGGGCGGAGGAATCTCGCGCGGCGGATATCAGCCGTCACGCTCAATGCCGAGCCGAAACACCAGCGGAATCGGAACTGGTTCGTCGCGACCGGTCGGTTCAGGAAGCATCGGTTCAAGCCGTTCCAGTGTATCGATTCGTCCGGGCATTGGCTCAAGTAGTACTCGTCCCCAGATCGGGAGCGGATCTCGCGTTGGTTCGGGCAGCAGCCAGATCGGAAGTGGTTCAGTCGGTTCAGGGCGACTTAACACCAGTCAGTTTCCGGGACTGGGCAATCGCTCGACAACGACACTGCCGGGACTTAATAACGGCAATACTGGACAGCGATTGGCTGATCGATATCCGAATTTGAATCGCGACAATCTGAGACAGCAGATCGGAAGCGCCGACCAGACGCCAACGGCCAGACGTGAAAAACAACAGGCCTGGCAACAACAACAGGCTGATCGTCGAGCGAATACACCAGAGCGAAGGCAGGAATTGCAGGATCGGTTTTCTCAGGTTGATCGTGAGGACTGGCAGGAGCATCGCAATCAGAATCGCGAAGACCGGCAGGATTACCGGGGTGGGGCGCGAGAAGACTGGCAAAACTGGCACGACAACAATTACTCCCAACACTACGGCTGGCATCACGGATGCTGGCACGACGGCTGGCACCACTTGTGGGACGAGCATCCTGTTGCGGCTGCCTTTGGTTTGACCTGGTGGGGTGCCAACACCATGTCCTACATGTTTGGGACGTCAGCTTATGCGAACCCCTACTATTTCGAATCATCATCCGGCGGCGGAATCGACTATTCGCAGCCTCAGGTAGTCGTTGAACAACCCGCGTCTGATAGCTCGCCTGCGAAACCTGCAGATGTTCCAGAAGCCGGTCTGACCGCATTTGAGCAGGCGCGAGCATCGTTCCTGGCAGGCGATTTTGACGCTGCCCGACAGCAGACCGACGAAGCGCTCAAGCTGATGCCGCACGACGCGGTCATTCACGAATTCCGCGCCCTCACTCTGTTTGCTCTAAAGCGGTACAGCGAAGCCGCAGCAGTCCTGCACTCCGTTCTGGCTGTCGGTCCCGGCTGGGACTGGACCACCATGAGTCAGCTCTATTCCAGCACTGAAGTCTACACGGAAGAATTGCGAGCCCTTGAATCATGGTCCAGGGATCACGCCAGTCTTCCAGAGGGCCACTTCGTTCTGGCATACCACTACCTGACGTGCGGACACGAGGAGCAAGCGGCAAGCGAGTTGAAGCTGGTCGTCAAAGCATTACCCGACGATGCAGTCTCGGCTCACATGTTGAGTCAGCTGACGAACGGCGATACTGCAGCAACTGGTAGCAAAGCAGCCGAGGCACCTGCTGCCAGAAGCGTATCAATCAAGCAGGAGTCGTTGATCGGTCGTTGGACGGCGAAAGTGGGAGATTCTGCATACAAGCTCGAACTTTCAGATGACGGGCGATTCAACTGGTCGTTCACGTCCAAAGAAGGTGATCAGGGCGTGTTGGGCGTCTACGCTATCAACGACTCAACGCTGGCGATGGAACCGGACGGTGGTGGAGTGATGCTTGCAGAACTCCGTCTGGATGGGACTCAACTCAGCTTTCAGCAGGTTGGAGATGATCCCGGGGCCGCTCCGCTTAAATTTGAGCGAGACTGATTCTTCTGCATCGCCGCCACATTGTGGCGAGAGCCACTCCAGACGGCACTCAGCGTTCCTGACTCACCAACGTCATCCTCATTGAGGAATAGAATCATGAAATCATCTCGTCGCATTCTTTTAACGATCGTTTTCGGCCTGACCTGCAGCCTGTCTGTTGCCATTACTCAGGCTCAGGAGAACAAGCCAAAGACGAATCCAAAGCCCACTTCGACCGACGATATTGTCAGGTCGATCCAATCCTTCGCAGCTGCATTCAATGCCGGTGAGGCAAAGAAACTGGCGGCTCACTTTGTCGACGATGGCGAATACGTGGACGATGCCGGCACACTGTTTAAGGGGCGGGATGACATCGAAGCTGAATTTGCCGCATTCTTCAAGACGCTGCCCGGTACTCGATTGGCCATCAACGTCGACGAACTGCGATTCATCGGCGACTCGATGGCGATTGAAGAGGGCACGGCAGCCGTGACACATGCTTCTGACGAAAGCGTCACCGTCAGTCGCTACATCGTTGTGCATGTCAGAAAGAACAATCGCTGGCAGATTGCCAGTGCCCGTGACCTCGATAGCCAACCGGCCAGCAATCATGACCGTCTGAAACCGCTGGAATGGCTGATTGGCGACTGGGTCGACGAAAGCGATGAGTCGACCGCCGAGACATCCATTCGATGGTCCGCAGATGGCAACTACATCATCACCAACTTCAACGTGAACGTCGCTACCGTTCGAGTCATGAGCGGCACACAACGCATCGGCTGGGACCCTCAAAGAAAGCAGATTCGTTCATGGGTCTTTGATTCTGAGGGGGGCTTTGGCTCTGGCTTCTGGACAGGGACCGAGGCTGGCTGGATTGTTAAGGCGACATCCGTCCTGCCGGATGGTTCCTCCGGTAGCACGACATCGACATACGCCCAAACCGGAAAAGATTCGTTCCGACTGACGCTCAGCCAGCGGCTTGTCGCAGGTCAGCCGCTCCCCGATTTCTCGATTGATGTTGTCCGAAAGCCGCCTCCGGTCGCTCGATGATTGCCCAGACAACCAGCCGGGCCGAAACTGTTTGCAGACAACCCAATTGGCTGGCAATTCATGACGACGGTACTATGGGTGGTGAGTTGCAAAATCTGTATGAATTCGTTTTGCACGACGTCAAACATGCGTACGCATTTCTGTATTCCTTTCCAGCATTTTTCGGGACGAAACCGATCGACCTCTCGGTTGAGTAGCGTTCCGATTTCGATAGGGACCAATTCTGATGGCTCGATTGAGAATTCTGATTGCTGGACTAGATGTCGATCCGCCAAACGGTATCGCTTGGGATTGGTATTTTGAGTCAGACTTCCCAAAGCTTGTATTTCCCCAACTGAGACAGGGAGGTCTCTCATGCCAGGCAAGGCAGCCAGGGTGGTCATCACGGAACGTCAGCAGGATGTTCTGCTGACGATGAGTCGATCCGTCACGATCGCGTTTCAGCTTCGACAACGTGCTCAGATTATTCTGCTCGGGTTTGAAGGGCGACTCAATTCGGAGATCGAAGACCTCGTGGGACTGGGGCACGATGCCGTCGGTCGCTGGCGGCGACGCTGGCAGCAGGAGTTTGATCGGCTCACGCTGGTGGAAGGTCTCGAAGAGCCCGCCGATCTCAGACGTGCTATCGAAGAGGTTCTCTCTGATGAACAGCGCAGCGGTCGTCCGTGTGAATTCACTGCCGAGCAGCTCACGATGATCTTCGCTGTGGCGTGCGAGGCGGTGGAAGAATCCGGTCGGCCGGTGGCTCGCTGGACGCAGCGTGAGATTATTGATGAGGTCGTCCAGCGCGGGATTGTCAAATCGATTTCGACCAGCCACATGAGCACACTGCTGGCGGAGGCTCAGTTGCAGCCTCACAAATCACGGTACTGGTTGAATACGAAAGAGGCCGACCCGGAAGTCTTCAACCGGCAGGTGCAGACCGTGTGCGAGTGTTACCTCCAGGCTCCCCAACTGCTGGCTCAGTTTGATACGCACACGGTGTGTATTGATGAAATGACAGGCATCCAGGCTCTGGAGCGGATTGCTCCCAAAAAAAGATGCGTCCCGGTCAGGAAGAGCGGATCGAGTTCGAATACATCCGGCACGGCACGCTGTGTCTGATCGCCAGTTTCAATGTGGTCACCGGCGAGTCAGTGTCTCCAACAGTCGGCCCGACACGCACCGAAGAAGACTTTCTGGAACACTGCAAACGCACCGTGATGCTCCATCCGAATTCGTCGTGGCGTCTGATCATGGACCAGCTCAATACGCACGGCTCGGAGAGTCTCGTCCGGTGGGTCGTGGCGATGGAAGAGTTGAAACTGTCGGCGGATGAACTGGGTGTCAAAGGAAAGTCGGGAATCCTGAAGTCGCTGGCGACTCGCAAAGAGTTTCTCTCATCGACGGATCGTCGTCTCCGATTTGTGTACGTTCCCAAACATAGTTCGTGGCTGAACCAGGTGGAGATCTGGTTCAGCGTGGTGGTGCGGCGTGTCCTGAAGCGAGGAGAGTTCACCTCACTTGACGCGTTGCGTCAACGCCTGTTGGACTTCATCGACTACTTCAACCGGACGATGGCGAAACCCTACCGTTGGACGTACACCGGACAGCCGCTCAAAATATGACAGACTGCTCTTGACGCCTCACACTGGGCAGAATGAACAAAACACCGACAAAGCTGCCCGACATTCAACACCGTTTGGCGGATCGACATCTAGGTGCAGGAGCCCAGGATGTTCTGCCGTTGTTTGTCAATGAAGTCGTTCCGGAATGGGTGATCGGGATTTACGTGGCGATCGTGCTGGCGGCCATAATGTCGACGGTGGACTCGCTGCTGGTACTTGCGTCCAGCGCGTTTGTGCGTGACTACTATCAGAAGGTCCGTCGTCCCGACATGACCGACGAGCAGTTGCTGGGCCGCAGTCGCGTCGTGACATTCGCGCTCGCCGGAGCGGCTCTGTTGATTGCATTCTCCGTCGCGGCGTTGGTTCCAGGGCGGACGGTCTTCTGGTTCGCGATCTTCGGCTGGTCGGGGATTTCGGCGACGTTCTGTCCGACAATGATCCTGTCGCTGTTCTGGTCGCGCCTCACCGCTCGCGGCGCACTGGCCGCGATGCTGGCTGGCTTTGCGAGTGTTCCGTTCTTTAAGTTCGTCGCTCCGTCAATGCCGGTGGTCGGAGACAGTTTTGCGGCTCTGTCGGAACTGCCGCCGGCGTTTGTCGTTTCAGGTCTAGTGGCCGTTGTGGTGAGTCTGCTTGATCGGCAGGGCGGACAAATCGCTGCAGAAATTCGAGAAGAGTTGATGGATCGCGGTCCTGCACAGTCGATATCAATGACGGCATCGTTGACGTCTGCGTCTGCGGCGGAATCTGAATCAGGGACTGAGGAGTGACGCGGTGGTCGGAGTTCTGTCGCTGCTGGTAGCGCTGTCGTTGTCTTTGTTGATTACTCGAGTGGCGGCCATGGCGCTGGTCTTCACCGGGATGTCTCGAGAAGCTGCAAAATTTCAGGCGAGGTCGGCCTTCACAGGAGTGGGCTACACGACCACGGAAGCCGAAAACACGGTCAATCATCCCGTGCGACGGCAGATCATCATGATGTTGATGCTGCTGGGAAACATCGGTGTGGCGACCGTCGTCGCCACGATCATGGTGTCGTTTTCCAGCACGACCGGAGCGAGCGGTTCACAGCAGGCCACTATCGTCGCCATGCTGTTTGTCGGCCTGGTACTGCTCTGGCTGTTTTTTACCAGTCGCTGGGTCGAGAGGCGTCTGAACCGCATCATCGGTTGGGCGCTGAAAAAGTTCACGGACCTGGATGTCCGCGACTATGTGTCGCTGCTGGAGCTGTCGAGCGGCTACGGCGTGTCCGAGATGCTGGTCGAAGCGGGCGACTGGCTGGTCGATAAACCACTGTCTGAACTGCGTCTGTCCGACGAGGGAATTCTGATCCTCGGCATCCGCACGACCGATGGCCGATTCCACGGCACACCTCGCGGCGACGACAGAATCACATCAACCGACACGCTGATCATCTACGGCGACCTGGACGACATCGAACAACTCGACCGTCGCCACGCCGGTCGACGAGGCGACCGAGAACACCAGAAATCCGTAGCGGAACAGGAACAGTTCGAAGAAGCCAATCCTTTGGGGCGTTCTGATGAAACACCAGCGGATTCGGACCGGCCTCAATAATGGTGTGAGGAACAGGCATGAGACCCCGGGTGTCTGTGCCGTTTCGATAGATGCCTGATTTGTCTCCTCGCGTGGAATCCGTGCCTGACGTGCTGATTGATCGTTCAGTCTCGCGGCCTCCATCGGTTTGATTGAACCTGCGTTTCTCTAGACGTAAGCTGCCCGGTCAGAGGCACGTGAACGCGAGCCCAATAAACGACACACTACCTTGAGACGAACGCTCCGAGGAGCATCACGATGGAAACGACAAACGGATCATTGAATCGCAAACTGAGGATGGCACTTGTGGGAGGCGGGCAGGGTTCGTTCATCGGACGCGTTCATGCAACGGCTGCGGTTCTCGATAACCGGGCGACGCTGGTGGCCGGTGCTCTCTCATCGAACGCGGAACGGGCCAAAGCGTCGGCTCCTGCCTATGACATTGCCGCAGATCGAGCCTACGGTTCCATCGGCGAACTGATCGAAAAAGAATTGGCACTCCCGGCTGACCAGCGAATCGATTTCGTTTCGGTCGCAACGCCGAATCACACTCACTTCGCCATCGCGAAAGCCGCCGTCGAAGCGGGTTTCAACGTTATCTGCGACAAGCCGATGACCTTCGACCTCGCTCAGGCCGAAGATCTGCTGACCGCTGTCGAAGCTACAAACGTCGTCTTTGCTGTTTCGCATAACTACACGGGCTACCCGCTGGTGCGTCAGGCTCGCGAGATGGTCCTCGGCGGAGAACTCGGAGAGATCAACGCGATCCGTTCCAACTACATTCAGGGTTGGCTGAGAACCCGGCTCGAAGCAGACGACCAGAAGCAGGCAGCCTGGCGAACGGACCCGACCAAATCGGGAGCGGCCGGGTGCTTCGGCGACATCGGCACACACGCCTACAACCTCGGTCGATACATGACCGGACTTCTGCCTGTGGAAATCTCATGTCACTTGAAAGTCTTCGTCGATGGCCGGTCTCTCGACGACTATGGTCACGCGGTAATCAGATACGAAAACGGAGCACTGGGCACCGTCACTGCCAGCCAGATTTCACACGGTCGCGAGAACGACCTGTTTATCGAAATCGACGGCACCAAAGGGGCTCTTTCATGGCGGCAGGAGAATCCCAACGAAATGATCGTTCGCCAGAATGGCAAACCGCATCAGATATACACGCGAGATCCGAATGCTCCCTTCATGAACGCGTCAGGAGCGGCCGCCTGTAGACTTCCGTCGGGCCACCCGGAGGCGTTTTTCGAAGCCTTCGCCAACGTCTACCGATTCGCCTACGACAGCATGATTGCCCGGGCAGCCGGCTTGCCCTTCGAGAAACGCAACACGATCTACCCGAATATCTACGACGGCGTCGAAGGCATGTTCTTCATCGAGCAATGCGTCGCCAGCAGCAAAGAAGGCGGAGTATGGTTCAACATGAAACACCCCGCCGCCCGTCGCTGATGCCGATGACGGGCAAATCCGACGTCACATCAGCTCGTAGAACGAGTCTTCGCCGATGTGTCGGCAGTACCGGTCAGCCAGTTCTGCCAGCGGCTTCGGGCCAATGAACAACTCATGCCAGTCATCGACCGACCCGCGGAAACACCAGCGCGCTATCGAAAACGATCGCCTGGTGTCGTCCTCCAGTGTGAACCGCAGAACCGGATGCTCGCGTTCGTAAACGATGATGTCCTTTTTCTTGACTTCCACGGCCGCCAGATAGTGTTTGCCGTGTCTCCGAATCGCTTCCCGGACGACGGCCACTTCCTGATCGTTGATCAGCTTCGGCTGGGTGCGCCGGCAGAACACCTGGCCGCGAACGTTTTCATAAAGCTCGAAGCCGTCCGGGATGTCGCTGCAGAGATGCCCCTCGGTCTGCTTGGAGAAGAAGTATTTGGGTTTACCGTTCTTTGTCTGCCCCTCATGCAGGTAGTAGACCTGGCCCTTACGGTTGACATGTTGACACGCGCGGGGCTGTTGCATGGGATGCTCCTTTGCTGCGGGCTGGCTGGCCTGAACTCGCGCGGCCTGCGCTTTCACAGGACGGGTTGGCCGGTCGAATTCGGACGGCCAGGATAGACTCGTTTCCAGCGACGGTCCCCCGGTCACAGGCGGATACGTTTTCGCGGCGCTGTCACCGGTGACAAAATCGGGGAGACAGTGCAGACAGCAGGTCAGGAATTCCAGTTGCTCGGCTGCCGGAGAGCCGGGCTCATGTCCCGGCCGATACCGCATGACCGCCGGAAAGGCTTCGGGGCAGGAGACCGGCCAGCCATTCCGCTCCACAAGGTAGACGTCCGCCGGAGCCATGATTGTTTCCTCGTCGAAGATGACCCCCAGGCCCGACAGTCTGTCCCAGCTCAGCGTTCCGCGGATCATGTTCAGGGCGGCCTGATGGCTCTCATGCACAATCAGCCCCAGCGTCACACCCGAGCGGCCGAGCACGATGCCATAACGCGGTGCGAACCCGTCGACTTCCATTCTGACAGGCACCTCACCCGGCACGTGCCGCCACGGCGCCTGACGGAAGTACGCGTCGGCCGCATAATAAAACGACTCCATGCGGCTGCGATCCACATCCGGACCGTCGGCCAGGGCGCACTTCCCAGGTCCACCGAAGCTGGAGGCGGTCGCAAGACAGAAGGCATGCAGTTCCGGCAGTTCGTCCAGCAGCACGCAGTCCACCTCCGCAGCGGCCAGCCGCGAGCGGAGAAAGTCGTAGCCGTCTGAATCCGACACCTCGATCCGCTGCGGACGCCCGGACACGTGCTGCATCACGCGCATGGCATAGTCCCACAGCAGTTGCGGAACGGGCTCCCCGGAAAACAGCTCGTTGCACAGGACGACGTGCGTGGCCTTGTCCATGATCAGCACGCACCACGGTCGCTCCACGCCGACTTCGTCGTTCGAGATGACGGTGGGCTGGTGAAAGAAATCGATCTGCCAGGTCATTCCGCCTGCGGGCACGTCCCGCGGATCGAATTCGACATCCCGCTGCGGCAGCCGCTGCGCCGCCATCAGTTCGACCATCCCTTCCAGCAGCCCCGTGACCGGCTGCGGCTGGTACGCGACGCGGCACTCCACACCGATTGCGTCCAGCATTGTCCGCCACTCACGTCGGTATTGGGGACTGGGCACCTCAATGCAATCCGGGCACTGCGGTTTCCCTTCGACGGGCTGCAGGAACGCGGCCAGCAGGTGATTCCACACGGTCGCGGCTGACCGGTCGCCTTCAATGACGGTGATGCAGCGCAGCTTCTGGTTGCTCACATCTGCCACACCAAGAATCCATGAGGGAACGCCGTCGTCCCGCCCTTCCGATTCAAGTTCGCGGAGCCCCACCTGCCAGACGCAGTCCTGCACCGGCAGTGCCAGCAACTGCTCAAGCGGGAAGGACAGCACGACTGTCTCGCTGAGCCGCACGCGGAGCACACGTCGCATCCAGGCCATCGCCCCTGGCACGGACCGCCACGCAGGCAGCAGCAGCCGGGCGGTGCTGTGCGATTCATTCTGACCACGTCCGAAGCGAACCGGCACGTCGGCCCGCACCACGTCGTCGCCCAGCACGTAGTCCACGAATCGCGAACTCAGACGCCGACTTTCCTGCACCAGACGCCGCGACTCGTCAGTGTCGCCCTGAACAGCGAACGTCCACAGAGCTCGGGCATACCGCCACAGGGCTGTGGATTCGTCATAGCGATCAAAGACCGGCACCAGATCATCCGCCTGACCGACCGTCAGCCGGCAACAGACCAGCCAGTACCGAGCGAACAGATGATCGTCCGTGTCGGCCCGCAGCAGTTCCTCAAAGTGCGGGACGGCTTCGTCGATGCGGTTGAGCAGCCACAGCGAGGTACCGACTCCGAACACAGCCCGCAGATACCCCCGCGCATCGGGGACGTCCCACAGACGCCCCTCGGCACCATCAAAGGCAGACGCGGCCGCCGCGTGCTGCGCTTCGTCCCGAGCGGCAAGGAACAGTTCCAGTGCGTGCGCAGGATTCGGCTCGGCCGCCGCCAGGTCGAGCCGTGCCAGCAGCGGGGATTCGTCTGTTGCTGGCCGGGGCCGGCCGGTCGGTCGCGACCGGCTATTTGAAACACGACTGCGGTTCTTCCGCTTCGATCGACGCGACATAGGGACCTCCGTGTCATTGTCATTGGCGAAATTCACGATCGGCGGTTTGACTCCCACCGCCCGAAAGATAGCTGATCGGCTTCAGACAATCATCAGATTCAGCAGTTCCAGGTTTGATCTACACGCGTGATCCGAACGCTCCCTTCATGAACGCTTCGGGAGCCGCCGCCTGCCACTTGCCATCAGGACACCCGGAAGCCTACTTCGAAGCCTTCGCCAACGTGTACCGCTTCGCGTATGACAACATGGTCGCCCGAGCGACCGGCGAATCATTCGAAAAACGCAACACGATCTACCCGAATATCTACGACGGCGTCGAAGGCATGTTCTTCATACAGCAAAGCGTCGCCAGTAGCGTTGAGGGAGGAGCCTGGCTCAACATGAAACACTCCGCCGCTCGGCGCTGATTTTCCCTTCGAGGCTTATTAATACCAATAGGACAATTCGAGCGTCAGAATGGACGTCACTATACTCAGGCGACTTTGCAGGACACGACACGAAAACCAACGCAACCGTAGTGTTCCAGTTCCGCTTCACTGGCATAGCTTCTGAGTTGGCGACTCGGGCGAGAGACTAATTCCAGCTCTTCCAGCTCAGAAGATTTGTGAATCGAACCGGTCACTCGAAATCTCAACGTCCCTTTCTGAGTGGCCCATTTTCGAAATCGAATTCGGCACAGGTGGGCGAAGGCGGAATTGATTTCCAGCTCGATCCTTCGATTCGTAGTTGTAGGTTGAACGTCAAGCACGAGGTCGATGTTTACCACTGACTTCTGGCGGCAATCAGGAGGGCAAACAACTTGGTGCGTTACCGGAATCTTGAGAGCCGAAGTCGGTATCCGAGAAGTTTGACGTCACGCAAACATACCGCGACTCATCGAAGCTGTCGCAACGCTCGTCCTTGACAACAAACAAGACTCACGTTGAGATCAAACAACCAGACCGGAGCCGTCGCTCACACTTCAACTATTATACTTCCGACATCACCAAACGTCTGGAGTCACGTGTCAAGATTGGCGGCACGCCTAAATGGTGATTGAGCAGGCGCTCTGAGTGTCCCAGTTGACTGTTCGGGTAAATGTGTTGCCATTGGCGGTCGCCTATACCTCTCACGTATCGTGCAATTCCATAAGCTCCCTGAAAACTCACTGGGGATGAAATACTCTCCTGCTGTCACCTTTCAGAATACTGAAATTTATGGTCACCTGTCGATCTCGCCCATCACGATGTCCAGTGAGCCTACGACTGCGGGAATGTCTGCCAGCAGGAAGCCTTCGCAGAGGTCAGCGGTGGGAGCCAGATTGCAGAAGCACGAGCTCTTCGCCCGAGCCCTTAAAGGATTCACTTCTCCGTTACCGACGAAGTAGAAGCCCATCGCGCCTCGAGGACATTCCGTTTCCAGGTAGCACTCGTCCTTCGGTAGTTTGGTTGCCATCTTGTGCGGGACGCGGTGCATTCCTTTTGCAGTCGGGTACTTCTCGATGGCCTGTCGAACCAGTCGGATTGCCTGAGTCACCTCCTGCATTCGCACGTAGAATCGGCACCAGTTGTCACCGAGGACAGCCTCTCTGGGGGCATCTTTGAAAGGTGCAACGGCAACGTTCCAATCGAATCCTTCATACATCCTTGTGTAGATTGGATCGCCATCACGCCGCAGATCCCAGTCGACGCCACTTCCGCGCAGGACTGGGCCAGTGCAGCCGTAGTCGATTGCTGTTTCCCGGTCGAGAATTCCGAGTCCCGCAGTACGTTTGATGAAAATGTGATTACGCGTGAGAAGCGTGTGGTATTCCTTGATGCGTGGCTCGAGCCAGTCCAGGAACATGCTGACCGCTTCCAGCCAGGACAGTTTCATGTTTGGACTGCGGTGAGTCAGCGACGCGAGTCCTGGTGGAATTGGAATCGTCGCTGGCAGATCGTGAGTGGCTCCACCAACCGTCAGATAGCTGTAGGTCAGCCGGGCGCCACAAGCTTCTTCAAAGAGGTCGAGAATGATTTCACGTTCTCGGAAGGCGTACAGAAACGGGCTGAATGTTCCCAGGTCGAGACCGTACGCTCCCATCCCCACCAGGTGGCTGGCGATTCGATTCAACTCGGCGATCAACACGCGCAGAACAACCGCCTTTTCAGGCAATTCCATGCCGATCAGTTTTTCAACCGCCAGCGACATGCCGAGATTCATGTTCATCCCGGCGAGGTAGTCCATTCGATCCGTGTAGGGGATCCACTGAACTGGACTCAAGTTCTCACCGATTTTTTCTGCACATCGATGAAGATACCCGAGGTGGGGCGTGACCTCGTTGACGATCTCGCCGTCGGTCCGCAGCAGCAGGCGGAGCACGCCGTGCGTGCTCGGGTGCTGAGGCCCCATATTGACGAGCATTTCGTCCGTGCGAACATCGAATTCAACAATTCGGGGGTCTTCGAGTGTGACGGGCATAGCTGCTGTCCACAGTTCAGGTTGAATCTGAGAGTGATGATTAACTGGTTGACCGCCTGCAGAGGCAGCCAAAACATGCGCGACGAATCCAGTCAGATTAACTGTCGCTGTTTAACGCGCAGACTGTCGAAAACTACTTGCCTCGAATGCCGTGGTACTCAAGAGGAAACTCGTAATCTTTACGAAGAGGATGACCAACCCAGTCCTCTGCACACAGGATTCGAGTGAGATTGGGATGTCCTGAAAAATTCACTCCGACCAGGTCGAAGGTTTCGCGTTCGTGCCAGTCCGCGATTTTCCATACACCAGAAACCGTGGGAACCTCCGGAAGTTGACCTGCCTGGTCGTCTTTCCATCTTGGGACACAGACCTTGATGGTAATCTTGTGACGGTGTGTGTAACTCGACAGGTGATAAACCACTTCGACGTGTGGATCGTGGCCGAACTTCGCCGCCTTTTTCTCGTCCGGCTCGAAGTAATCAACTCCACAGAGGTTATTCAAGTGGTCCAACAGAAGCCGTTCATCCGTCTTGAGGAAGCGGCTGACCTCTTCAATCGAAGCGGCGGCAACCTCGATCCAGGGATCCATCGCTGCCAGATTACTGCCGGTGATTCTCTCACTACCAAACTCGTCGACGAGCAGGTTCAGAATCTCTTCTGCATTCATGTCAATACCTGAAATGTCGCCGAAGCGAGTTGCCTGCTGGGTCAGCGATATTAAAGAAGGAACTCGAATCACAATTCGGTCAAACGCCCCAAACGGGCACGATACCTGGATGACTCTTCTGGCTTAAAGGGTGATTAAGGATCGTGAACGGCTCTCTGGCTGGCTGTGTTGACAGCAGCTCGAACCCATTCCAGATCGCCTCGTTTCCACACGTAGGCGAATCCAACAAGCAGCACTCCGAAGAAGACCAGAATGTCGGAGAAAGCCAGCACACCCAATTGAAACGCGTCATTCGAAGCGATCACTTCACCGGTGGAAGCACTCGTGCCGGGTACTTGATTAAGCAGTTTGTCGGTCAGGTTCTGTCTCCCAACGTCATCCAGTTGAGAATCGGCAAGCTGCATCGTGCCTCCGTACAATGTCGCCCACGGAAAGAAGAAGGCAACTTCGACGTCAAACACAATGAACAACAACGCGACCGTGTAGAAGCGAAGATCCCACTGAATAAAGCTCGATCCGATGGTCGGTTCGCCACACTCGTAAACCGCGTCTTTTTCAGGTGTCGGCAACGTCGGACGAACAAGACGACCAATGAGCAAAGGAATCATCACCAGGGCAGTGCCAGCGATGACGAACAGCACCATATGAAAAACAAGATCAGACATTCAATTTGCCCTGCAGGCTATCCTGGTGGACTGGTCTGACTACGTGTCAGGACCGTGTTTTATCCGCATCCGTGTTCGAACTGTCGCCGGCAACTGATTCTGTAGACAGTAACTGACGACCGGAAAATCCAGCGCCAAGCTCGTGCCAGAACAGGACTTTCGGTTCGCCAAGCTTCCAGCACAGGTGGACGACGCGGTCGTCCATCTGAGCAGGGAAATCAACGAGGCCAAGGACCGGATCCTTAAACTCGACTCCGAGCTCGTGTAATTCCCGAACGAACTCGCTGAGTTTCTCTTCATCTCTCTGAAGTTCTTCTTCAACCTGATCGAGCTCTTCCGAATAGAAGCGATTCGACGAGGTGCCGTCACTTCGAAGTTGCTTGACGTTGCCGAGTCGTTCTCGCCGTTGCTGCACATCTCGAAAAAGATCGACGATGTCCTGCACAATGACACGAACAAGCGGAATACGCTGGTTAGCCTCTTCCACCGTAAACAGACGCTTCACAACCTCGTCAGCAGCCATCAGTCACTCCGTCTATGCTTCAAAGGGACTCGCCTCACCCTTGACCCAGACGGGTTCGTAAAGGACTTTCGATTCTGCGACGGCAGTTGGGTTGAGCGTTGCACGTCCCCACGCAACCTGTAGCGGGAGCTTTGCATAGTCGACAATACATCCATCGCGGCTATAGCAGCTCAGATCGTAGTTTGATCCCATGAAGATGCAGTCAACCGGGCAAGGATCGACGCACAGAGCACAGAACATGCACTTTGTGTAGTCGACAGCGAATCCATCGATCCGAAATCCCTTACCGACCGGACTCTTGACCTTCTCGATATAGATGCAGTCGACGGGGCAAGCGACCGCACACTTTTCGCAGCCGATACACGTGGTCAGATCAAAGCGGTGAAATCCACGATACCTCGCTTTCACGGGAACCGGGCTCTCTGGATATTCGTAAGTTTCAGCAAATGTATGTCGTCGGTAGGTCCGAGCCATCGTCCAGATGGTGACCCACATGCCGCTGAGCACTGTGTAGACAGCCCGGAAAACATTAAGAAACCACCCAATCATTGTGACCTCAAATAGCAGTGGGAAGCTGCAGCGAATGTGGTGGGACTCCGCCGCGATGAATGTGCAACATTCCTTCAACCGGTGCGGAAAGGGCGCGGATTATATGGGGGGGGCTCTGCAAAGCAAGGCAGAGCAAACCCGTCGCGTGAACAGGGTTTCTCCGGGCGGGAATCGTTCTTCTCAACTTCAGGCAGGATCAGGCCAACGATCGCAACTCGACCAGACTGGTCGGTTCTGAATCGCCCGCGCTAATCGGCGACAGCCTGCAGAGAATCATGGTCCTGGCTGACGTCAACGTTGGCCGGGAGCTGATCGACTATCACTTGCGTTTGGATTTTCGAGGCGACGTTGTTCGATGATCTCCTCGCGGAATTCATCGATCTTTTCCTGATCCAGATGCAGGCGAGCGACTTTCAGTACGGCCTGGCCGAGCTTCTTGATTCGCGACTCTGAACTCCTGTCGTGTCGAGCCTCTGCCTTTTTCAAAGCCGGGTATTGAATGTCGAAAACCATCTTCTCAAAACTCTTGATGGTTGGCAGAGCGTCGAACTCGTCGAGTGACTCATCGACTTTGTCCCATTCGCCTTTCTTTGTGCGATTGGTAAGCATTGCCTTAACCATTGCCTGTTTCGCGATCGTGTCAATCAGGCGGCTTTGCAACAGGACGATCTGACCTTCGACGTCGAGACGGATGGTGTCGTCAGGGCATTCAACCATCATCTGTGGTTCGGCTCCCGCCACCAAAGGGAACTTGGCGAGAAGCGCACTGCCACTTCGCACATAAACCCACCGCAGAGGTTTGTTCGGGTCGACCGGGATCGTCACGTTTCCATACCGGTTGCTTCGAAATATCTCGGGTTTCGGTCGGTCGGCGGCATCCTCTGCTGGCTCTTCGTCCGACTTCGGAGGCGGTGGTGGAATTTCGTCGTAGACAGCAACAAGGTAACCAACCAGCGGGCGAGTTCGATTGCGCTTCGGCACCAGCGTCAATGACGTGTACTGCAGGTACGGTTTCAACGCCAGCGCGCGAAGTTCCATGCGCCGCCGTTTGAAACTTCCCAACGGCGTTTTGACTCCCGTGTCCAGAACGCAATTGGCTCGAATTCGCTCGGGCTCCGTCGCGGTTATGTATGACCACGGCAGAAACTGCAGCTTCTGGGTGACCTTGTTTCGGTCAAGGTATCGGAAAAAGGGAACGTACATCGAACCCTTCGTGACTTGTGCAAACGCCGGGTCGGCCGGTGGGTATTCGCCAGCCTTGAATCGAATTCTTGCTGACGTTGGGGTAGCTTCGTCAATCTGCACAACCGGACGAAAGACTTCACCAAGTAACCGCAGGATTTGAGTAGCGATGGTCCGGCGATCTATTGTTGTTCGTGTGCGAACTGAGGACAGCAATTCCGATTCGCGATCCCATTCGCGAGCACAGATCACATAGCTGCCGCCCTGCATTTCTATCGACACGGGGAAAATCTTGTCGACGTTGAGCGGCGCAGGAGTCAGGTAGAGGTGCACGACCTCACTAACTGTGTCGATCTGCGTCTCAGCAGCAGCGTGCCCGCTGGCAATTTTCTGCACCAATGATGTGATCAAAGGCTGCCGGCTGTCGTTGTCTGTGGAGCCAAGAATCTCTCGAATCTCGATACGCATCTCATCGCTCAACGGTTCGTCCGACTTAACGGGAAACGCACCTTTGGAGTACACAGAGAGTTGCTCACGGATTGCCGTCGCAAACCGAAATTCGACAGCCCGCTGCTTGAGGTTCTCCACAGTGATCCGCTCAAGGCCAGCTTTACTGCGAGGCGTGATCCAGTCGGGCTCGGAAATCTGCAGATCCCACATCGGACCAACGCTGCGATCAATTAACGATTGCAGATCGCTGAGTATCGATTTGCGAGCCTGACTACCGAGTTTGGCATGCGGCTGAAACACGATGGGCAGTTCAACCTGGTATCGCTGCATCTCAAACGGAACCTTGGGCCCTGTCTGAGGTGGAGGTGGAGGCAACTTGAATTCTGCTTGCTTCGCAGCGACGGGCTGACCTTCGGTCGCGCCCTCCGTATCTCCACTCTGTGAAGACGTCGCAGAGGCTTCGTTTGCCGATGACGTTGGCACATCGGCAGGGGCAGCTTGTGCAGATGAAGAAACGTCCGTAGCCGCAGGCTGTGATTCCGGCGACACCGCCTGCTGGGCGATTTCCTGGGCAAACAGCTCCCCGGCAACCGCCGTGCTGACAACGAGCACCAGCACCGGCTGCAGTAGAAGGGTCAACAGATCGTAAGGTCGCAGCATGAGTGTACTCAGAGCGGGTCAGAGGGATACCAGGGCTGAACAATCCAGCGTTCAACATTCTGAAACGGGTGAATCAACCCCGGTGGAAATCCCTGAATGTTGTTTCGAATGACGATCACGTCGTCGATCTCCCAGAGCGGGATTACGTGCACAAGCTCATTCAGGCGGAAGTGCAGGCGATGAAGCATTTCGACGGACGAGTTAAAGTCGACGGCCTGCTCCAGTTCGATCAATTGCTGCCGCAACCAGTCGGGAAGGTGCTCCAGATCTTCTACCCGAGCATCCGGCTTCATCGTCAGGAAGGGCCAGAGTTCGGTAACCGGTTCGGTCATCCGCACTGTGCGATAAACGATATCCCAGTTCTCGGGGAGGGATTCATCCTGGCCAACGATTCGAACCTTGATACCGATCCGCTGCCATTGTTTCACGAGTGCTTCTGCAGCCGCCTGGATAACCTCTCCTGGCTCACACACCATCGTTAGCTCAGGAACTTCCTTTCCGAGCCGCTTCTTCGAAACCGTGAAGAGCGAGAACGCCAGGTAAAGATCGTGAGGTCGAGGCTTCGTTTGAGTGCGATAGGCGTAGCTTGTCGAAGGAAAAGGTGCAGACACGACTCGACCGCGCCGCATGTTGGGGTCTCGAAGCACGGTATCTGCGAGAATTTTCTCACGATCCAGGACAAAGGCGATCGCTCGACGAAATTCAGCAACCTGCAGTGGTGCACTTTCCGGGTTGAACTGCAGCACGTGCGTGGTCGGCACCCCGTAGGTTTCAGTAAAGAATCGATCGTCGCGTGCGAACTGATCTGCCAGCCAGATCGGCACCTCTGGAAGCACGGAGACATCACCTCGAAGTAGTCCTTTAATGGCCTCTTTGTGGTCGTCGTACTTCTGTTCGATCACTTCGGCGATCGTGAATCGGGACAACGTTTTCGGCTGAGGGATCACTCGACGAAAGACAACTTTGTCTGCGGTTTCTTCGTGAATTCTGAACCGGCGTGACAGAATACTGTTGTCATCGCCCTGTGAAACCGAATTCGCTGCAATGTCTGCAGTTGCGGGTTCCGTCTGTACTCCTGCTGCAGTGGTCTCAGCAGCACTGGCAGCCCCTGCCGTGGTAGATGCTGTAGCATCGACAACACGGTCCGCAATCGGATCATGCACAGGAAATCGAAAAAGAGCTTGTGGCCGCACTGGCACGGATGAAAAGCGAATCGAAAACTCGTGAGGAGAATTGACTCGCAAAGATTCGATAAACGTCGACATCCGCTCGTCGTAGCGAGGGGATGCCGGTCTGATGCGGTCCTGAATGGCTCGTACGACATCAGGAGCGATCAGGACCGGGTTCGATTCCCAGCTTGCTCTGCGCGGGCGCAGCGAAAAAACGATTTCCCGTCCCAGATCAGTCGGCGTCCACTCCTCAAAGTATCGGGACTCGTAAAACGCAGCGGTGTCGATTTTGCGAACTTCGAACAGTTCCGTCGTCAGCATTGAATCGCGGCGTCGGTCGGCAGCCGTTGGGAGAAAGAAGGAAGTTTTATCTCCAGGGAATCGATAGACCCCAACGCTCAGAATTTGATAGCGGATAGCTGTCGCCCGGAAGATGCCCCGCAGCGACGGATGGCTCGGCCAGACTCGCGCTGCCGTCAGGGTGTGCGCCAGCGCGATTTCGTGCTGTTCCGCCGAGCGTGCTTCCTGAGCCTGTTGCAACAAACCACCAGCTCTCGCGATGAATTCTTCGGACAGGCGTTTCGCGGTTGGGTGTTCCGGGTCCGTCTTCTGAAGTCTCGAAATGTAGTACCGAGCCTGTCTCAGGTCTTCCGCCTCAACAGCTCGTTTTACGAGCGACTCAATCGCGGTGCCGATTCCGTTTCGAAGGCCACTATGAGTTGGCGACAGCTCAAATAATTCCTCAAAGAACGCCAGCGCTGCCTCGAGGTCATCTGCTGCGAGTCGTTTTTTGGCTTCCTCGAAGACAAGTCGATTACGACGTTCCGCATACCCAGGCCAGTCCGGATACCGCCGCTGCAACACGAGCAGCATTTCGAATGCCTTTTCAAGCAGTCCTTCATTCAGTTGAAGGTCGACTCGTTTGAGCATCAAATCTTCGTGATGGATAACTCGATCGACGTTACGTTTCGCGTTCAACTTATATTCGGCTGCCGAGTCCGTCCTCGCCAGAGAGACGTCATCCGGAAGCACGACGGTCAGATTTTCAGCTTCGTCGAGCAACTGGTCGATGCGGTCCCGATAATCGGTAGCAGATTCTCCAGCTTCGCGTTTCGGACGAGTGGCAGCACTCTTCAGTGCTTCCTGTTTCTCTGCCATCTTCTCCAGCGTGTGCGGGCGTGGATAGACTGGCTGCACAACAAGCACTCGGTTGTCCGGCTTCAGTACCAGCCAGTCGAACTCGTCGCCCGTCAGTAGTTGTTCGGTGGACGGAACTTCCATTGACTCAAGCAGCGGCAGCGGCGGGTCAGTGTTCTCGTCCTGTGCGTAACTGAATCGTCCTGCCACAAGAACAGCCGCCAGAATTACAGTCCGGAACTGGAGGACACCGACGCAGGTTTCGAAACGCGGATCAGATGGTTGCGCGAATTGCGTTAGAAACAGTTTGCGGCTCACTGGTTCCCTCCGAGAATCGAGTCGATCCGGTAGAAACTGCCGTCGATTGACGTGACGACCAGCCTGCCGGCGACGCGGACAGGGCCGTGTTCCAGTTGTTGATCAAGCTGCAGGGTCCTGATGGCCTTGCCACTCTCCGCGTTGATGGCCATCACTTTGCCGTTCATCGTGGCGATCAGAATCAAGTCGCCTTCGGCCATCGGCGAGCCCGTCAGATGGTCTCCTTGAAGGTCCATCGACCATGACGTCGAAAGTTTGCCTTCGGTATTCAGACAATGCAATTGCCCTCGTGAGGTTTCGACAAGCAGGTGGTTGCCGGCAAGTCCGATGACTCCAACTGCCGGTGCGTCCAGAGTGACTTCTGCCAGGCGTTCAAAACCGACGAGGTCCAGCATCTGAACTTTTCCACCGGCGTCGGCAAGGTACATTCGACCGTTTCGGACAATCGGATGCACGTCAACTGGCTGACCGACGTCGACGTTGTCAACCTGTTGAAGGTGCGGAGACGGGCTGGTGCGAAACTGCAGACGAGTGATTTTCCCTGCAAGGTCGATCACAAGCACGTGGTTTTCGTCGAGCCCCACGATCGTTGACCAAAGCGGCGTTTCGCCTTTTTCAACTGTTCCCAGAAAGTCTTCAACACGGCCTGACGCGGTACCGAGAATCTTCAGTTTCGTTGGCAGAGCCACAACCGCTCCACCCGCGATTGGAACGGGATCGGCGACAGGGATGCCATCCAACGGGAACTCCTGCCCAGCTTTGCCAGCCTGATTGATAAACCACATTCGCGGCTTCGTACCACCGCTCACCACCGCAATCTGATCTCCAGGCAGAACAGTCGCTCGAAGTGGCTCAGTCAGCCCCTCTGAAAGGTCGAGCGTACCTTCTGCCCTGAACAGAAAACCGCCAGCGTCGATGCTGGTATCGACGACTTGAAACAAGTCTCCAGAACGAGTCAGGCAAACGGACGTGTCTGGCCGAGCATTCGAAAGCGCCAGGATGCCCCCACCAAGGACGGTTCGCCATTCACTCGCCATGGCTTCGCCGTCGACCTGCGTCAGCGAAACGGCGTCACTTTCGAGTTGTCGTCGACCAATGAAAAGATTTCGACCGATGCTTTGAATCGGCTGAGCTGACGCTCCCAGATAGATGCGTTTCTTCTGATCTTCGAGAAGAGCATCCTGCGTCAGCTGAAACTGACGAAGGTAGTCACTGGCAGACCAGAACAGGTCGTCGGCCCCCGCACGCAGATGAACAGCGCCTTCGTATTTCGACTGAGCTGGCGGCTTGGCGATGACTGACAGCGGTTCCTTATCTGGCTCGTCGGAGACCGTAAACACATTGAATTGCTCGCCCTCAGCCGGAACATATAGCCGATTTCCACGCAGGATCGGCGCGTCACGCACATGACTGGTCAGTCTTACAGAGGCGACTTCCGGCAGATTCGTTTCTGCATCGCTGGTATCCAGGACACGCAACACCGCTGCTCCTGCCTGGTCGTTTTCGATCATGAGCGCCAGATCGCCCATGGCCATCATCGGGGCATCCATCGATCCCGGTTTCTGTTTTGTGAACGAAACGCGTTTGCATTCCAACGGACGAGTCGACAGCGTGTACGAAACTGCTTCGTTACCGGACACGATCAGGTGTTGACCATCTCGTGTGAGAACCGGTGGAGCGTAAACTGCCTGCGAGAATGTCAGTCGGGTCGTCGCGAGTCCGGACTGCAGGTCGATCTTGTAAAGGTGGTTGCCCAGCGTCGGAACGTAAAGCTGACCGTCGTGTGCGAGAATCGAACCGGAGACAGATTCGTCAAGTGGCTGCCGCCAGACGAACGCGCCGGTCAGTCGGTTAACAAGGACCAGTTCCTGATGAACGGTGTCAAAGAGCACAAGCCCCGGAATGGTCGTGTCTACGCTGATTGGAAAGAACGGCGTGTCCAGGCCGATGGCGCGTCGCCAGACCGGATCGCCCGTCACCGTGTCGACACCGCTACAACAACCTTGAGCGATGGCGAAGACTGTTCGGCCTTCACTGTTTTCTTCAGTTCGGGCTCGCGTATGCAGGGCGAGAGTCAACGGCGGCGGAACCGGAAGTTCGTGATCTTCTGTGGACGCCGGTCTGGCGATTTCTTCCGAAGTGACCAGTCCCCGCTCAGTTTCAAGCGTCTGCTCAAGTAGGACAGCCAGTTTCGAATCATTGAATAAATCCGGATAACGATCGATCAGTCCACGCCGCGATTTCAACGCTTCGATCGGACGTCCGGTTTCAAGAAACTTAGCGATCTCTTCATACGTTGCCTGAGTGGTTTCGTACTTGCGGATCGCGTCGATAGCCTTTTCGCGGGCAAGCTTGATCTTCTGATGGACTTCGACCGGTGGCTTGTCCGGGTCGCTGAATTGATCAATCTTCGGCTCAGCTTCTTCGGAGATATCCAGCAGCTTTCGATTCTTGCTCTTGGTTGCTGACTCCAGAGCCCCCAGCGAGATTGTTTCTGCAAAGCCTGCCAGCATCGGAAACTGCTCGGCGTAGGTCTCAAGATCCCGGCAATCATCAATGTAGCGGTTAACCGCTGCCAGACCCTTCTCCCAGTCAGGAGCTGAACCGCCAATCTGTTCGTCGACCCGCGTCTTTGCCAAAGTCAGAGTCGCTCGTTCGGTGTACTGGTCGCGGCCATGATTCAGCAGAATCTCTTCGAGCATGGTGATTGCCTGGTTGTAACGCTGCTCGGCGATCGCATCATCAACCGCCTGGAACCGTTTCGCGACCGTGTCGCGACCGATGATCAACCAGAAGGCTCCAGCAGCCACCATCAGAACGACGGCTCCGGCGGCCAGACTCAAAACGAACGGCGACTTGAGAACTTCCTGCTCACCCGGTCGCTTCTGCCGGGCGGCGAGTCTCGCTGCCAGCGACTGCTTTTTCTCTCCGCCAGCTTCGCCTTCCTGCTCACCTTGCTGTTCGCCACTTCCCGATGTCTGTACAGGTTTCTGTTCGCGACCTCCCTTGCCGGAACTGTCGCGTGGCTTCTCAGGCTTGCTTTTTGCGTCATCCTCGAAGATATCGTCGTCTTCGAAAAGATCGTCTTCGTCGAGCCAGTCCGGGCCGTCCTTTTTCGCCATCGTCCAGTCTTTCTCAATGTAAGCCGTTATGTACCAGCCTGTACCCTGTCCCCGCGCCACGTAACCAGGCCGACGCCGCATCGCAGTCAGCCGTTCTCGAAACGCGACTGACGCGAGGGCCTGTGGTCACGTTGTCAATCAGATCCCTTCGTGACCCCGACCCGTATTTTCTGCATTCCGATTTCGTTCGCGGCGTCAATTACTTTCACCAGCATGTCGTGCATCGAATTCTCGTGAGCGGTGATCAACACCTCGGACATTCGTTTTGACCGCATAATATCCGCCAGTCGTCCAGGATCACTCAGCGGTTCATCATCCACGGAAATGACGTTTCGCGAGTCGATGTAAACCAGCACGGACTGCTCTTCGATATCCTTAATCGTCTGTGACTGGGATGCCCCTTTTTCATCCGGATTCGGCGGCGGGACTTCCAGCGTTTTCTGGATACTGAACGACGCCGTGATCATAAAGAAAATAAGCAGCAGGAACGTGACGTCGACCATCGGTGTGAGATCCATTTCTTCGTCATCAACCGTTCGTCCGCCGCCCCATGCACCGTCTTCTTCCTCGTCCTCCTCGGAAAACAGTTCATCTGGCAGTGGTGCGAGTCGCCCTGTCGCAGGTCCTTCTTCCTCATCAATCGCGTCTTCAAACGCCAGCACTGCGGCCAGATCGTCATCTGTATCGACTGGACCAGAAGAATTGACGATTGCGCCAGAGGCAACGTTTGACACAGCGTCAACGGCGGCCGCCGAGTCTTGAACTTCGTCGGTAGACAAGTCAACAAAAACGTCTTCCTTCTGTACGTCGTCGTCCAGCAGATTCCTCATGGCAGACGCGAGATCAGGCTGATCGTCCACTACCGCACCAGATGCCCGCTGCTCTGCTGCGGGTTCGGACACTCGCGTGCTGTTCTCCTTCGGCTCAATCGCCGGAATCCGCATCTTCGCATCGCACTTCTGACAGGTCAGCGACGTGCCGGCTTTCTTACTGCTGATGCTGTAGGCCTGATTGCATTTCGGACAGCGGAACTTGATTGGCATCCAAATCCTCTCTGACTATTGATCCTGGACACCAACGGCGAACCTGAGACCTTCGATTTCGGCGAGGATTTTAAGGACTTCCTGAACCTTCCCCTGTTTCACGTCACGTTCGGCTTTCACAATGCAAAGCTCTTTTCCATCGTTGAAACCTGCCTGCACATAGCGTCTGACGAGTTCCAGATTCGGAGCTTCTTCACCAGCCGAACCATCGCCCATGATAACTCTCGCGGGACCGCCACCAGGATCGGCAAGAATTGAGACGATGGTCGCACTGTTTGTCTCGGCACCAACGCCGTGAACGGCTGGTGGAACATTCGCGGGCTTCTGGTCGTCCATCGTCGATGTGACCATAAAGAAAATCAGCAGCAGAAACGTCACATCGATCATTGGAGTAATGTCGAGTTCCGCTTCGTCCTTGCTGCTCTTCTTTTTTTTGAAGCCGGTGTCACCACCGAGCGAGCCTTTAGCCATGCTCAGCGTCTCCCAGCTTTGGCAACGGCTGCTTCAAGGTCTTCCAGAAAGACACCCAGGTACTGCTGAACTTCGTCCTGCAGTTTTCCTATCCGTACGTTGATCCACGCTCCACCCATCACCAGAGGAATCGCAATCATCAGACCCATCGCCGTCGTGAACAGTGCGAAACTGATGTCACCGGCGAGAGCGCTGGGGTCAGTACCGGTTTTCGATGCGGATGCAATTTTTCCGAACGCCGCGATCATCCCTGTCACCGTTCCCAGCAGACCGAGCATCGGAGCGGTTTTCACAACGGTATTGATCCACGAGACCCGGTAATCGAGATCTGCCTGGATCTCACGATCGAAGTGTTCGCCCATGGTCTTACGGATCTTGCTGATCGGCCGTTGCCGGTTCGCCAGCCCGACCATAATCAATTGAGGAATCGCTTTCGCCCAGTAATTCGGAGAGTCGCAAAGGTCAGCAGCTTCCTCGTAATTCTGATTGTTCATGCTGTCTCGCACGCCATCGAGAAACTCCTCAGCGACGGCCGGACCAGTGAATCGCTTCTGAGTGATTCTTCGAGCCAGAAGAATCAACGTAAACACGCCATAAAGAGCAACGGCCGCCATCGAGGCGTAAATCCCGTTGCCGATCCAGACGAGAATTTGTGTGAGTTCCATTTCGTTCCATCAATGCTGAGTGGCGGAGATGCGGCTGATCCAGTCTGCCAGACAATCAACGCGATCGAAGGCGGTCTATCGAAGATACGACTGACTGGTGACGACAAACGTGAATCCGGGTCCGTCTTTCCTCACGTTGAAGTAAGTACGACGGATTTCGGCTGACTTACGATTTCGATAAGCGATTTCAGTTCGAGCAAGAAGTTGCTCGGTTTCCGGATCGTAAAAGTGCATCAGCATCGCGTTCTGAGTCCCCGGAATGCCAGCCTTCTGAAACAGCGCGGCGTCGGCTTGCTTTCGGGTTCCCCCTCGCCAGGTCATATAAAGGCGCTCTTCGCCGCTTCCGGTTTTGACTTCGCGTTTAGTGGGTGCTGGCTTTGACATGTCTTTGATAAAGACCAGTCGACCGTCCTGAAACAACGCTCCCAGCTCAATCTTAAAGAAGTCGAGTTGCTTGGCGTACGTGTCAATGTCGCCGTCGTCAAACTTGATCATCCATCGCTGTTCGCGAGGAAATCCGCCTTTGCCTCCACCGCCCATTCCGAGCGGTCGTTTGCCCGAACCACTGGCGCTGCCGACCTTCCCGGAGTTCTGTGACGACTCCGACTGAATCGTTTCAACCTGCTGGCTGGCTGAATCCGAGAGCTCGACAATCGTTTCGAGCATTTCCTCGATCTGACTTTGATCGTCCGTCGTTTCTGCGATCGCTGGATCGGGCACTTCTTCTTCAGGAGATTCGAGTTCCAACTGCTCGTCAGGCTCACCGTCTTCGTAGCCGCCTGGCATCTCGACGATCTCGATGGGAACCGGTTCCGGAGGCGCTGGAATCAGGTTTGTAAACCAGACGGCGACGAGCAGAGCCGTCAGACCAAGCAACCCGGCCACAGCAGCGATCATCCCGGCCGACGCTTTGTCGTACTGGGTAGTTCCCATTACTGGCTGCGGGGGAGCTTTTAGTACGGGCGGCGCCTGAGACATGAACTCTGCAAACTCCTTAGGCCGATAAACACGCACGGTAGTCGACAGCGCAACATTTCGCCTGCCCAACTTGAAACAGACTGACAGGCAGAGTGCCAGAAAGGCTATCAACCAGCGTCACAATTCAGATCAAACACAAGTCCGGACTGGCGGAAAACTGCACGAATTGTCGCCGCAATACCAGCAATAAAATTGAGATACATCGTCCCGAATTTGATCAACATCCGGAACACGTCTCTCCTGACGGGAGAGACTGAAGACAAGGTAAGCCATCGTATTTCTCCCATTTCACCCTGTCAACAACCAGTAGATTCAGGCCGTGATTGCAGCGTGAAGACACAGTAGATCGCCAGAACGTTGAGTCAGGTTCAGTGAAGAACTTGATCGTACACCTGAGTCATGGTGCAGGGTGCGTGAAGCAAAGCGGAAAACACCATCCGAATACTGTGACCGGACGTCACCAAAGTCTGGTCAAGGATTCAGATGGGCATCAAGTTGATGCTGTAGCTCATCGATCGCCACGCCTGTTATGAGAAACGTTTTGAATGAAGAGGTGTCGCCGCTGGCCAGCTCAATCTGTGAGTTTCTGAGTTTCAATTCCTGAGCGATCACTTTCGCCAGAGCTTTATTGGCTTTGCCTTTCTCGGGGGCCTGAGTCACCGAAACCTTCAGCATTCCGTCGTGCTCACCTGTGAAACCATTCTTCCTGGCTCCGGGCTGAGCTTTCACTGGAAGCACGACTCCCGACTCAGTTTGCACCAGTCCGATACTCACCCTGTGTGCTCCGAAGTGAAACTAAACATCACTCTGTATCGCCCTTTATGGTGCGAGGTCGGGCTTGGGACTACTGCGAAATCGCCGTGACCGAGGAGAACAGTTGCCAGACGACCGTCACTGTTCCTGCACCAATGCAGTAGTACGCAAACCAGTAGAGACGCCCTTTCGCGATCAGAGACACCAGCCAGCGAAGCGTCACCAGGCCGACAACGAACGCAGTCATTCCACCTGCCAGCAGCGCAGCTATGTCTTCGACCACAACTTCTCCGGACACGACATCATTCAGTTCAAGTAGTGCCGCCCCACTAATAGCGGGTATCGCCATCAGGAACGAAAACGCAGCGGCGGCGTCCCGCTTTAACCCCAGCGCCAGTCCACCGGAAATCGTGCTGCCAGAACGTGAAATTCCGGGAATCAACGCTGCTGCCTGGAAAAGTCCGATGATGATTGCCTGGCCGAATGAAAGCTGGTCATAGTCCAGTTCATGGCGTTCGAGCCGTTGCCCGACAAGCAGCAACCCGGCAGTGACGAACAGAGCGACTCCGGCGACGAGAGGTGTACCGAAGATCTGTTCGAACCAGTCCTTAAACAGCAGTCCGACTAGTGCTGCGGGAATCGACGCCAGGACAATCAGCAGGCAGACCTTCGGCTGCAACCTGAGCTTCCAAACGGCACCTCGATAGACGATCAGAATCGAAAACAGAGTTCCGACATGCAGTGCCACGTTCATTTGCAACTTGCTGGCAACGTCAGCCGAGTTCCCCGAAGCCGTGTCCAGCAGCGATCCAACAATCACCAGATGGCCGGACGAGCTGATCGGCAGAAACTCCGCCACGCCCTGGACGACGCCGAGGATGATCGCCTGAATGATTTCCATATCTGAACCATCCGTCCGTGGTGAGTCGACGTCAAGGTTGCAGACGCTGGCAGTCAAGCGTCCGCTACAGAACCGTCCCGACGAATCGAGCCAGCCAGCTCGCGAACAGACGCCGTGGAAAAATTCGTCGCGGAGTCTAGCGAACGAATCTCCGCAGTCATCTCCCGTTTCGGGACGATTCCTAAGGGAGCTGCAATGCAGTCTGTACTGCACTCGGTGGTGCAGTTTTGAGGTCGTCGGGACGGTAGATCCAGCGTGGTAGTCCTTTTGTCCGAATCTCGCGTTCGTTTTGATCGAACGCGTCACCCGGTCGCCAGTAGTCCTGCACCAGAGTTTTTCGCCAGACCGTCACCGACTCATCGACACGATCATTCGTCACGGTGTAATACCACTGTTGACTGGACGCTCCGTCGGGCGGGAACTTGTTCGGTCGATGCAGGTCCCCGACCTGAGCGGACGCACGCCACTCGACAGAGAGATCGCCATTCCATACCTGATCGCTCACGTGAAGTTCACCGTCTGCCGCCAACTGCTTCAGGTCATCGTAGTCGACAGGTCCCTTGACCAGTTTGTAGCCGTTTGAGAATCCCGACAGGAACAACGAGAAGTAATCGGTGTCGGCCGGAACGCTTCTGAAAATAGCGACTCCGTAAAACGACTCGGGGTCCTCTGCATTGTCAGGAACTGGAGCGGGAATCGGCTGAGCAGCCTCAACGGAATTCAACAACCGCAACCGTTCGCGCCGACCGATCGCGATTTGTGCTTCCGGGATCACTGAGTCTTTCACGACTGTCCGTGTCCCATTGTCACTGGTCACAAGTGTGATTTCAGAAACAAACAGGTCCGGAACCGGATTGTCACCCAGATCGTTGACCGGGCGGATATCTTCATTGTCCGTCTTACGGTCGATCTCGCGGTTGATTGCCCGGTACACGAGGTAATAGACCAGCTCGGGCCGTTTGGTGCCGGTTCGTGGGTCGGTAACTTCTACCTCGATCATTCGCAGCGTCTTGACGTGCAGTTCGAAAATCCAGAGATTCGATTGCGACTGCCTCTCTTCGCCGGTGGCGACTGGCTTCGCGATGATGTCAAACCCGCGAGTCGCCTGGACAGTCTGGGCTGCCGCAACTCCGGATAGCATGGCGATTGCCACCAGACACTGTCCTGAGCGTCGCATAACGTGAAGTCGAGGAGTGCTCATCGGAGAAGCTCCGTCGTCCTGAGTGGACAGTTTGAGGTGTTACCAGTAACTCCGGACCTCAACCGAAGAGAGAATCCGAGTGGGGTTCGAGTCCAGACGGAACGGTCACCACTGTAGAACAGCGGATCTGAAGACCATCTTTCTCGTAATATCTGCAATCGACTATATCAACGCAAGATCTGCAGAAGCAACGCGTTAGTGCCGAATGAGCCTGCCTGGTACCAGGAAGGGGGCTGACTGCGACGATTGATCTGCAGATTCCTTCGCGCTTGCCTTATCGATACGTCCGTCGTAACTCGATCTGGAAGACGTTGCGCGTGACATCTATTATCTCGGTCAGAGGGCACGTACGATCTTTCGGCCAGGCAGTCTTGAGCAACGACCGCCTCAGTCAGAAACGGCAGGATTTCGAATCGACGACAAATGGAGTGTCATAATGTTTCGGCGAGGATCTGTTTCATATTCGGCAGCGTATGGATTGCTGATTCTGATTGCAGTTTCTGGCTGTGGAACGTTCACCGTCGCAAAGTTGCCTGATCTGAGTGCTTTTTTTGATTCGAATTCGGGTGTTCGAGACGAGGAAACGCATCGCCTGGAATATCAGGAATCCAGGCACCCGGATGAGCTCAAATGGCTTCTTGCGAACCGGCTCCATTCAGGGATGACAGTGTCGGAAGTCAGTCGCACCATCGGCGAAAGAGGGCAGCGCCTGTACGACGATAGTTGGGTCAAAAAAGGCGGGGGCTACTATCAGAGCGGCGATGAAGCCTGGAAGTGGGCTCAGGATCGTAATGGCCAAAGCCTGATTCTGGTATTCCGTGATGGCCACCTTGTTAATTTTGACCCAGTCACTTACCGATCCGAACAGTCTGATGGAAACTCGTTGGTCAACTAACCACGCTTCATTACTTGCGGCATCGACTGTATTCAGCAGCAGACTGTTCGAACGACTCTACCGATGAGGTCTTGCTGAATTTGAGTCCTGGATAGCTGGACACTTGACGGAGACTCGTTGCCGAGTCATTATGAGGCCTTGGAATTGAGACTCAGTCTCATCTTTAGTGCCTGCGGATGCCGATTGTTATTATCGATGTCCCCGTCAAATTCCTTTCAGAGTGGGCGAGCAACCTGATGTCAGCTCTTCTACATCCAGCCACTGGTCAGATTGTCTGCCACTGTCTTCAAATCAGTCGTGACGAAATAGAAACGACCGCCGAAGCCATTGCGGCCTCGACGGTCCGTTGCATCATGAAAAGCACAGGGGCAGGTACTGGATGCACTGCCTGTCACCGGCAGATCCGACAGATTATCGCGAATCAGTGCCCTTCTGGATCCTCGCCGATCTGCGATGTCAGGTAGTTCTCGATTCCCGTCTTACTGATCAGGTCGATCTGGGATTCCAGCCAGTCGACATGCTCTTCCGACTCGACCAGAATTCGCTCAATCAACTCACGACTGCCTCCATCGCTTTCAGCAAGGCATACGTTGACAGCGTCGTTGTAGGCACGGACTCCTCCAGATTCGAGTTCCAGGTCGTACTGAAATTGCTCTGGTACGTCAGCTCCAACTCGAATGACGTCGTAGCGAGCAATTTCTGGTACTCCGTCCAGAAACAGAATTCGGTCGATCAGCATTTCCGCGTGCTTCATTTCTCCGATCGACTCGTGATAGTGCTTTTTGGCCAGTCGATGCAGTCCCCAGTTGGCACACATCTTCGACTGAACGAAATACTGATTGATGGCGGTTAACTCGATCGTCAGACCGGCGTTGAGTGCGTCGATCACTTTCTGGCTGCCCTGCATAACGTCTCCCTTTAGATAAGTCTGGCTGTTTTGAATTGAATGAAACTGGCCGGAAAGAACCGTTCAAATTGAAACTTCATCAGTGTTCGTCGAACGGATTCGTGATTTCCCGGACACTGAGTGCTGAATCGCCGAATATCAGCGATGCCAGTCCGACGCCGACTCTGCGTTAGGGACTTCATTCTAAGAAGCGATCTGCAGCAGGACAGGGATCGAGCCCGCATTCATTTTGAATTTGGGCAATTGAGAGTGAATCGCGGCCTGCAATACAGTCTCAGTCCGTTCGGCTTTTGGCCTGGAACCTGTAAAGAAAAGTCGTTTGTACTCGGCATTCCGACAGGCTCCTGGCTGCGGCGAGTGTCCAGCAGACACTCCAGAAATGGCGAGTCTTGAGCCACGTTGACACGTTTCAGCTGTTGCCGGATACTCTCTTGAGGCTTGGAGTTGCGGAAAACTGCAACGTTTTCGGCTGTTTCCGGCCAGCAAACATCACCGTACAAAGACCAGCGATGACTAATTCGACTCAAACCGATTTCAATGACTACGCGAAGGAATGGGCATTCCGAGCGCGCGACGCCGCTCGCATGCTGGCCGTCGCTCGTGGTGAGCAGAAGAATGCCTGGCTCGAACGATCTGCTGAATTGCTCCGCAATCACGTTTCATCGCTGCTCAATGCAAACGAAAAAGATGTTGAAGCCGCCTCTGGTCTTGGATTGACGAAGGCTCAAATAGACCGTTTGCGACTGGACGAAGATCGCATTGAAGGCATCGCGTCTGCAATGGAGGAAATCGCGAAACTTGCTGATCCAATTGGTGAGATATTTGAGAGCAATGTCCGCCCGAATGGTCTGCTGGTGACACGTGTTCGAGTTCCACTGGGCGTGGTGTTTTTCATTTTCGAATCACGACCGAATGTAACTGCCGACGCCGCCGCTATCTGCGTCAAAAGTGGCAATGCTGTCATTCTTCGCGGCGGCAAAGAAGCGTTTCACAGTAATCATGCGATCCACAGTTTGCTGGTCGAAGCACTCGAAGAAGTCGGTCTGCCGAAAGACGCTGTGCAGCTGGTCGACACGATAGATCGAGAAGCCGTCGGAGCGTTTCTAAGACTTCGTGACATGATTGATGTCACCATTCCACGCGGTGGTAAAGGGCTGATCGAGCGAGTTGCAAGTGAAGCGGCCATGCCTGTGATCAAGCATTACGACGGCAACTGCCACGTTTACGTTGACGCTTCCGCTGATCCTGAAATGGCACGCAACATTACCTTCAACAGCAAAGTACATCGACCAGGTGTTTGCAACGCCGCCGAGTCATTACTCATTCATCGCGATATCGCTGCCGAGCTATTGCCATCAATCGCGGAATCATTGAAAGCTGCAGGTGTTGAACTTCGCTGCTGTCCGAAATCGAGGGAGTTGATCCCGGAGTCGACAGCCGCGACTAACGAAGATTTCCATACGGAGTTTCTCGATCTGATCATGTCCGTGAAAGTTGTCGACGACGTTGAGCAGGCCATCTCTCATATCAACGAGTACGGCTCGCACCATACTGATGTGATCGTGACACGCGACCTTCAGGCAGCAGCCAGGTTTTCCGCATCCGTTGATTCGGCGGCAGTTCACGTCAACGCAAGTACTCGATTTAACGACGGTGGCGAATACGGCCTTGGGGCTGAGATTGGAATCAGCACTGATAAGTTTCACGCACGCGGCCCGTGCGGACTCCGCGAATTGACCAGCTACAAATACGTCGTTCACGGAAACGGACAAGTGCGGTGACACAGAGCCAATACTCTCGCTGAACTAATCGACTTCAGATCGTTCAAGTCAACAGAGGCAGGAAGACACCGGACAGTACAAAACGCCTTTCTATTTATTCGTGAGCAGGACCTGCGTGGTCTGTCACGACACTGGCGGGGCATGGTGATTCATCGTGGGAGCAGCCAAGGATGGCGGACGTTCTCAGTCAATCAGAAGTCGAATCTTTGCTGGCGGCACTGGATTCTGGTGTGCAGGCATCCGATGGCGTTTTGCAGTCCGATAATACTGCGCAGATTTCCGTCTACGATTTCAAGCGACCGGAACGTGTCTCTAAGGAGCAGATGCAAGCGTTCCATACGCTTCACGAAGGCTTCAGCCGCGAACTTGGTGCCGCACTTAGCACAATGCTGCGAAGTATCTGCGAAGTAAAGCTGATCAGCGTCGACCAGCTCACGTACAGTGAGTTTGTCTACGGCCTCGCGAATCCGACCTGTTTCAGCCTTGTCGAGTCCAAAGGTCTTGATGGGCAGATCATTCTCGATCTGAATCCGTCAATCGTCTTTCCGATCGTCGATCGCCTCCTTGGCGGCGGTCGCGATACACACGGCGATGGACCAATTCAGCGACCATTGACAGAAATTGAAGTGCGGCTTGCCACGCGAGTTACCGATCTCATCATTGAAGCACTTGAAAATGCCTGGCGCGACATCTGCGACCTGCAGCTCAAAGTGGTTCAGGTGGAAAGCAACCCTCAGTTGGTTCAGATCGTTCCGCCAAACGAAGTCGTCGTGTTGATCAGCTTTGAAATCGTTCTGTCTGACTCTCGTGGAATTCTCAATCTCTGCATTCCCTTTAACACGATCGAATCTAAAGCCAGCAAACTGTCGACGGACAGTTGGGGCGCCAACAAGAAAACGAAACTGAATGCTGCCCAGAAGTTGAGTCTTGATACTGGTCTGTCGCTTGCGCGAATCGAACTAAGCGTGCGACTTGCTGAGACCAGGCTTTCAACAGCAGATCTCATGAATCTGGAAGTCGGCGACATCATCATGACGGAATCCGCGTCCGATCGCGGAGCGGATCTCACAATCGACGGACGCTCGGTCTTTCGTGGAGTGCCTGGCGTCTATCGTGGCAAGAAAGCAATCCGGATCACGGAAACACTACAGTCCCCCGCAGCAGCAATCAGCGGGCAGTCAGGCGACGGCGATCAGCACGCGATCTGAACGACTGAGATAATTACGTCAATTGCGAATGACCATCGATTGATTCTCGGTATCACGAATGTTCAAAAATCGAAGCCAGAAAACACACGTTATCACCGCTGAGTTTCGAACGACTGTCTCACCGGACCATTGACTCGTGACATCCAAGGTCTTGTTCGACTGACAGTGACACCCGCCGCGACACTCAACAACACTGTCGACATCACTACTTCGAATCGGAAGGCGATACTCCCCGACGCTGTCGAGCAAGTCGCTTGAGGTAGGTTTCGTAGGCTCCTTGATACTCTCGCGGCACCGCGAGGCGTCGGTCTGAGAAGTTGCTCGTCGATTTCTGGTCGCGGAAGTTTCCGTCCTGTTGCCTGCCGGACGAGTCGAGGTCAACTGACCGAAGCATTTCTTCAAACTGTCGACGTCGAGCTTCTGCTCCCGGATCGTCCGCTTTTGGCAGTACCAGCTGTCGTTCCAGGCGGTCAGCGAATCGCTGCATGTCCTTCTCCGTCCAGCCAAGCTTCTTAAGAAGTTCAGGGTCGACATCACCTCGATCCAGCTCTTCTTTAAGACGCTTGAGGACCATGTTCGATGCCTTCAGTTTGTCTTCGAGGTTTGTCTTGTCGGCATCCTGAAGGTTCGGGTCGGAAGCGTTGGCGCCGGAATTCGGACGTGCAACCGCGTCGCTGGCATCAGCGTTTTCGTCAGGACGATTAACCGAATCTCCACCGGGATCTGAAGTGAAGTCAGGTGTGGAACCACTAGTCCCTTGTCCGGGATTGCCACCTTCAGCGGTACTTTGCCCGGTTCCCTTGCCGCCGTTTGGGGATCCATTTCCGGATTGCCCGCTCCCAGACTTTCCATCAGATTTTCCTGGCTGCTGACCGCCGTCAGGCTCAGATCCGGATTTCTGCTGCCCCGGATTTGCTTTGGGTTCTGGTTTGCCCCCAGTCTGCTTTCCAGATTGACCGTCGTTCCTGCTGTCTTCCTTTTCGGACTTAGTGCCAGGCTGACCTTCTGACGATGACTCACCAGGTTTGGCTGATGCCGGATCAGTACCGGGTTTGGAGCCAGCTTCTGGCGAAGCCTTCGGATCTCCCTTGCCCGGTTGTCCGCTGTCGGCTGCACCTTTCGGTGCGCCTTTGTTGCCACTATCCGCGCCGGAAGAGTCAGAGGTTGAACTGACAGGCGTCGGGTCGCCTTTGGATGGATCTCCGTTTGCTCCTGCTGGACCACCCTTTGCTGGTTGACCGCCATCGCCTGGTTTTGTGCCGCTGCCAGGCCTACCGCTCTTGCTGGCATCGCCACCCTTGCCGGACGGATCCGACTTCGAGGCGTTACTGCCATTGTCTGAACCAGGCTCGATGGTATCGCCTGAACCATCGCTCTCCGGCTTTGTATCCGAGGGCTTTTGACTCGATGCGGGAACCGGGTTGGCGTCGCCTGGCGACTCTCCTTTGGGATTCGGCACCGAAGGCTCGGGCTTTGTTGACGATTTATCTGGCGAACCTTTGCCTGAAGTGTCCCCAGGCTTTGCGGATTCCGTGTTCTCGCCAGGTTGTTTTTCAGCAGTCTGCCCAGGCTGATTGCCTGACTGTTCGCCTGGATCTTTCGGCTGATCTCCCGGTTTAGTCGGCTGCTCTCCTGCTGGATCGGTGCCAGAGCTCTCACTCGGTTTCGATTCTGTTTTGGCATTCTGATCTGGCAGAGAAGTCTCCGATGGAACTTTCTCTGGGTCGGCTTTGTTCTCGTTGGATTTATTTTCAGAGCCGTCTCCCTTCTCAGTGTCGGAAGGTTCGCTGCCCTGGCCAGGTGGCTTGCTCGTAGCGGGATCCTGTTCTGCTGGATCCTCTGCTGAGCCCTCAACAGGTTTCTCTGTTTTCCCGGTGCCCGGTTTATCTTTATTGCCGTCTTCGGTTTTGGATTCTGTCTCCGAATTGGAAGTCTCGTCCCCCGCCTTTGGATCCGGATTGTCGCGATTCTCACCAGGCGGGCCGCTTGCGGAAGAATCATCCTGATTCTGCGGAGAGGTCTTCGGATCGTCCGCCGGCTTGATACCATCGGGTGAATCACCCTGCGGTTTGTTGTTGCCGTTGGCATCAGTGTCGTCGTTGTTGGATTGCGGTTTACGAGAGCGCTGTAGCAGTTCACGTAGAACCTCGTCATCCTGCGAACCGTCATTGCTGACAGGCTTCTTAGGACCATCTTTCGCAGACGCCTGTTGTGATTCGGTGCTCGAACCGTCCTCTCTGGATGCCTGGGAGTCAGCCTTCGAGTCAGCAGCGTTCGACGAGCTTCCGTTTTTCTGACTGTCTCCGTTTTCGCCCGTACCGTTGGATGGTGATTTTGAGTCCTCTCCCGACTTTCCACCGCTTCCCTTAGAGCTGTCTGCTTCTGGTTCTTCTGACGGAGGTGTCGACGGATCGGCATCATCCGGTTTCTTCCGGGGCTCATTCGGTTCAGTCAACGGATCGTTCTGCGCATCCGACCGAGTATCCGCAGTCCTCGGTTCTGACTCGACAGCCGTCGGATTGGCTGATCCGGCCTGTTGATCGAGTTCGTCCAGCTTCTCCCTGGCAGTCTGCTTGTCGAGCTGGAGTTGCTGCTGTGCCTCTTCCTCAGAGACCGGAGCCTTTACGACGAACTTCAGACTGGGACTCACGCCGCGATTCGCATCAAGTAATGTCCGCGTCGGTGTATCAACTTTCCGGTTATCGCGAGCCTCGATATGCCAGGTGATGACGTCACCCGGTTTCACGTTGAGATCCGCGATCCTCAGGTCATAGAGAATTCGCGTCTCCTCGTCGGCACCTTTGAAAACTACCCGATCAGGCAGCGGCAGCGTTCCATTCTTCATACGCAGCAGAACACGACTCAGGCGAAAGTCAGGATCGCGAGCCTGAATCATCAGCGGCACAATTGCGTTCGCAGCGACGTCCAGATTATCAGTCGGTTGAATTAACGAAACTTCCGGTTTCTGATCAGCGTTGATCCTGATCGAATGGACGGCTGGCGCGGGGTCGATCGCGCCACCCTTTGTCTTGCATTGCAGGCGATAAAATCTCGGATAGGTAAGGTCGTCTCGAATGATTGGCTGCCAGAGCGCCGACAGGCTGGTTCCGTCGTCCGACACTTTCATTCGGATTTCTTCACAGCGAGCCGGGAAATTCGGTTCCTCAGAGAACTGCAACCAGGCAAATTCGACGGGCATGTTCGCCGTCGCTTCAATTTCGATTCGAGTCCCTTCCCAGGTATCGATATTCGAACCGTGTGGGCTATCAGGCGGCAGTTCCATGTAATCGGGAAACGTATACCGCAAAGCCGCCACGGTTGCTGAGGGCGGTTGAGCCACAGTCACGTTGTAGGTTCGCGTCGTCGCGTCACCCGCGACAATCCGATAGGAAAGACCCTGCAACAACCCTTCGCCGGCGCTCCCTTTCAGGATGCAGCGATAGCGTCTCAGGCCCGCTTCCACTTCGTGCATCAGCATGGACTCATCAACAAACTGCTGGTCCGCCGTTGTGTAGAGCAGGTTGACTTCTTCGGGTGCTTCGCCTGTGAGATCGACGGTAACCGTAAGAAACTCACGAGCCAGTACTTCCG